>JAXEBU010000192.1:0-32447 GCA_034093895.1 Candidatus Choladocola sp. | reverse complement strand
TGGGACGACGGTGAATATGTCGATGCAGACTGTGAGAATGCAGCAGGCGTGAAGTACACATGTGAAAACTGCGGTAAAACCAGAGTGGAAGCGTTTGAAGGAGAGCTTGCAGTACCGGCCCTGGGACATGACTACAAGGCAGAAGTGACAGCACCGACCTGTAAGGATGCCGGATATACAAGGTATACCTGCAGCCGCTGCAATGATACTTATGCTGCTGATGAGGTACCGGCAGATGAGACAGCCCATCAGAAAGTCCTTGCAAAGACACTGAAGGAAGCAGGATGTACCACAACAGGTATCGGATCCTACAAGTGTGCAATCTGCGGAGCAAACCTCGGTTATGCCACAATCCCGGCAGGAAACCACAAGGCACCGGAAAAGGATGAAATAACGGTAGTAGAGCCGACCTGCGGTAAGGATGGAAGCCGGACATATACATGTACGGAATGTGGTGAGGAGATCACAGAAGTTCTTGAGGCAACGGGAGAACATACGTATAAGGAAGATTTAGTGGAAGCAACGTGTGAAGCACCGGAAATGGTTGGTGAAGTATGTGAGGTCTGCGGAGCAAAGAAGGGCGATATGACACCGGTAGAGGGAAGCGAAGCCCTTGGCCATAACCTTGTGCTGGATACGACAAATGAGAAGTATGTGGCAGCAACGTGTGAAGAGGGCGGGCTTGACACCCTCAAGTGCAGCCGCTGCGATTACACAGAGGAAAAAGAGACAGCAGCTCTTGGCCATGCATGGGACGACGGTGAATATGTCGATGCAGACTGTGAGAATGCAGCAGGCGTGAAGTACACATGTGAAAACTGCGGTAAAACCAGAGTGGAAGCGTTTGAAGGAGAGCTTGCAGTACCGGCTCTGGGACATGACTACAAGGCAGAAGTGACAGCGCCGACCTGTCAGGATGAGGGATATACGACACATACCTGCAGCCGCTGCGGAGACAGCTATGTGGACAGCAGGATACCTGCAGATGAGACGGCCCATGTGGCAGGAGATCCTTACGTAGTGCGTGAGGCAACCTGTACACAGTCTGGTATTGTACGTCTTACCTGTAAATACTGCGGAACCGGCATGGGATACAAAGCATATTATGAAGAGCATTCCTGGGGCGAGGATTATGTGAATTCCGCTGGAACTGCAATACTTCATAAGTGTGAGAAATGTAATACTGCAGAAATCGTTCAGACCCTTGAAGGATATGTCGAATGTACAGAGCATAAACCTGTAGTTGATCCGGCAGTAGCAGCAACCTGTACAGCAACAGGATTGACGGAGGGCAGTCATTGCTCCGTATGCGGAGAGATCCTGAAAGAGCAGGAAGAAATTGAAAAAGTTGCTCATACACCGGAAGTTGTAGCAGGCAAAGCAGCAACGTGTTCAGAGACAGGTTTGACTGATGGAGAGAAATGCTCTGTATGCGGTGAGATCCTGAAAGAGCAGGAAGTAATTGAAAAAGTTGCTCATACGCCGGAAACCGTAACAGGCAAAGCAGCAACATGTACCGAGACGGGCCTGACCGACGGCGTGAAATGCTCCGTATGCGGCGAGATTCTGACAGCGCAGGAAGATATTCCGGCACTTGGCCATACAGAAGAAACCGTAGCAGGCAAAGCAGCAACATGTACCGAGACAGGACTGACCGATGGAGTAAAGTGTTCCGTATGCGGTGAGATTCTGACGGCACAACAGGAAATTGCAGCGCTTGGACATAACTTTATAAAGAAGGTTGTCGGAACGGATGATGACGGCAATATGGTATTCCAGGAAGTATGCTCCGTATGTGGCGCAACAAAGTAAGAGTTTCAGATTTGAGGAACCAGTAAACTGACAACCGGGGGGGATGCAGCAGAACAGATACGCATTGATTCTGCTGCATCTCCTGCAGATATTTAAAGGTAGATGTATAAATGTTAAAAAGAGGATTAGTAGTTTTCATGGCCGGTATTATGGCATTTTCTTTTACCGGATGCGGCAGTGCAAAGGAAACTGACACCAAAAAGGAAACGACAGCAGAAAGCACGAAAGTGACAGAGAAAACAACGGAAGCTGCTGTTTCTTCAGACGAGACAGAAACTGCAGAAGAAACAGACACCACAGAAGTGACGGAAAGTGAAGCAATGAAAGAGACAGAGGCGGCGGAAACAGAAGCTGTCTCTGAAGAAGAAACTGATAAAGAAAATCCGGCGGGAGCAGAGCAGGGACTGACTGATGAAGAAAAGGAAATTCTGGAAATGATGGGTGAAGACATCATTATCGTTTCCGAGGAAGAATACGCATCAGTGGTGAGCGAGCTTCAGTTCCATACCGGAGAATTCAATGGAAAGGTCTACCAGTTCGAAGGAGTATTTACCGCAGACGGAGATACTTCACGGATTTCAAGAACTCTGGTTCATGACGGGGAGAAGACGGAATGCGGCCTTCCCCTTGCATACCTGACGAAAGAAATCGAATCAGGTTCCTGGGTGCGTGTCACCGGAATTGTGAATGCCGGTGAGGCAGACGGTGAAACGAAGAATGTTCTGGAAGTAGTTGCCATTGAAGTACTGGCTGAAGAAGGGAAGGCTGAGCTGGAATGGGACGGCGCTGCCCATCAGCATTAAGGAGTATAAGTGAAAATGAAAAGCAGAATGTTAAAGAAAGTAACTGCCATGCTGATTGTGGGCGCTTTCGCACTGGGAACAATCGGTACAGCAGCAACGGCAGAAGAAGTGGCTGCGCCGGAAACGGAAGCAGTTGAAATGCTGGAGACGGAAACAGCAGAAGAGCTTCTGGAACTGAACGAGGGTGCCGGTGAAACCGAATGCCATGTAACGTATTGCTATAACGGAGAAGGCGGATTCGTTTCTGAGACTATAACAGTACCGGCAGGAGCGGCTGTTCTTGATTATCTTCCCACACCTGCAGTGACAGGTAAAGTATTCAGAGGCTGGAGAACGGAAGCAGGTGTTATGGTTGATGCATCAACAGCTGCCTATGACGGAATGACTGTTGCAGCCGTTTTCCATACACATAAGCCATCTGTTGTTCCGGGAAAAGAGGCAACGTGTACAGAACCCGGCCTGACAGAAGGCAGTGTTTGTGAAACGTGCGGAGAAATTCTGACTGCACAGGGAGGGATCCCTGCCAAAGGTCATGACGAGGAGATTCTTCCGCGTGTTGAGCCGACAGAAACGGAAACGGGCCTGACAGAAGGAAAGAAATGTAAGGTTTGCGGCATTGTGACTGTGGAACAGCAGGTGATTCCGGCTACTGGCGGGGAAGAAACGGAGACGTATACAGTGACGTATGCTTATCTGGATGCAGAACAGAACCTGGTTACGGGAACTGTACCGGTGAGAAAAGGACAGCTTGTTCTGGAAGTTTTGCCGACGGTCAGTGTAGAAGGAAAGGAATTTCAGCATTGGGTTATTGTGGATGACGAAGGCAATAAAGAAATCGTTACTGACAGTATGACAGCAAACGGTAATCTTTATGTCAGCGCTGTTATGAAGAGACCTTCCGTGCATACACATACTCCGGTGGAGGTAGACGGTGTAGCTGCAACATGTACACAGGATGGAAGAAATCCTGGCACTATTTGCGGTGAGTGCGGAGACATCCTGCAGGGCATGGAAGTGATTCCGGCAAAAGGACATACGGAAGAAGTGATACCGGAAGTGCCGGCAACAGAAAAAGAAACAGGACTGACAGAAGGAAAGAAATGCTCCGTATGTGGAGAGATCCTGAAAGTGCAGGAAGTAATTCCGGTACTGGAACATACGCATCAGTTGTCCTTTGTGGATGGAGTACCTGCTACAGAGGAGCAGGATGGGACTGCAGCACATTATGTCTGCAGTGGCTGTGGAAAACTGTTTGCAGATTCAGGAGCATCACAGGAACTGAGCACCGAGGATATTGTAATTAAGGCTGTCGGAAAAACGGAAGAACCGGAAACGGAAGAACCGGAAACAGAGGAGTCGGAAACAGAAGAGACGGAAGAACCTGAGACAGAAGAATCGGAACCGGAAACGAAAGGCTCCGAAACGGAGAAGGGCGGAACTTCCCGTTCGGACAAGAACAGTAATTCTGCAGCCTCTTCCGATCAGGATACAAGCCCGAATACAGGGGATAACACCAACGTGTTTGGCTGGCTTTTTGCACTTCTTGCTTCCGGAGCTGCTGTGGTTTATGTACTGAAAAAAAGAATTTTTGCATAATACGTTGGCAGCCGGGTATAGATAAGTAGGACAGACAGTATACTCTGACTGTTGAAAAAATAACCGGTACAGGATTCTCGGAATTCTGTACCGGTTTTTGTCCATAATATTTGGTGAAATCACAAGTATTTTACGGTCGCATTGTCATGATGACTTCTTCTGTGCCGCGTCTCTCTGGCGACAGATTTCTGCCCAGGTGGGAAGCTTTGCGATGGCATCATTCAGGTCCTGCATCACCTTTGGAATGTTGATGTTCTGAGGACAGATCTGGATACACTGTCCGCATCCGATGCATGCGGAAGGCCTTTTATCCTCCGGAAGCGATTCCATGTGCATGGAAATATTGCTGGAAGCATAAATGCGAAGTTCGTTCATGGTAGACATCAGCATGGGAATATCCAGTTCCATGGGACAGCCATCGCAGCAGTAACGGCATCCGGTACAGGGAACGGCACGTTTCATTTTTTCCGCTGCATCCATTACAACCGTGTATTCTTCATCTGAAAGTGTTTTTCTCTCTGAAAAGGTACGGACATTGTCTTTCATCTGACCGAGATCTGACATACCGCTCAGAATCATTTTAACATTGGGCAGTCCCTGCAGAAAACGGAAACACCAGGCAGGAATGCTTTCGTCCGGACGCAGCGATTTCATTTTTGATTCTGAGGTTTCATCTAGTCTGGCCAGCTTTCCGCCCCGGACAGGCTCCATCACCCAGACAGGTATATTGTGCTTCGTCAGAAGATCATATTTTTCTTTTGCGTTCTGCAGCGTCCAGTCAAGATAATTCAGCTGAATCTGACAGAACTCCATATCATCTCCAAAACGGTCAAGGAAGTCTTCGAGCATATCGACCTGACCGTGGCTGGAAAATCCGAGATGGCGGATTTTTCCCAGTTTTTTCTGTTCCCGGAAATAATCGATAATTCCCCAGCGTGAATCGAGGTACACAGGCAGAGAAGTCTCACACACATTATGTAAAAGGTAAAAATCAAAGTAGTCAACGCCGCATTTCTCCAGCTGTTCTTCGAACAGAGTCGCAGGATCGTACGAACTGCTGATCTGATGGCCGGGATATTTGGTAGCCAGGTAGAACCGGTCTCTGGGGAACTGTTTTAATGCGCTTCCGATGATGCGCTCTGACATACCGCCATGATACGGATATGCCGTATCAAAATAGTTTACACCGTGCTCTATGGCATAACGCACCATTTCATTGGTTCTGATTTCATCAACCTCTCCATTTTCCGTCTGTGGCAGCCGCATGGCACCAAAGCCGAGGAGAGACAGCTTTTTATCCTGGAATTCACTGTAAATCATACTTTTTCCTCCTGAAAATACTGTACTTGTTTCCTGGCATATTCTATGGTTCAGAGCATGCTCTAAGCATTTACATTATACTACAGGAACAACGCTTTCATCCAGAGTTTTAACTTAATCAAATTTCCATAACTACAATTCATTATTATAAGTCAGATGATGAGTCTTGAATTCTGTAACTGAAAAGCAGATGAGTGCGGAGGAATTCTTTTGTCTGTTTTTTGATGCTGTCCTCTTGACAGATCAAGAAATAAAAATATAACCTGTAGCGTGCTGCATATGAGGAAGCAGCGATAGTGGATTTTTTTCGAATCGGCGCGTTGTAATGCAGAGGCTTTCATGGTATGATGAAACGGTATATCTTTGTGAAAGTGGAGGAATTCTTACTGTCGCATCAGATGCGGTATTGGAGGTACAGGAATATGAAAAAATGGACTCGTGCAAGATATATGCCCAATTTGCCTCTGGAAGGGCATGAAAGAAAGGTAACAGCATCACCGGAACATCTGGAACTGGCACGCAGAGCAGGGTGTGAAGGAATGGTACTTCTGAAAAATGAGGATCAGATATTACCGCTTCATCCGGATGAAAGGATTGCGCTGTTCGGAAAAGGCGTTTTCGATTACGTAAAAGGCGGCGGCGGAAGCGGAGATGTAACGGTATCCCGTGTCTGGAATCTGTATGACGGTCTTGTGGAAAGAGGAGCCGGTGACAGAATATTTGTTCCTCTGGCACAGTTTTACAGAGGAGAAGTGGAAAAACAGTATGGGGCAGGAGCGGAACCGGGGCTGACGGTGGAACCGGAGCTTCCGGAACAGCTGCTGGATGAGGCAAGGGCGTTTGCTGATACGGCAGTGATCGTGATCAGCCGTTTTTCCGGGGAAGGATGGGATCGAAAAAGTGTTTCTTATGAAGGGCAGGATCCGTATGAGATGGCTCAGAGCAAAAAGAGCAGCCGTATCTTTGAAAACTCGGATTACTGTCTGACCGGACGGGAACAGAAGATGGTGGAAGCCGTATGCCGGAGCTTCGACCGGGTAGTTGTCGTGCTGAATGTGGGAGGAATGGTGGATACCTGCTGGTTCGCAGAGAATGATCGGATCTCCGGTGTGCTGATGGCATGGCAGGCTGGTATGGAAGGCGGACTTGCCATGGCAGACATCCTTCTGGGCAGGGAGAATCCTTCCGGAAAGTTGCCGGATACCTTTGCGGACAGTCTGGATTCCTATCCGTCCACGGAAGGATTCCATGAATCACCGGATTATGTGGAATATACAGAAGATATTTATGTGGGATATCGGTATTTTGAAACGATCAATCAGGCCAAAGAGCACGTTAACTATCCTTTCGGATTCGGACTTTCCTACACAGAGTTTTCAATAGATATCGTATGCAGCAGTATCAGTGATGACCGGATTGTGCTTGGAGTACAGGTGAAAAATACAGGAAAAATGGCTGGAAAAGAAGTCGTTCAGGTGTACGTGGAAGCGCCGGAGGGACTGCTTGGAAAACCGGCAAGACAGCTGGTGGCTTTTGAGAAAACAAAAAAACTGAACCCTGGAGAACTGCAGATTCTCACCTTCGTTATCCCGGCTGTGTCTTTTGCATCGTACGATGATCTTGGAAAAGTGGCAAAGTCCGCCTGGGTTCTGGAAAAAGGTATTTACAGTTTTTATGTGGGCAATTCAGTCCGGGATGCCCGGAAAATTCCCTTTGTGATGCATCTTATGGAAGATGAGATTGTGGAACAGCTTTCTCCAAAAGCAGTACCGGTACAGCTGACAAGACGGATGCGTTCAGACGGTACTTATGAGACGATGGAGCAGGGAGTATCGGGGGATTATATGGAAAATGGGCTTGGATGGAGTGATGCTCCCACAGAGGGGGTTACGCCGCGGGTGCGTTCCGAGGAGCGCCGCATTGCATGGGAAAAGCAGGATGGCAGGATTATGCTGGACGATGTGGCGGAAGGAAAGTATTCCATGGAAGAATTCCTGAAGCAGCTTTCTGCAGAAAATCTGGCAGAACTGCTGGGAGGTCAGCCGAATACAGGCGTAGCAAATACGTATGGTTTTGGAAATCTTCCGGAATTTGGGGTGCCCAATGTGATGACGGCAGACGGACCGGCCGGTCTGCGGATTGAACCACAGTGCGGAATCTGTACGACAGCATGGCCCTGTGCTACTATGCTGGCATCTACCTGGAATCCGCAGCTTGTAAGAGAGGTGGGGCGTGCCGCAGCAGCGGAAGTCAGAGAAAACAATATCTCCGTCTGGCTTGCACCGGCCATGAACATTCACAGGAGTCCGCTCTGCGGAAGAAATTTTGAATACTATTCTGAAGATCCTCTGCTGACCGGAGCCATGGCAGCAGCCATGGTGGAAGGTGTGCAGTCGCAGAAGGTGGCGGCTACGGTAAAACATTTCGCCTGCAACAATAAAGAGACAAACCGGAAAAACAGTGACTCCAGGACTTCAGAGCGTGCACTCCGTGAAATATATCTGAAGGGTTTTGAAATCTGTGTGAAGAAATCACAGCCATGGGTACTGATGACTTCGTACAACCTGATTAACGGGCAGCGCGCATCGGAAAACCGGGAGCTGCTGGAGGGAATTCTCCGCGGTGAATGGGGATTTGAAGGTGTGATTACCACCGACTGGTGGACGAAAGGGGAGCATTACAAAGAAGTAAAGGCAGGAAACGATATTAAGATGGGAACCGGTTATCCGGAACGGCTGCTGCAGGCGCTGGAAAAAGGTCTGCTTACAGAAGAAGAACTGAGAAGCTGTGCACAGAGAGTACTGGAGCTCCTGCTGAAAATAGAATGAGCCAAGGGACAAATGGAACTAAAATACATGCCTGCATGTATTTTAGGTTCGGAAGGCCTGCAAAACATAGTACAAAAGCATTTCTCAGAAAAACACCGTTATCTGAGAACATACAGCGGAAAAAAGGGGCTGCTGCAGAAATCTCTTTTTAATAATTCTGCAGCAGCCCCCTGTTTATGCGTTAATGTACTGTTTTATCCCATGACTGCAGTTACGTGATATACTTCTTTGCCCGGCGTAAAAGGTACGACGCAGCCTTCGATTTCGGTTCCGTCCACAATCAGTTTCCGGATACCTTTTTCAACGTGATCCGGATTTTGGACATCGATCTCGTAGTCGGCACCGCGGAACCGGCGTCTGATCCGGAAACCGTCGAAGTCCTTCGGAATACAGGGATCGATACCGAGACCGTCATACTGAGGCTGAATACCGAGAATATGCTGCGATACGTTAAGAAACGTCCAGGCAGAGGTGCCGGTCAGCCAGCTGTTTTTCGCCTGACCATGGAATTTGGCATCAGCGCCGGCCACCATCTGGGAGTATACGTACGGTTCTGTGCAGTGAATTTCACTGATGTCTTCCAGGTAAGCCGGACAGGTTTTCCGGTAAATCTCGAAGGCTCTGTCACCGTGTCCCAGAACAGTCTCAGCAATGGAGACCCAGGGGTTGTTGTGGCAGAAAATACCTGCGTTCTCCTTGTAGCCGGGCGGATAGGAGGAAATTTCACCGAGGTTGAGATGATATTTTGTATAAGCCGGCTGAAGGATCATAATGCCGTATTTCGTATCCAGTCTTTCCTTCACGGAAACGAGAGCCTTTTCTGCCAGTCCTTCTTCCACACCGATTCCGGCCAGTACACAGAAGCCCTGAGGTTCAATGTAGATCTGTCCCTCTTCGCATTCTCCGGAGCCGACTTTGCCGGAGTTTGCATCGTATGCACGCAGGAACCATTCACCGTCCCATCCGGAGGTAATAACGGCCTGATACATCTTTTCCACTTCCTCAAGCGCTGCTGCGGCTTTCTCATCCTCGTGGCGTAATGTGCAGAGCGCTGCGTACTCCCTGCCGTATTTCACAAACATTGCTGCGATAAATACAGACTCTGCAACGGGACCTTCGGAAGGGCCTGTTGTCTGGAACGATTCGCCGGGTGTATCGGAGAAACAGTTCAGGTTCAGACAGTCATTCCAGTCGGCACGGCCGATCAGGGGAAGCTGGTGCGGACCTTTGTGATCCACAATATACTGGAAAGAGCGACTCAAATGTTCGAAAAGAGGAGCAGCTTTTGAATCGTCGTTATCAAAAGGAACCATTTCATCCAGGATGGAAAAATCGCCGCTCTCCTTGATATAGGCAGCCGTTCCGGCAATCAGCCAGAGCGGATCGTCATTGAAACCACTTCCGATATCGAGGTTCCCCTTTTTTGTGAGAGGCTGGTACTGGTGATATGCACTTCCGTCTTCGAATTGAGTGGACGCAATATCAATAATGCGTTCTCTTGCCCGCTCCGGAATCAGATGGACAAAACCGAGGAGATCCTGACAGGAATCCCGGAATCCCATACCGCGGCCGGTACCTGACTCATAGTAGGAGGCAGAACGTGACATATTGAACGTTACCATGCACTGGTACTGATTCCAGATATTTACCATGCGGTTCAGCTTTTCGTCTTTCGACTGAAGAGAGAAATTGGAAAGCAGACGCGTCCAGTAATCGTTGAGAATCCGGAAAGCTTCTGCAACCTGTTCGTCTGTCTGAAAACGGTTCAGAACCTCTCTGGCCGGCTCTTTATTGATAATGCCGGGAGCTTCCCACTTCCTGTCCGGTTCATTCTCCGCATATCCGAGCACAAAGATAAATGATCTGCTCTCACCGGGAAGAAGTTTTACATTCAGCTGATGGCTGGCAATGGGATACCAGCCGCTGGCAACAGAATTGCGGCATGCACCCTGTTCTGCGGCAATCGGATTGGAAGTAGGGCGGTAAGGCCCGATAAAGCTGTTTCTGTCCGTATCAAAACCGTCCACCGGCGTATTGACAGAGAAGTAAGCGTAATGATTTCTCCGTTCTCTGTACTCGGTTTTGTGGTAGATCACAGAACCGTCCACTTCCACCTCTCCGGTACTCAGATTACGCTGGTAATTGGTCATATCATCCACTGCATTCCAGAGACAGAATTCCACATAAGAGAAAATCTGAAACTCCTTTTCCTGATCCGTTTCGTTTGTCATGGTGAGTGAGTTGATCTCACAGGAAGCATCCATGGGTACAAAATTGAGAAGATCTGCATGCAGACCGTTTTTGGACGACAGAAAACGGGAATATCCCATACCGTGACGGCATTCGTACCGATCCAGTTCAGTCTGAGTCGGCTGCCAGCCAGGGTTCCAGACAGTATCATTTTCTTTTATGTAGTAGTACTTTCCGTTTGAATCATATGGTACGCTGTTATAGCGGTAGCGCGTAATGCGGAGCAGCTTTGCATCTTTATAAAAGCTGTAACCGCCGCAGGTGTTGGAAACCAAAGAGAAGAAATCATTACATCCCAGATAATTGATCCATGGGAGGGGAGTCTGAGGCGTGGTAATGACGTATTCTCTCCGGTCATCATCAAAATAGCCAAATCTCATAACAGTTCTCCTTTGAATAGGTTTATTTGGTGATATTGAATAACTGAAAAAACGAAAACGTTTAAGTTACAAAATGAGTATATCTCATTTTTTTGATGAAAGCAAGAGATAAATGTGAGAAAAAGATTGAGTTTTTTGCCGTATTATACTAAAATAAAAGAAATTGCCGTTTTCTAAAACGTTTTAGAATATACAGATGGGGTGCAGCGTATGGTATCAATGAAAGATATTGCGAAAAAATGCGGGGTTTCGATCGCGACAGTCAGCAAGGCACTGAATGATTACAGCGATATCGGAGCCGGGAAACGAGAAGAAATTAAAAAAACAGCGAAAGAGATGGGGTATCTTCCGAATTCTTCTGCCAGGGCGCTGAAAACAAAAAGAACGTATAATCTCGGAATTCTCTTTGTGGATGAAGCGCGCAGCGGCCTGAAGCACGATTACTTCAGCAGTATTATTGAGAGCTTTAAGGTGACGGCGGAGGAACGGGGGTATGATATTACCTTCGTAAACTGCAATATGCCGAAACAGCGCCAGAGCTACTATGAGCACTGTCGCTACCGCGGTCTGGAGGGAATTGTCATTGCCTGTATTGATTTTTACAAGCCGGAGGCACAGGAACTGATCAGGAGCAGCCTGCCGGTAGTCACAATAGACCACGTTTTTGACGGAAGAACTTCCATTGTTTCGGATAATGTGGGAGGAATGCGGGATCTGGTGCAGTACGTATGCAGCCGCGGCCACAGAAAGGTGGCATATATCCATGGACTGGATTCGTCCACAACGAGAGCAAGAGTCGGCAGCTTTTACAGGACGATGGAGGAATTCGGCGTGGAGGTTCCGGAGGAATACGTAAGAGAGGCGGCATACCGTGACACGGCCATGACGGAACAGATCACGTATGAACTGCTGAGCCTGAGAGACCGGCCTACGTGTATTCTCTGCCCCGACGATTTTTCGGCGCTCGGATGCATCAATGCAATACGTGAGAGAGGCCTGAAAATTCCGGATGATATTTCTGTGGCCGGTTACGACGGAATCACGCTTTCTCAGGTACTGGAACCGAAACTGACTACGATCCGCCAGGATACAGTGGCAATAGGAAGAACAGCGGCAGAGGAACTGATCCGTCTGGTGGAGCATCCGAAAACGGCTCTTCCGGATACAATTGTAGTGAAGGGGAAACTGCTGCCCGGGTATTCTGTAAAGAAACTGTAACGGACACAGGAAAGCGAAAACGATAAAGATATTGTATATTCAGGGAATTTCCGCTTTTTTTGCACCTGATATCTCTTCTGTTCAGTAAAAGAGAAAAAGTGCACAAAGGGAAAAAGCTGATAAAATCAGGAAAAAACGAGCTGTTTCCGATTTTTCAACGGAAAAACCAAAATCAGATTTGTACAATATGTCAAAATGTATAAAAAACGAAAAAATGTACTTGAAATATTGTGCGGATTCGTGTATATTGATCTTAGTTAAACGATTTCGTGAAATTCATTAATCGCAAAACAAATCTTAAAGCCGCCAGGCAACAACTTTTAAGGAGGAATCGTATATGAAGATGAAAAAGTTACTCGCACTTATGATGACTGCTGCTATGGGCATTTCCGTTTTTGCAGTTCCTGTTTTTGCTGAAGAGGAAACAGAGCCGGAAAATACAGTAACCGGTGACGCAGCCAGCGAAGATTCATTTGTAATCTGGGGATGGAATGATGATATTAAGAAGATTCTTGATGGTCCGTTCAAAGATGCATACCCGGAAGAGTATGAGAGAATCGTATTTGTAAACACAGGCGGATCTGATTATTATCAGAGCAAACTGGATCCGATGCTGGACGATCCGTCCAATGAGCTGTATCCGGATATGATGGGTCTGGAAGTAGACTACGTTCAGAAATATGTGAACAGTGACTGGGTACAGACGGCAGAGAGCCTCGGCATCACAGCTGACGATTATTCCAAACAGTACCAGTACAATCTTGACCTTGGTTCAGACTGGGACGGCAACGTAAGAGCTCTGTTCTGGCAGGCTACACCGGGATGTCTCCAGATCCGTGCAGATCTGGCAGAAAAATATCTGGGTACAACAGATCCGGAAGCACTGAAAGCAAAATTTGCTGATTATGATACGATTCTTGCGACAGCAAGAGAAGTGAATGAAGCATCCGGTGGAAAGTGCAAACTTTTCTCAGGCTACGATGAACTGAAGAGAATTCTGATGAACGCAAGAGAGATCGGTTTCTATAATGAGAACGATGTGATCACACTGGATGAGAACGTAACTCAGTACCTTGAGCTGGCAAAGACAATGTACGACGAGGAGCTTACATACAACACAAATCAGTGGAGTGCTGACTGGTACGCAAACATGGACGGCGACGGTGAAAGTGCAAACGCAGCCATCGCATACATGGGATGCCCGTGGTTCACATACTGGTGCTTAAGCGATACATGGAAGGGCAACACCATCCTTGTTGAGACACCGGAGAAGTGCTACTGGGGAGGAACAGGCCTTGCAGCTACAACAGAGTGTGCAGATACAGAACTGGCAGCTCTGATTATGAAATTCTTCACCTGCGATACTGACGGAATGGTTGCAATCAATGCACTGAATTCTGACTTTGTGAACAATACAGATGCGATCTCCAAGATTATTGAGAGCGGAGCTTCTGCAGATGGAAACGGATATCTGTATGCTGAATCCGGACAGAACTTCATGGAGTTCTTCCTGCCGCTGGCAGACGGACTGGATGCATCTATCGTAACAGCTGAGGATCAGCAGATTCTGTCCCTGCTGGATGCACAGACACAGGCTTATGCAACCGGAGAAAAAGATCTGGATACTGCCATTGCAGATCTTACTTCCAGCATCCATGATACATTCTCTTATCTGAGTGTAGAATAATTCCGCTGGCTGCTGCGAATAAAGCTGTTTTTCACGGCAATGTAGTGAATTAAAAAGACATGGGCTGCTGCAAAAATATTTTGAAGCAGCCCATGTTATTTCAGACAGGAGGATGCAATGAGAAAGAAAAAGAGGAAGACAGTCAGTTACAGCAAATACGGATATTACTTCATTGCTCCGTTCTTTATCGCCTATCTGCTGTTTCAGTTCTGGCCGCTGCTCAATACTTTTTATTACAGTATGCTGAGCTACTATAAGAGGAACGGCCGCGAATTTATTGAATTCTGCGGACTGCAGAACTTCATAAATGTGCTGGGCCTCGCTCCCGGTGAAAAGCCTTATGCACTGATCTACCTGAAGAATACGCTGATTATGTGGGTTCAGAACTTTATTCCGCAGATTCTCGTATCGCTTCTCCTGGCAGCATGGCTTACAAACAAGAAAGTGAGAGTTAAAGGAGCAGGCGCAGTCAAGGTTATTATTTATCTGCCCAGCATTATTACAGCTGCTTCTGTGGCAGTTCTGTTTAAGGCACTGTTCACACAGTACGGCACGGTGACGAAGGCGCTGCGCGATATTGGGCTGATATCGGAACAGTTTGATTTCATGGCCAGCGTGGGAGGAACCAGGGGACTGATTTCTCTGATTCTGTTCTGGATGTGGTTTGGAAATACAACGTTGCTGTTGATATCGGGAATTCTGGGTATTGACCCCGGACTGTATGAAGCTGCGGAGATTGACGGAGCGGGGGGCTGGCAGCAGTTCCGCTATCTGACACTGCCGCTGCTTAAGCCGATTATGCTGTATGTGCTGGTGACATCAGCCATCGGCGGATTGCAGATGTACGATATTCCGGCGCTTTTCAATGTACCGGAGACGGGGCTTGTTGGATTGCCGAACGATACTTCCACAACGATGACGATGTACATTATGAGAATGTACAACACCGATGTGGGAAAGGCAGCCACCGTATCGGTTCTGCTGTTTATCGTTACTTTGATTATCAGTCTGGTTCTGTTTTACAGTATGCGTGATAAAGATGCTGCTGCACTGAAGAAAGCGAAGAGGAGGGGAAGAGCATGACGACAACGAAAAGCTATTCCGGAGCGCTGAAAAGACAGAGCGCCATCCATACGGCAGTCTGCGTATTATTTTGCGTGATTGCTCTGATGCCCTTCCTGCTGCTGGTTTGCAATGCAACGCGGACTTCGGATGCAATAAAGGCTGGAATTTCGCTGATTCCTTCCGGCCATTTTCTGGAAAACTGGAAAAATCTGATGATCAAGCAGAATGGTATGCAGATTACGCTGCAGCAGGCAGCGCTGAATTCACTGAAGATTACAGTGCCGGGTACTTTCTGCGCCGTATATTTTTCAGCAATGACGGCATACGGGATTCATGTGTACGATTTCCGGTTCAAGAAGGCAGCCTGGGCGTTTATCATGGCAATTATGATGGTGCCAAGTCAGATTACGATTATCGGTTTTTACCGTTTCATGCTGAAACTGGGGCTTGTTGATACGTACATTCCGCTGATTATCCCGGCCATTGCATCTCCTGCGGTTGTATTCTTTATGAAGCAGTATATGGAAAGTACGCTGTCCATTGAGATGATTGAAGCGGCCCGCATCGACGGTTCGGGAGAGTTCCGGACATTCAACCGTATTATTCTGCCGATCATTAAGCCGGCAGTTGCCACTCAGGCTATTTTCCAGTTTATTGCACAGTGGAATAATCTGTTTACGCCGACGATCATGCTGACAACAGACTCAAAGAAGACATTGCCCATGTTCGTTCAGCTGCTCAGCTCCAATCAGTTCCGTACCGATTACGGCGTAGTATATGTGGGGCTGTTTGTGACAATCATTCCGCTGATTATTGTGTACCTGATTCTGTCGAAGTACATCGTAGCCGGTGTAGCTCTCGGCGGTGTAAAAGGATAAATGCAATATTAACAGAGAAAAGATCCGGTGTATGATACACGAAAAGAACTTCCGTCATTCGGTCTGCCCCTGTTGTGAAGACGGGGCAGGCGCCTTCTGACGGAAGTTCTTTTAACTGAATCAAACAGCGAAGCGGATTGTGAATATCCGCCTGATACCGACCCGTGAATCAGCTTTCAGGGAAAAGAAGGGCAACCAGCTCATCGGCTCTCACTGGCTTTGAAAAATAGTACCCCTGTATCATGTCCACACCGAAATTGCGCAGCAGGTCCATCTGATTCTGACACTCCACTCCCTCGGCAATGACACAGTATCCCATGCTCTGCAGTGCGGTGACAATGTTTTTATAAAAAAGCAGTGCTTTTTCGTCTTTCATAATATCATCAAGCAGTGAACGATCCAGCTTAATGGAGGAAAACGGAAGACGCAGTACAGTATTCAGATTGGCGTATCCGGATCCGAAATCATCAAGACTCAGCAGAATACCGCATTTGGTGAAATCCTCCACAAGTTCATAAAGACGGTCGCTGTATTCCGTTGCCACTGTTTCTGTAATTTCAAACTGAAAAAAGGAAAACGGAAGAGAAAATTCCTGAATGATATCAAGAATCTTCCTGCTGTAGCCTTCCCGGAGAAGCTCTGCCGGGGAGAGGTTGAAATTAATATGATGAATTCTGGAAAGCAGTTCCTGATGCTCTGCTGCAAAACGGCAGATCCGTCGGAACTGAAGCAGACCGATCTGGGCAATCTGCCCGTTGCGTTCTGCGATGGAAATAAAGACATCGGGCGGGATAGCTCCCAGGGAAGGATGTCTGAGTCGGCTCAGCGCTTCCAAGGCGATGTAATCTCCCTTTTCGATGGAATAAACAGGCTGATAGTATATTTCGAAAAGATCTTCGTCGATTGCGGTACGCAGAAAATGTTCGATTTCTTTATTGTTCCGGAACCCTTTTCGCGTATTCTCATCACTTTGGATCAAAAGTGTTTCCGTAGCCGGCGGAGCCAGTGAAGTAAGGTATTCTGTATAAGACAGCAGTGTATCGCTGTCCTTCAGCTTTTCCGCATTCAGAATACCACAGATAACGGTGTTCAACTCGATTTTTTCGTTTCCCAGAGTCAGACTGCTGCGGAAAAAATCCATCAGTCCGGTGCGTACTTTTTCATAGTCATGAAGAGAATACGTAAGGAGCACAAAACGACGGCTGGATACGCGGAATACATAGGGGGATTCCAGAAGTTCATTCAGCTTTCGGGAAACTGTGCGGAGGCAATCATCGCCGAAGCTGATTCCGAACAGAAGATTGATCTGGCTCAGGTTCTGGATGGTTACGGTGAGAATATGAAATTTCTGCTTTTTGCGGTACAGTTCTTCCAGCCAGCCAAAAAAACTGCGGATATTGTAGTCGCCGGTAAGACGGTCGGTGTAATCGGAAGGGTTGTTAATGGTCAGATACAGTGCAGTGATTCCGAGACCAAGACCGAGTCCGGTAGTCAGAAGATCGTGGCGTATTCCCTGAACTGTCACGCTGGCTCCCATGATGAGCAGGAATTCACAGATGATACAAAAATTCTGAAATCCCAGTTTTTTATAGCGCACTATGCTGCAGATCAGAGCAAGGATGCCGTAAATTCCGGCGTATATATACATGCCAAGGTAGAAGGCGCCGCGGATATAGGTTCCCTGCTCTCCGATGGAGAAAAAGAAACCTGTTCTGAAGTTGAGCAGTACCATGATTCCCGTAAAGATGGCGGGAAGTGACAGCAGCCGGTACCAGATCCGTTCTTTTTTTGTCGCGGTGCCGCACAGAGACCAGCAGTACAGAAAAAGAGCATAGGGAACCAGCACCTGCAGAATGTAAAAAACAGTCAGCAGGATATGGGACAACCATGCCAGACTCAGATTTCCGTGGGAAATCAGAACGGTTGTAAGCAGGTCGAAGAGAATGTCCATGATTCCCAGCCAGATAAACAGGCGGAAAATCCGGGTGCTGGAATTATTCAGTTTTTTGCGGCTGACAAAATGATACAGAATCAGCACCAGAAAGATCAGAGACGATATAAGAAAAGAAATATTGTACGTCAACAGGATGCGCCCCCTTACTCAATACGTTTTATCCAGCCTTTATTTTCATACATTTTCAGGTCAGCCTCCTCTTTCCAGTCGCTGACAGATTTCATAGTTCCGTCACTGCTCCTGAGATTGCTGATACCTTTTGAAATAGAAATCTGGTATCGGCTGCAGATATTGTTGTACAGGCGGATTTCTTCGTCCAGACGGTCAGAGAGGTCCTTCACGGACAGTTCGGTGTTCGGAACCAGAGCGCAGAATTCATCTCCGCCGATCCGAAAACAGGAACCGTCTGCTCCGTATGCTTTTTCGATACAGCGTGCAGCTGCCACGATCAGCTCGTCTCCCACATGATGTCCCAGTGTGTCGTTGATATTTTTCAGACGGTTGAGATCCATGAATACGAGATAGAGATTGTCGTAAGTGCAGGTGTTTTCTTCAATTTTTGCAATTGCCTCATCAAAAGCTCTTCTGTTTTTCATGCCGGTCAGAGGATCCTCTTTTGCCAGACGCTGATACACCATTGTCTCTGTCCGGAATTTCAGGTTCTGTACCATGGTGATAATGAGTACACGAATCAGCAATATAATCAGGATGATAATACCGCATTCAAAAAATACTTCATAATAAGAAATTTTCAGGAGCCAGTACAGAATCAGCGAAACAATTCCGCCGCCGGCAACAACAATGAAGGACCAGAGAATAGTATAGAGCTCTTTATCGCCGCTTTTCCGGTACGTACGGATCAGCAGTGTGAGAAGTACACAGATGCCTCCGAAGAGAAGCAGGTGCGTCACAAACAGCATATCTATAAAATCAAAAATTCCCAGATAGTTCAAGGTACTCTGAATAAGTGCATTTGCGTAAAAGATACAGATAATGATATCAATAACGCGACAGTTCTTCATGCTTTCTGTATTTTTGATAAAATGAAGCATGGGAATGGCCAGCAGCATAAAAGCATAGAAAGAAATATAGCGAATCACGGGGGAAGATCCGCCGATCATCTGTGCCATGGAGGAATCCGTCAGAAACCAGCAGACGCAGAACAGCAGAAAACATGCAATATCGGCAAAACGTTTTTCTCCAACCTGCATATGCTTCAGGTATAAAGAGATGCAGACAGAGAGAATTCCCAGGACAGTCATGACCAGAATTGTGATCAGTGTAAAGCTGTCTTTGTAACAGTGATAGAAAAATACGGCGTCTGCTGCACCAATGCAGATTTTTCCGATCCGGAAAACACCGTTGTGGGTATTTTCATAAGTAAAAGCGATGGTTTCTCCCTTGTAATTGCCCGGCAGAGTGGCGGTGCAGTTTACTTTGGAAGCCATCTGATCGTTGCGCGGGAAAGAAGAATCATCATATTGATACAGAACCTGACTGCCTGCGGAAACTTTCAGATGATACACAGCTCCCCTTGTAGTTAGAATCTGATGTGCGTTTTCCTCTGTCAGGACGTCACAATACAGAACGAGATCTTCCCCTGAATCCAACGTGATGGAAGCGGGAAGGGTTACAGGTATTTTCACACCGTCTTTTACGTAATACCAGCCGTCAGAGATCTCTGTCACCTGATCCGGTGCGTTGCTTTTTCCTTCATGAATCTTTCCGGACAGTATCAGAAAGAAAGTTATGCAGAGTATCAGTATCAGAATACGTTCTGCTGCTGCCGGTTTCGAAAGGCGCATCTTATATCACCTCCAGGATATGTCCGGCCGTTTCGGACAGACGGACATGCTTCTATTCCGGATTTTTCCGGAAGTTTCTTCTGATTTCATGATACAATAAAGAATTGTATTGCGCAAGAAAGTTTCCGAAAAATAAAAATTGAAAAAGAAACGGTAAAATCGTAATATTTTTTCAATTATCGTAATAAATATATAATAACAACAAAAAGAAGGATAAAGATCGTAATAATTTATGAATAATTGATGTTATTTCTATTTAGAAAATTAAATTATATGTATATAATGTACATACATTCAATACATTAAGCAATAAAACTATATAAAATTAACAGGAGGGTTAGAGAATGAAAAAGAAGTGGATGAGACGAATGATTTCCGTTTCCGTAACTGCAGCCATGACAGCCGGAATGCTGGGTACGGGAATGACAGCACAGGCGGAAGAAGAGTTCAACTGGAAAGCTTATGAAGGAACCACGATCGAGATTCAGATGGTACAGCATACAGCTTCCGAAGCAATGGTTAAGAAACTGGAAGAGTTCGAGGAGCTGACAGGTATTCATGTTGAATATTCCATCACTCCGGAGAGCAGCTACTTTGATAAAGTATCCACCTCACTGGCAAGTGGTTCCGGAAGTCCGGATCTGTTTATGTCAGGTGCTTATCAGCTCTGGGACTACTCAGCAGCTGGCTACGTTGAAGACCTGAGTACATTCCTCGA
Source organism: Candidatus Choladocola sp. (assembly GCA_034093895.1). Taxonomy (GTDB): domain Bacteria; phylum Bacillota; class Clostridia; order Lachnospirales; family Lachnospiraceae; genus Choladousia. The sequence continues at coordinate 12,133 of JAXEBU010000192.1, read as the reverse complement.
GGATCCGACCATGGTTACGCCGGACTACGATTATGATGATTTCGTACAGAGTGCAGTAAACGCACTGAAGTGGTCAGGCGTTCCTGGTGATCCGGTTGGAGAAGGAATGCAGCTTGGACTTCCTCTTGCATTTGAGGTTTACACAATGGCTTACAACACAAGAGCATTTGAGCAGGTTGGTATTGACGTACCGAGAACGTATGATGAACTGCTTGAAGCGTGCGATAAGCTTCAGAAATGGAATGGCGAGAACTCCTACGCAGTTGCAGTTCGCGGCGCTCGTGACTGGGGTACCATCCATCCGGCATACATGAGCATGTATGCAGCATTCGGAGCAAAAGACTTTGCCATCGAGGGAGACCAGCTGGTATCTCAGGTAAATTCTCCGGAAGCAGTAGCAATGACAGAGTTCTTCGTTGATATGATTAAACGCGGCGGATCCTCATCCTGGTCAAAATACACATGGTATGACTGTGGTGTTGACCTTGGAACAGGAAATGCAGCAATCGTACTCGATGCAGACAATAACCCGGTACACCAGAACTGGGAAGGCGCTTCTGAGGAAGCAGGCAACATCGCATTTGCTCCGATGCCGGTAGCAAAAGAAGGCGATCCGCAGATCTCCAACTACTGGACATGGTCAATTGCAATGAACTCTGCATCCAAGAACAAAGGTGCTGCATGGTACTACATTATGTACTTCACCAGCAAGGATTATGCAAAATTCGCAACCATCGAAAGCAACGTACTTGACCCGGCACGTACTTCCGTATGGGAATCCGATGAGTTTGCAGCTCTGATGGAATGCCAGCCTGGATACATCGATGCATTCAACGCAACGATCAACGATACAACAATTCTCTTCACACCGCAGCCGTACTTCTTCGAGACAACAACAGAATGGGCGGCAACACTTCAGGATATCGTGGCAGGTCAGTACGGTTCCGTTCAGGAAGGTATGGACAGCCTGAAAGAGAAGATGGATATGGCAGTTTCCGATATTGACTTGTCAATGTATTGATTGCCCGGAAACAGGGTTCGGTAAAATACAGATTGCTTAATGTATGATCACTGGGGGCTGTTGCACAATGATGGTTTAAGAAAGATTTCTTACATCAGCGGGCGACAGCCCCTTTCTTAAAAGGGAAGATAAATATGGAGCGTTTCTATCTTCCGACGACCTGCTGCCGACCCGCATGGGGAGGGGCGTAACTACTGGGAGGAAAATAAATGGTAGGTAAGAAAAAAAACAACGGGGAAATTGACTATAACCAGGTCCCCGCCCATATCCGCAGGCGTCCGTATTACATTATTGCTCCGGGACTGATTATTCTGATAGGAATCCTGATTCCGTTTATTACTGCAATTTTCCTGTCATTTACGAATTATTCGTTCCGGATGCCGAAATGGAAGCTGGTAGGGTTCAAAAACTGGATCAATATGTTTAAGAGCGAATCATTTTATCATGCGCTCCTTGTTACATTGAAATACGGCCTTGGTGCAACGGCAGTGGAGATGCTGCTGGGAACCGGAGTGGCGCTTCTGCTGAAAAAAGATACGAGATACAGCAGAATACTGAAAGTTCTTTTCACCTTCCCGCTGATGGTAGCTCCTGCAATCGCAGTACTGATCTGGCAGTTGATGACATCCAACACGGTTGGTATCCTGGAGAAGGTGCTGAATATCTTCGGGGTGTACAATTTCCCGTGGGCAGCTTCCCACCAGACGGCGCTGTTCACAGTGCTCGTCATAGACGCGTGGGTGAATACACCATTTGTGCTTCTGCTGGTACTGGCCGGCATACAGTCTCTTCCGAAATCGCCTTTTGAGGCTGCAGCCGTGGATGGAGCCAGCGCATGGTTTACGTTTAAGACGCTGACGTTCCCGATGCTGAAACCGTTCATGTATATTGCACTTCTGTTCCGCCTTATGGCAGCCATGCAGGAGTTCGGTATTATTTACGCACTGTCAAAAGGAGGACCGGGCGATACGCTGATGAATCTGTCCCTGACGGGATATATCACCGGATTTACGTACCAGAAACTGGCGACGGCATTGCCGTATCTGCTGGTACTGTGGTTTATTATCAACAAGTCTGCGAAATTCCTTGTAACACGACAGAGAAAACTGGCAAAAGAAGCAGCCGGACAGTAAGGAGGTAGATTCAATGATAGAAGGTAAACAGAAAGGAGCAATGAGATTTCTGGGGCCTGTACTCAGAAACCTGGGGCTTACGCTGTTCGCAATGTTTGCACTGTTTCCGCTGATCTGGATGGTTCTGTGTTCCTTTAAATCAGATGCACAGATGTACAATACGGTGTTTGCTTTTGATCCGACGCTGGACAATTACAAAGCTGTACTGGTGGGAACCGATTATTTCAAGGCATTTTTCCAGAACCTGATCGTGGCAGGCGGTGCTGTTATCGTGACGATTATTGCCGGAGTTCCGTGTGCATACGCTCTGGCGCGGTACAATTTCAAGAAAAAAGAAGATGTGGCCTTTCAGATTCTTTCGTTTAAGTTTGCTCCTGAAATTATGGTAATCCTTCCGGTTTTCCTGATTTTCCAGAAAATCGGACTGTATGATACGTATTTTGGACTGATCTGGGTATACCAGCTGATCACGATGCCGCTGGTAATCTGGGTTGTGCGCGGATATTTTGAAGATATCAGCGTGGAAGTGGAGCAGGCAGCTCAGCTGGACGGATATGCGTGGTATGAAATTTTCTTCAAAACGCTGGTTCCGCTGATCAAACCGGGCCTTGTATCTTCCGCTCTCCTTGCTTTCATTTTTGCATGGAACAGCTTTACATTCCCGCTGATCCTCAGCGGATTCAAGATTCAGACGATTACAATTACGGCACTGCGTTATATTGCATCTGATACGGTGCATTACGGACAGGTGGCAGTGGCTTCGACGATTGCGGTACTTCCGGAGGTTATCGTGGCACTGTTCATTCAGAAGCATCTTGTCCGCGGACTGAGCTTCGGTGCTGTCAAAGGCTGACTGGAGGGAGGTACGTATGGCAAAAATAGAACTATGCAATATCACAAAAAAATTCGGAGATGTTGTTGCGCTTTCTGATATCAATCTCACGGTGGAGGACAATGAATTCTTTGTTCTGTTCGGACCGGCCGGTGCCGGAAAAACGACACTGCTCAAGACGATTGCCGGTGCTGAATTTCCGGAAAAGGGACTGGTAAAAATCGGCGGCGAGATCATGAACCATGTGGAGCCGAAAGACAGAAATGTGTCCATGGTTTTCGAAAACTATGCACTGTACCCGAACCTTTCCGTGTATGACAATATTGCATCCCCCATGCGAAGCCGTCTGTATCGGAAGGATGAGGCATACATAAAAGATGCAGTGGATCGTGTGACAAAAATGATGAAGATCAATCATCTTCTTGACCGGAAACCGAGTCAGCTCTCCAATGGACAGAGACAGCGTGTGGCGCTGGGACGATGTCTTGTGCGTGACCCGAACGTATTTTTGATGGATGAGCCTCTGGCACACCTGGACGCAAAGTTGCGCCATTTCATGAGAGGTGAGCTGAAGGAGATGCAGACATCCATTAACTCGACCACCATCTATGTTACCCATGACTACATGGAAGCCATGTCTTTGGCAGACCGGATTGCTGTTCTCAACAAGGGGCAGATCGTCCAGATCGGAACGGCACAGGAAATGTATTACACACCGTGCAATGAGTTCGTGGCAGGGCTGTTCGGAGAGCCGGAGATCAATCTGATCCCGGCAGTCATGAAGACAGAGAATGGATCGGTACATTTCCGTATGCTGGATCAGCCGGTGGATATTGTTCCGGCAGATGATACTGTGGAGGAACTGCTGGAGGCAGGAACAGATCAGGTGGATATCGGTCTTCGTGGAAATGATATCCGGTTTGCCTTTGAACGGCCGGGAGATGACTGGTTCGAAGGAACGGTTTATGCCAATGAGCCGATCGGAAACAAGGTTATCATGACGGTGGATGTGGGCAGCTGCAAGCTGGCCATCACGTGTCCCAATGATACGGCAGCTGATCTCGATCAGAAGGTTTATATCCGGCCGAATATGAAAAATGCACTCTACTTCCACGGCGAGACGAAGGAATTCATTACAAGAAATAACAAAGCCCGCTACACAGGGAAGAAGAATTAGCAGGAGGGCAGAATATGGCACAGCTTACATTAAAAAATGTTTATAAAAGATATGACAATCAGGAGAAAAAGCTGTTCCGCAAAAAGAAAGTCAATGATTTTGCGGTAAAGGATGTCTCTTACGTCTGTGAAGACGGAGAGTTCATCGGCATCCTTGGCCCGTCCGGCTGTGGAAAATCGACGACGCTGCGCATGATTGCAGGTCTGGAAACGATTACTGCCGGTGATATGTACATCGGTGATGTGCGGATCAATGACCTTCATCCGAAGGACAGAAATATCGGACTAGCTTTTGAGGATTATGCACTGTATCCGCCGCTGAATGTCTATGATAATCTGGCGTTTAATATGCGGGCGAAAAAGAAATCAGAAGAAGAGATCAAAAAAGCCATTGATTATGTGGCTCCTCTGATGAAGATCGATGACCTGCTGGAGATGAAGCCGCCTGCACTGTCCGGCGGACAGAAACAGCGTGTCAACATTGCAAGAGCTATCGTGCGCCGTCCGGGACTGCTGCTTCTCGATGAGCCTCTGAGCCATCTTGATGGAAAAATGCGTCAGCAGCTCCGCCAGGAAATCAAGAGAATGCATCATGAAATAAAGTGTACGACAATCATCGTTACACATGACCAGATGGAGGCCATGTCTTTGGCAGACCGCATTATCATAATGAAGGACGGAGAGATTCAGCAGATCGGCACACCGCTTGAGGTTTATGATGATCCGGCCAATGAATTCGTGGCAGGCTTCATCGGTGAGCCGCCCATGAATCTGCTTCCGGCGGTGATCATTAAGAAAGAAGATCATTTTATGTTCACTTTCGAGGGAAGTGCTCTGCAGGTGGAAGTGCCGAAGAAGTACCGGAATATTGTGAAAGACAATATGAAGGTCACCCTTGGTGTCCGTCCGGTGGATGTTCTGATTGCGTCGGAGAAGGTGAAGGGTACACCGGTTCCCGTGGCAATTTATGAAAACCTCGGAGATGAGCGCCGTGTCTCTGTGCGTGTGGGTGAGCAGCTGCTGAGCATGACGACGACGGATGACGTATATTATGAGCCGGGGCAGAAAGTACAGCTGATTTTCCATGAAGAGCGGACCCATTTATTTGATCCGCAGACAGGTGAGAGAATTCGTGATTGAGAAAAATACAATAACGATGTAAAATAAAGAAAGGTGGAATGTAAAAATGGCAAATGTAGGAAGTACACCAAAAACTATGAGGGCACTGGTTGCATACGGAAAAGATAATTACGTATTTGAGACAGCGTATCCGACACCGGAATGCGGACCGGACGATATCATCATCAAGACGGAGGCGTGCGGCATCTGTGCCGGTGACCTGAAGTGCAATCACGGCGCGGCCATGTTCTGGGGCGATGAGACACAGCCTTCCTGGGTAAAACCGCCGTTTATTCCGGGCCATGAGTTTTTCGGACATATTGTGGAGATGGGCGAAAATGTGAAGGGTTACAAACTGGGCGACCGCATTATTGCAGATCAGATTGTTCCCTGCGGAGAGTGCCGTTTCTGTAAGGACGGACATTACTGGATGTGCCAGCCCCATAATATTTTCGGCTTCCAGAGCACAAACAATGGCGGTATGGCTGAATACGTACGGTTCCCGAAGAATGCGGTAATCAGCCGTGTACCGGATGATATGTCTGTAAATGATGCTCTTCTGATTGAGCCGTACGGCTGCTCCAAGCACGCAGTAGACCGCGGAAGCATTACGAACGAGGACGTGGTGGTGATTTCCGGTGCAGGAACACTGGGCCTTGGTATGATTACATATGCAAGAATGAAAAATCCGAAGAAACTGATTTCGCTCGATATGATGGACACACGTCTGGAGAAGGCACTGGAGTTTGGTGCTGATCTGGCATGGAATCCGGGCAAAATGGATGTAGTGGCAGCGATTAATGAGCTGACAGACGGATACGGCTGTGATGTTTATATCGAGGCGACGGGTCATCCGTCAAGTGTTATCCAGGGACTGACGATGACAAGAAAGCTGGGCCGTATGGTAGAGTTCTCCGTATTCGGTGCTCCGACTACCGTGGACTGGTCTATTATCGGTGACCGTAAAGAGCTTGATGTGCTCGGATCTCATCTGAGCCCGTATGCATATCCGTTTGTTATTGAAAATATCACGAACGGAAAGCTTAAGACAAACGGCGTGGTATCCAGCTCATTCCCGATCGAAGAGTGGGAAAAGGGATTTGAGTATGCAACAGGAAAATACGGAGACTTTAAGGTGGCGCTGACGTTCTGATGGCAGACTGATTACCGTTATCTGCAAAAGGATTGATTCAGCAAAGCCTGAAGGCTGTCTGCGTATCAATATCAGGAAATGAAATGAAGGGCTGCCGCAGAATGGTTTTTGGATGAGGATAACATCTGTTCTGCAGCAGCCTTTTGTATTAGGGGGGAAAAACATGTATCGGATTCTGATTGTCGATGATGAATTTCTGGTTCGTCTTGGTCTGAAAACAACGATTGACTGGAAAGCTCATGGCTATCAGGTGGTCGGCGAAGCTGCCAACGGCAATGAGGCGCTGGAGATGGTCACATCTCTTGAGCCGGATATCGTTCTGGTGGATATAAAAATGCCGTCCATGGACGGGCTTGAGTTTATCAAAAGGGCAAAGGAAATTTCGAGAAATCTGTCATTCCTTATATTGACCAATTACGAAAACTTTCAGTACGCAAAGCGCGCTGTCGCGCTGGGGGTTTCTCAGTATCTTCTGAAATCGGAGATCGACGGAGAGGTGCTCCTTGCTGCGCTTGAGGAGATCACCCAGGGATATCAGGAACAGGCAGAGCGGAGCAGGGGCAGTGACTGGGAAAGAATGAAGTATCTGAGCAACAGCCTTTCCCGCGGTCAGATCAATAAATCGATTGCCCCAGAACGGCTGGAGCCTCCGCCGGAGGGACTCTTTTCCGGTCCGCTGTACAGTGTTATGAAATATCACTGTAATATCAGCACCATGAATGAACAGAGTATCGGAATGCTGTCGAAGACCATGGTATCTCTTGTGACTGCTGAGTATCCGGGGGTAACGTATGCGGAAGTTTTCTTTCAGATGCATTATTACATTACAATGATTGTTCCGTTCCAGAAGGGGGATGACATTTCTTCCTGCTTTCTGGAAAAGAGTCAGCTGATTGCAAGAAAAATCAAGTACTATTTTTCAACCGTACTGCGGGGCGGAATCAGCGAAGCGCTGCCGCCGGAGCAGATTCCGCAGATGCTGAATCAGGCGGAGAGGGCGAGAAGAAGCTGCTTTTTCGGCAATGAGCCGTTTATTCTGTATGACAGGGGATTTCAGGGGCAGTTAAAAGAGATGGAAAAGGTGCATGTCAGCAGTGCAAAGATTGCCAGATTTCTTGAAGAAGGAGACTATGAAGGAATCCGTTCTTACGTCAGAAGCATTTTTGTAATTCTGCGCCGTCAGATGAATTATTCCAATGTCCGCCATGCATTTATTGATTTTCTTTCAAATGGAAAATCTTTTCTGGAAAAGCAGGACGAAGAGACGAAAAATGTCATATCGGCCCGCCTCGACTATGACAACTGGAATGCGCTGACCTCCATCGACGAAGCAGAGAATTATATATACGACGTGTTTGATATTCTGATCCAGCGCACCTGTGAAGGAGGATCGGAATACAGCATCAGTGTGCGAAAAAGTATTTCTTATATTGAGGAAAACTATATGCTGAATATTACGCTGCAGGATGTGGCTGATCACGTATCCATCAGCAAAAACTACCTTTCCATGCTGTTCAAACAGGAGACGGGAATTAACTTTGTCTCTTATCTGAACAGGTATCGGATTGAGAAGGGAAAGCAGCTTCTTGCAACGACAAATATGAAAATATATGAAATTGCAGACAGTATCGGATTTTACAGTCCGTATTATTTCAGTAAAGTATTTAAAGAAATTACAAAGATGCAGTGCAAGGAGTACAGAGACAAATATTCCGTGATTGAGCAGGAAGAAGATAAGGGCGCCTCATCTTTGTAATAATTCCGTGACGTTTGCGCTGTAATGGCGGATGTGTATATTGCTGATGTGAGGGGGCTTCGGGGTGAGCAGAAAAAAAGGACATTCTATTTCAGTACAGCTGTTTGTGGGTATTTTCAGCCTGTCACTGCTGATCATGCTGATTATCGGCGTGACGGTGATGAGCTATTTCCGCGAAAAACTGGAGAGCAACGAGATTAACTACCATCTGGAGATTACAAATAATACGAAGGATCAGCTCAATGTCCAGTTTAAGCTGATTGATGAGAGCGTGTATGAGCTGATTACGCATTCCGGTGTCAGAGAGGCTGTATACGCAGAACGTGCGGAAGATATATCAGAGGAGACAAAAGACGACATACAGGCTTATATCGATGTAATGCGATCGATTATCTACAGTATCAATAATGTTCACATTCTGGCTTCCAATGGATTTCGGATATCCACCAGTTCTTCTTTTGAAGAAACCAATGGACCGGCTTATTTCGAAAAATATCTGCAGGAGTATCAGAGTGGATCAGGCAGAAAGGGAATCTGGACGGATTTTCATTCCACAGAAGAGGATAATTATCTGAGCAGTACTTCCTACATCCGCCCGATTTTCGACAGCGATACGAAGCAGGTCTACGGCATTGTGGTTCTCGATATTTCCTATGAAAGTCTCCATAAACTCTTTACCTCTTCTTCCATTCGCATGGGGGACAAGGCAGTCATTGTCAATGCGGACGGGACTATTCTGTTTCAGTATCCGCTTCAGGCCGATTATACGGCGGTTCTGAAGAAATATCCTCAGGTTTTAAAAGAGAGTACACAGATTGAAGGGAAAATGTACAAACAGGATGTCATCATCGTATCAGAAAAAATCCCGGTATCCGACTGGAGTATTGTCCGGTTTGTGAGCAGGGACAGTGCGACACAGCTGTTCAGCGGACTGATCAAGATGCTGATGTGGATCCTGATTATTGTGGCCTGTACCTCCTTTGCCTATTCCATGTGGATGACGCGGACGATTATCCGGCCGGTGAAGGAGCTGATGGGTGTATGTACGAAGGTGGCCAAGGGAGATTTTGACGCTCATGTGGAGATCCGGCGCGGCGATGAATTCGGCAAGCTGGGGGAGACCTTTAACAGGATGCTGGAGCAGATCAACCACCTTTTTGACCAGGAGCGGGCAGACGAGAAAAGAAAGGCGGAACTGGAGTATCAGATCCTTGAAGCCCAGATCAATCCGCACTTTCTGTATAATACACTGGATTCTATTAAGTGGCTTGCTGTGATGCAGGGCGTGGACAATATCGGAGAGATGAGTACGGCACTGATCAATCTGCTCCAGTATAATCTCGGCAAGGCAAAGGAGGACACGATCCTTCGCAACGAGGTGGAGAGTGTTCGTAATTACATCACAATTCAGAAATACCGTTACAGCGATATTTTCGAGTTTACCACATCGATTGATGAAGAGGCGGCAAACTGTCGTGTGCTGCGTTTTATCCTGCAGCCGTTGGTGGAAAATTCCATCATTCACGGATTCGGTGAGGATCGTTCCAATTACCGTGTTCATATATCGGCACGGATTTATGAAGACCGGCTGCACATTAAGGTTATCGACAATGGTACAGGTATGGATCAGGAAAGCATGCAGCTTCTGAATCGGAACGAGAAGAAAGGAACACGATTCAGCAAAATCGGTGTAAAAAATATCCGGGAACGGTTAAAGCTGTATTTTGGTGAGGAGGCAGAGCTTGTCTTTGACAGTGAGCCGAATGTGGCAACCATAGCAGAGATTATTCTGCCGGTGGTCTACGGAAAATAGGATGCGTGCAGCAGAATGTTTCAAATATAATAAAGTGTGTGCCTGATCTATTCCGGGCACACACTTTATTATATTATGCAGCAAAAGCATGACGGCTGGTGTGAACAGGATATGAATGGCATCTACTGAAATGCTCGGATGGGCGTACCAGCGGTGATCATGTCTGTCGAAGCCTGGTGGTCAGACGTGAGCCAATGGAAAAGCATATCCTGGAACTTGTTCATCAGTTTGCATCTTCCATGCTGGAAAACCGGAAGATTGTTAAATCAAAGAACCAGAGCAAAGGTATGGAGACGAATGTTGCAGAATTGTTGAAACAGAGCCGCCAGTTGTCTTCTGAAAAAATGAGACTTTATGATGAGTACAAAGATGGTTGTATTGATCGGGAACTGTACAAGCAGAAAGCAGAAAAGATAGGCAGACAGCTGGAAGAAATCAGAGGAAAGATAGCAGAGTCTGAACGTGATGCCAAGATGCTTGAACAGGACAATACTGCGAAGGAAATGAAACTGGAAGAATTTCTGGACATGGAGAAATTCGATACAGAGAAGTTACGGGAAATCATCAAGGTTATCCGGGTGCATAGCCAGGAGAAAATCGAAATTGAATGGAATTGTGATGATGTATTTTTATGGCAGAGATAAAATGTTCTGGACAAGAGTGATTTTGTGGAAGATAATAAAAGTACTGGGGTACCTGATTGGAATGGTCAGGTACTTACCGGCAAGAAAAAGTAATATTTTTTTGTCCCATACTTGACAGGTCCACATGTCTGCAGACATACGTTCTGCTCAAACATGGCAAAAAACGGAATGAACCCCAAGACGCTTCAATACATCATGGGTCATTCTGACATTGGCGTGACGCTCAATACTTATACGCACATCGGATTTGAGGATGCGCAGGAGGAATTGCAGCGAGTAGCCAATGCTGAGTAGTTACTACTTTTCGCGGTAGAGGGATTTCAGCGGGTATGCGATACGGCAAAATATGAAAACGGCAGAAAATTCCCGGTACAATCCGTACTCTTGTTGCAGGGCAAGGATTTGCGGCAAAGCTCTGCCATAGAATTTCGCCATATATCGCAGAAAAGGGCCAGTAGTAAAACATGATTTTAGGCCCAATTTACTACTCGTTGTACTACTTTTGCTGGCAAAGATGTGCGAATTTATGCTACGATATGCCAAGTGAACGAGCATCGGGCCATTTGAGAAAATGCCTGAAAATCAAGGAAAATCAGTAATTTCAAGAGGTTTAGATAGATGATAAAAATACTTTTTGTGTGCCACGGCATATGATGCTTTTACCCGACCAGAATAAGATAAACTAACATACACCGGGGTTTATGGCCGGAGTGTACTTCACCAGTACCTCAATCCCCTATTTTTCAGAAGAGTTCGATTTGACGAGAAATCTATGATCAGCCCCTGAAATGGGCAGAAGAAAGGACTCTATTATGGCCAGAACAACCAAAACCCCGTCTTATGCGCCGGAGATTCCGGAGCGCAAAACCACAAGAAAGACTGCCTCTTCCGTAAAGAAGAGCCCTGCAAATAAGAAAGCAGAAGCAGCTCAGCTCGAAACCGAGGAAACAAAGGCGAGCACTACTGGCAGAGCTGCCGCTGCCAAGAAGAAGCAGAGCCGTCCCGCAAAGAAAGCAGAACCGGTACCGCAGAAACCTATCATGTCTGAGTATGTTGAACAGAAGCCTGAGTTCATCGCACTGAAGCAGCTGCAGATTCCGTTCTATGAAAGATACCTGATGACGGTTGAAGAGACCAGTGCGTACTTCCATATCGGCTCCAAGAAAATGTACGAGATGATCCAGGAAAATCCGGAAGCACCCTGGCTGCTGCTCAACGGAAACCGGAAGATGATCAAGCGTGAGATGTTTGCCCGCTGGATAGACCAGCAGACGGTAATCTGAGAAAAACTTTATAGAGATAGTAATGCCTCCCGATGGTTCATGAGACTGTCGGGAGGATTTTTTGTGCTGTATATTTTCGGGGCGTTTTAAGGCTCCAGAATGCACCCGCGCGGGTCGGAATTCGAAGGGAAATATGCCTGGGTGGTATAGTGTTAGAGCCCGGAGGAATTAACCACTCAGAGTCCAGCAGAAACAACCAATCC
>JAXEBU010000191.1:0-14097 GCA_034093895.1 Candidatus Choladocola sp. | reverse complement strand
CTCCCAAAGTCCGGTTCCGGCGGGGCTTATTAAAGTGCCTCTATTCACAAACTGCTACTCTGTATCTTTTCAAAAATTTGACAGATTGGCACTTTGGGAGACTATATTCATTTTTAGATTACAGTTTGCGGAAACTCAAGTTTGTTGTGGGGACGCCGTCCATGCCACAGACCGCCTTCTTCGAAGGCTTCTGCTGCGTTCCGCAGCTTTCGTCTGTGGCTGATGTGCGTTCCGCACATCTCTTGCTGCCGTCTCCCCTGCTTCGCTGCGTTAACGCGCTCTGCAGGGGAGACGGCAGCAAGGAATGGCTGAACTGGTGTATCACATCTGCGGAACCGGAGTCGGACGTGAGCTGTCCCAGACTTCGCTGACGGTAAAGAGATCGCTCAGCATTTCCGGATTGTAATACATACGGTAGCCGTCCAGATTTCTGCGGCCCTGTCTCATATAATTGTCTCCGAACTGCACCCAGTACTGTGAGGAATCCACGTTGCAGTAAATATTGAAGCCCTGCTCTTTCAGATATGCAAAGTATTCATTATCACTTGTATAGGGCTGCCAGTCTCCGATATCCGCTCCGAATGCAAAGATTATGACATCTGTATCTCCCACGATAGTCTCCACATTATTCAGCCATCGTTCGGTATCCTGTTTCAGACCGTCTATTCCTTTCTGTGTCGGAGAAATGTGGCCCCAGGTATGGCTGGCGAATTCCCATCCCTCTGCTCTCATGGCCGAGGCCACCGCTTTGGCCTGATCCACTTCATTCTGCCATGATGCTTCATCGAAATCAGGATGCTCATCAAAGAATTTCTGCTGATACTCCGTCACTCTGGAAGCTTCTTTCGTACGGTATACTTCATCCGTTCTGTATCCCAGCACTCCTTCATATCCAGTGAGAGCTATAATCCCTTTATGTCCATGGTAGGAAAAATCAGGGTGTTCTTTCACGAAAGAATCAATCCATGGCACCATATCATAATCCCCCACTGAGATACTGCCGTCATCTTCCACATACGTATTCTTGACTTCTCCGTTTTCATCCACAATCAGTTTCTGAGCAAATCCGTCTCCATCCATGTAATGATAATAACTCACATCGTCCTGTGAAAGGACAAAGGGCTTTTTCCCCGGAGGAAGAAGGATCTCACCGCGGGACACCGTTCCGTCATCATTCACGATGCACATGTCATGAAGACTTACCATGACATAGCCCTCTGCATACATCTGTTCCATTATTTTCGCAAACTCATCCATGGTGGTCATTACCTGATTGTATCCACCCTCTTTGCTGTCTCCGTCAAAAGCCTTCGAGGTGTCTTTTATCATGGTATGGAAAAAAACATGCGTAATCTGATCCAGCGGATAAGCTGTACACGTAGCTTTCGTATTCTCATATCCTGACACCGCATCCTGCAGTGCCTGACTTCCTGTATAGGCAGGCGAAGACCTCAGATATGCAATGGCACCGTCATAATCGTACTGGGCAGCCAGATAATCCGCGTATGCAATCAGCTCTTCTTCACTTCCATCTGCCGCAGCCTGCACTGCCCCGGTGTCGTCACTGTTCTGTGTTCCGCCATTGTTTTCCCGGTTTTCTCCGCCCGCTCCTGACACAAGCTGCTGAGCCGTATTTTTCCGTGTCTGTCGATTCTTTCCCGTCAGTTCCGGAATTGCCACATCTTTAATCAGGATCACTGCCAGAAAAACAACAACAAGCACAAGCAGAGAAATAATACATTTTACAATCAGCTCATTTCTGCGCCTTTTTGCACGTCTCTGCTGAAGTCTCAAATCTCTGTCATCCATAATATCCTCCATACTATCAGATTTCCGGAACGTAAGAGGGCCGCATGGGATCCCATGCCTTCTGTACATCAAACAGATCACTCAGCATGTCGGGATTGTAGTACATACGGTAACCATCCACATTTCGTCTTGACTGGCGGACGTATCCCGGTTCTATCTGCAGCCAGTATTTTGCAGAATCCACACCGCAGAAATAGTCAAAACCGCACTGTTTCAGATAATTATAGCGGTCACCTGAATACTTTTCCCATCCGCGGATATCTCCGCCAAAGGCATAGATCAGCGTATCTGTCTCTCCGATCAGCGGTTCCACCCATGTTTCCCATCGATCCGTATCTCTGACAAAGCTTTCATACGAGATACCGTTTGTCTCACTCAGATTCTGGTGCCCCCAGGTATGACTGGCAAATTTCCAGCCGTTTTTCTTCATTGCATCTGCCACCTGTCTTGCACCTTCGCATTCTTTTTCATAAGCAGCCTCGTCAAATCCGCCCGGATAAGAATCAAAGAACATCTGCTGCTGCGGTGTTACACGGCTGGCCTCTTTTGTCTTGTAAACCTCATCTGTTCTGTATCCGAGAATTCCTTCATAGCCGGTCAGCGCCACATACCCTTTTGCTCCATGGTAGGAAAAATCCGGATGTTTTTCCACAAAACGATCCACCAGAGGAACCATATCGTAATCTCCGACGGAAATGCTTCCGTCATCTTCAATGTATTCGTTTCTGACATCTCCGTTTTCATCCACAATCAGACGGCTGGCATATCCGTCGCCGTCCATATAATGATAATAACTCACATCGTCCTGAGACAGGACAAACGGAATCTTCCCTTCCGGAAGCATAATATCCTTCGGGGCAAAAGTCTTATTGCCGTTCTCATCCTCGGTACAGGAAACAATATCACTGAGGAATACCAGCACATATCCGCGCTCATACATCTGTTCCATGATACTGTTAAACTCATTTTCTGTTACCATAAACTGATTATAGCCGCTTTCATATTCGTCTCCGTCAAAAGCCTTTGCAGGATCATGTATCAGTGTGTGGAAAAAAATGTGTGTCACTTCTTCTGCCGGAAACGGCACACAGGCAGCTTTCTGCTGCTCATACCCGGACACTGCTGTCTGATACTCCGTATTCTCTCCATATCCTTCTGTATTCGTAAGAAGTTCAATTGCCCCGTCATAATCATACTGCATTGCCATCCGGTCCGCCTGCTGCTTCAGATCAGAAGTTGGCTCCGCCGACTGCTGGGTTTCACCATTGTCTTCCGTTTCACCTGCTGCTGTATCCTGCTCCTGCCCTTCCTCCGGAGATACAGCCTGATTTGCATCGCCTTCCTCTTCCTTTGTATCGTTCTCATTTTCCACAATAATATTCTCAGTCTGCTGCTTCTGACGATCCGCAGCTGCCATTCGCTCTGCTCCCGTCATTTTCGTCCCGTGTCCCAGAACGATCTCATAAAGAATGGCCGCCACCAGCAGTACTGTGAGAACTCCCAGAACAAGCATCAGCAACTGCATCTTCGTCTCGTTCTCACGTTCCCTTCTTCTTCTGGAAACATCCGACAGCTTCCCCTCATTCAGATCCATATCTGCAGTTCTTCGTGTTCTGTCCCCTGTCAGTCTCTGTCTTGTTTCCTGTTTCTGAGCTCCGACTTCCCGTTTCGAATCTCCGGCCTCCTGTTTCGGAACTCCGGCTTCCCGTTTCAGAACTCCGGCTTCCCGTTTCAAAGCTCCGGCTTCCCGTTTCGAAGCTCCGGCTTCCCGTTTCTGAACTCTGCCTTCCCGTTTCGGAGCTCCGGCTTCCTGTTTCAGAAACCTGCTTGTTCCTTTCTGCGGAGAAACATCAGAGACAATCTTCTTCTGTTCCGCATCCGTATCCCTGCGGGCCGGTCGTTCTGTAAGCCTCGGAATCTTACGTATTGTCGCTTTTTGCTTCTCCTCTGTTTTTCCTGCGAAAGGCTGTTCTTTATTTTCTGTTCTTTTGTTATCTTCGTCCATTCTGTTCTCCCCAAAACATTCTTTATTTCCCTGAATTCTGACAAAAACCGGTTATCCTAAGCATAGATGATTGCTTTCCTTTTGTCAATCGGCCCGACACTGCATTTTCTTAATTCTAGATTAAATCTGCCGTATTTATTTTGGAATGACTTCTTTACTAAAATTCCTGCCGATGGTATACTCAGAAGTATCTTTGTTGCAACGCGCGTTGCGCACTTATCAGACAGAAGGAGCGTGGCAGAATGAACTGGGACGGAAAGCCGTATCATTCCCTTGATTATGAAATGAAACACTGTTACGATGAAAAAGTATACCGTCTCTCGCTGAACGGCGGCATGACATGTCCCAACCGCGACGGAACCATCGGCCACGGAGGCTGTATTTTCTGCAGCAGCGGCGGCTCCGGTGATTTTGCCGCATCCGCCTCACTTCCGATACGTGAGCAGCTGAAGCGTCAGAAAGAGATGATCCGTCAGAAACGGCCCGTACAGAAATTTATCGCCTATTTTCAGGCCTACACGAATACGTACGCTCCTGTCGATTATCTGGAACGAATATTTCTGGAAGCGATCGGGGATCCGGAAGTGGTGATTCTTTCTGTTGCCACCCGTCCGGACTGTCTCCCCGATGATGTCCTTGCCCTTTTATCGAGGCTGAATCAAATCAAACCTGTGTGGATCGAACTTGGTCTTCAGACAGTTCACGAAGACACGGCCCACCTGATTCGCCGGGGCTACAGTCTTTCCTGTTTTGATGAAGCAGTCAGAAATCTGCGCAGGAGAAACATTACTGTCATTGTGCACTGCATTCTCGGTCTTCCCGGAGAAACACCCTTTCAGATGCTCGAAACTGCAGAATATCTGAATCACTGCGACATCCAGGGAATCAAGCTTCAGCTTCTTCATGTTCTGCAAAATACGGATCTCGCAGATTATTACGAACGAACTGATTTTGAAACTCTCTCCATGGAAGCTTATATACAGATTCTTATAAACTGTGTGGAACACCTCTCTCCTGACATTGTGATCCATCGTCTGACAGGAGACGGTCCGGGAGCACTGCTGATTGCTCCGCTGTGGAGTTCCAAAAAACGTACCGTACTGAACCGGATACATGCTGCTTTCCGTGAACGCGGAACATGGCAGGGCAAATATTACTTACGAGGAGGTATCAATCCATGTCAGAACCCTTCACACTGTACAAACTGATTATCCTTTATATGCTGCAGAAAGTGGACTTTCCCATGACGAATGCTCAGATCTCCGCATTCATTCTGGATCACGGATACACTACTTATTTTACACTTCAGTCTGTGATTTCAGAACTGGTAGAGAGCGGCATGATGCGGCAGGAGACAATCCGAAATTCCTCCTATTATTCTATTACAGAATCGGGACAGGAAGCGCTTCACTACTTCCAGAACAGAATTTCCAGACAGATCCGGGATGAAATAGATCAGTATATCACGGAAAACAAAATGAGAATGCGTGATGAAGTTTCCATTATCGCTGACTACTATAAAAATACAGCGGACGAATATTCTGTCCGCTGCCTTGTAAAAGAAAAGTACTCCAATCCCATTGATCTGACAATCACTGTACCGGATGAAGCGCAGGCCAAAGCTGTGTGCCTCAACTGGAAAGAACACTGCCAGGCAATTTATGAATTCGTAATGAAAGAACTTCTCTGATCCGGTTATGAACAGGTTATGACGCGGATTGAGAATATCCACCAGACTTTTACGCCCACCGGGCGTACCGCAAACAGGCCATCGTGTTGTCCACGATGGCCTGTCCATTTTCATCTGTAAATGAAATCCTAATAGAACTGGTGGTCTCCGATCTTAATGCCTTTTCCTGAACCAGTGTTGAAGTAAAGGGCACTTCCTACTGGATTCTCACCGCCGATAGCTGCTACTGCCGCGTCATAGCAGGTGCTGGGGACACCATTTGCCAGGGCGCTTGCCAGTGATCCGCTGGAAGCCGGCGTAAACTGACCACTCTGATAAATAACCTCACTGATGCTGTTCGGGAAAGAAGAACTGTATACACGGTTCATGACAACCGCACCTACTGCAACCATTCCCTCGTAGCTCTGATTGCCTGCCTCGCAGTAAATCAGTGCTGCCAGCAGAGAAGTATCGTCAGATCCTGCCGATGCAGCTTCTGTCTCTTCCACGTATGCTTCCGTCTCCTCCACATACGTTTCCTCTGCATAAGTCTCTTCCACATACGCTTCTGTTTCTTCCACGTATGTTTCTGTCTCTTCTACGTAAGTTTCCTCAGCGGCTGCATTATAGGAAGGCTGTGAAATCACGTTGCCGTCTGCATCGTAGTATGTATCCGTATCTGCATCGTAATATCCGCCGTCGCCATCATCGATTACTCCGTCATCGTCATCACCGTCATCTGCAGGAGCCTCTGTCTGTGGCGGCTCTGTCTGCGGTGCTTCCGTCTGAGGTGCTTCTGTCTGTGGCGGCGTGTAGGACGGTGCTTCTGTCTGCGGCGGCGTATAAGAAGGTGCTTCTGTCTGCGGTGCCTGATAGCTTTCTTCCGCATTTTCCTCTTCTACGTACTCGTCTTCGTCCTCGTCAAAATCGTAAAGCCAGTGCTTTCCTTTATTCTCATCATCCTTCGGAATGGCAGTCTCAAACAGGAGAACCGGCGTCACATCCTCAACAGACACATATGCCATAAAATCCCTGTCTTCAATATCCTGAATCTCCAGCCAGTGTCCCTGGTCCTCAATCAGAATAAAGGACTCGCCGGTCTTCAGAATCTCTATCGATGCGCTCTCTCCCGTTCCATCCGGAAACAGCTTAACATCATCCCATGTAGTGGCAACTCCGTTCACGCCGTAATACTCTGCCAGGCCTTTCACATCATCACCGTATACAAGATATTCATTCTTTACAAACCCGGAACCTTCGCCAAAACTGATCTCAGTCCACGCTTCTCCTTTGTTAACCACCCATACTGCTCCGCCTTCGTAGAGATAACCGAGTACCTCGCCCTCAGCGTCCGGTGTCTTTCTCACAAAGATACCCGTGCTGACTGTATCGTCATTCGTCATAGCTACATCTTCCCACGCATTTTCCTGTTCATACGGAATTGCTATGACATCGTCACATTTTTCTCTGGCTGCAGCTGTCATCCCCATCAGTGATGACACTGATACAACTGCCAATGCACATGCCATGGCGTATCCTGTCTTTCTCCTCATTACTATTTATCCTCCTTAACATATGTCTGCTACATTTCTGTTAAAATTATTACGTAAATGTTAACTTATGTTACAAGCACATTGTAATATGCCTTTCCCCTTTTGTCAACCCTTATTCTTAATTTTTCATGAACTCTTCTGAGCTATCCAAAAAAGAACGCCCGTCATCCGGCACATAAATGTGCCTGTTGGCGCGCTGGCTTCCCCTTCCTCTTTGAGCCATTCACGCCACAGCCGCTCCGTCTTCGCCGTCGCTCGCAGCTTCCGCTGCTTTTGCCTGTGGCTGATGGGCGTTCCGCCCATCTCAAAAAAGATCGTCTGCCATCTGGCACATAAATGTGCCGGTTGGCGGACTGGCTTCCCCTTCCGCTTTGAGCCATTCACGCCACAGCCGCTCCGTCTTCGCCGTCGCTCGCAGCTTCCGCTGCTTTTGCCTGTGGCTGATGGGCGTTCCGCCCATCTCAAAAAAGAACGCCCGTCATCCGGCACATAAATGTGCCTGTTGGCGGGCGTTCTTTTTTGTGAATGGCTCAGAACTGCTGATATACAAATTTTGCGGCATCGTAGCCAGGGCCGTAGATTCCCAGTAAAACCAGGAATACAATTGCACCGAGATATACGGCCCAACGAATCACGATATTTCTCCGGGCGATGCTTTCACGGATATGCACACCGCGCTCCTGAAAAATTCCCACAATCAATAATACCAGAACCAGAAGCAGCACAATCATCCAGTCTTTCCGGCCGAGGCCCAGTTTCAACAGTGTCCCGTTGACCAGCACCTGCGGATTCCAGACGGTAAAAAAGCTTTTCATCATGACGAGTGCGCTGTGCAGAGAATTTCCTCTGGAGAAAAAGCGGCCAAGACTGCACAGGAAAAATGTTCTTATTATTGAGAACAGCTGCCAGCACCTGCTGTTTACATTGATATGGCACGCTGCTGCCATCTTTTTGTATACCGGCTCCAGCAGAATACTGGATGAAATAATAATGGCATTCCAGAATCCGTACGCCACGTATTTCCAGTCGGCTCCATGCCAGATACCCACCAGCATAAACGTCAGAAACATGGCCAGAAATGTGGGGATCATCTTTCCTGTCTGTGTTCCAAACCATTTTTTTGTCCTTTTTCCAAGACGGCTGAAACGTTTCGAGAGAGATACCGGATAAAATACGTAATCACGCATCCAGGCACCCAGTGTAATATGCCATCTGCGCCAGAATTCCTCCAGTGATCTGGCAAAATACGGGCGCTCAAAATTCAGTGTCATTTCAATTCCGAAAACCTGTCCGATTCCGCGCACCATATCCATACCGCCGGAAAAATCAGCGTACACCTGCATGCCATATACGGCAGCACCGATAAACATGGTCAGGCCGGCATAATCGAGATAGTTATCGAAAACGGTATCTGCAACAACGGCCAGCCGCTCAGCCAGCACCAGTTTCTTGATCAGTCCCCACAGAAACAGCTGCAGCCCCATGGTAAATCCTTCGTAATCAAACCGGTGTCCCTCATAAAGCTGATGTGCCAGCTGATCATGGCGGGAAATCGGTCCCTGAATAATCTGTGGGAAAAACGAGACAAACAGCATATACTTCGGAAGGCTCTCATCCGGTCCGTACTTTGCACGATAAACATCGATCACGTAACCGACTGCCTGAAACGTATAAAAGGAAAGGCCCAGAGGCAGTGCCCAGCTGACAGAAGGCAGAAGGCTTTTCACACCGGCCGTCTGAAGAACACTGTTCAGGGACCGGAAGACAAATCCTGTATACTTCATCACACACAGGATTCCGATATTCCACAGCACCGCAAACAGCAGCACTTTTTTCTTCCTGCCCGTCTGTTTTGCCTTATACTGTTTTTTTGCTTCACGATCCAGTTCCTTTTTATGTTCTGCCAGATAATCTGATGTCTCCTCATTCAGAGTTCCCAGCCTCCGGCCCGCATAATATGTGGTCAGTGTGGTCAGAAAAAGAAACAGTGTCAGCTGAACAGAATTTGCCATGTAAAAAACGTAGCTGGCCACCAGAAGGACAATCCATCTCTTTGTAACAGGAAACAGATAATACAGAACAAATACACAGGCAAAGAAGACAAAGAACTGAAACGATACCAGATTCATCGCTCTTTTATCCCTCTTCCTGCAGCTTCGTAATCAGTTCAAGCATCGCGTCTGCAGAATTAAAATTCTCAGGAAGAAGATCTTCCACATTGATCTCCACGTCAAAGCTGTCATTCAGCTCTCCTACCAGAGACACAATATCGAATGAATCAAGGACACCATCATCAATCAGCGCTGTCTCTGCCGTAAAATCAACATCCGGTCTTAACTCCTCCAAAATAGCCATTAACTGTTCTTTCATTTGCATTCATCCTTTCTTTATCATTTTTCACCCGGGCTGTGCCATGGATTTTCTGACCTCTCCGGCCAGAACAACCCGGTCAATTTTACCATTTTTGTTTGTCGGTAGTGTATTATACCATAAAAACTTTGTAGGCAACATATATTTCGGCAGTTTTTTGCCAAGTGCGCGCAGAATTTCCTTCTCACAGGCCGTTTCGGACTGATAGCAGAGCACAATATTTTCCTTTTCGTAAACACAGACACCTGCTTCCAGGAACTCAAGTGCATTTACAGCCACTTCAATCTCGCCCAGCTCGATCCTGTGCCCCATATGCTTAATCTGTGCATCCTTCCTCGATGCAAACACAAGCTGCCCGTTTTCATCGTACCTGCCGATATCGCCTGTCCGGTAAATCCATTCCGGATATGCGTGATTCAGCGGGTTCTGGCAGAATGCTTCTGCTGTTTTCTGTGGATTATTATAGTAACCAAGGGCCAGACATGTGCCTTTGACACAGATTTCTCCGACCGCACCCGGTTCCGTAATAAGCTGATCCCCGTCCAGCAGGAAAACGCTGCAGTTCCGGAAGGGAATCCCGATCGGAAGCGTTTCCTCTTCCGCATACTCCCGCTCAATTTTATAAAATGTACAGTTACACGTGATTTCCGTCGGTCCGTACAGGTTCACAAACTTCACATCCGGCAGGTAATGTCTCCAGTAATTCAGTACCTTCACCGGCATCACCTCTCCGGAAAACATCACTCTGCGCAGATACTGTGGAATCTCTCCGGAAAAACCCTTCAGATTCTCAATAATCCGCAATGCGGAAACTGCCCAGATAATTGTATTGATCTTCTTCTCATTCAGGTATTCAATCAGCTTTACCGGAAAGGAAAACTTTACCTGCGGGATCACATACATGGTCGCACGGTTTCTCAGCGCGGAATAAATATCCTTTACTGACACATCAAAGTCAAAAGGTGCCTGATTTCCAAATACACACGTCTCATCAAATGCAAACTCACTGCGAAACTGATCTGCCAGATCGAGTACAGAACGGTGTGCAACAAGAACTCCTTTCGGCACACCGGTAGAGCCTGACGTGAAGATGGCATACAGCGGATCTGTATCAAGCTGCTGCTGCTCCACCTGCATCAGGGCATCTGCGTTTATCTCACACTCTGAAAGATCATCCAGAAAACACACAGTGCCTTCATATTCCAGCTGACCAAGCAGCCTTTCATCTCCTTTTTTTGCCAGGAGCACTTTTGCTTCCAGCGTATCCAGAATCAGCCGAATACGCTCCACGGGCATTCTGCGGTCTACGGGAACGTAAAAATTTCCGCTGTATACGGTTCCGAAAAATCCGGCCAGAGGTTGAACCGACCGGTCAATGAGCACCGCAACCGGTCTGCGTGTCTGCCCCTGCATCACCTCAATCAACCCGCTGCCAACTCTTTTCGCCGTATCTGCAAACTGCGCATAAGACAGCTCATTCTTCTCATCTGCAAATAAAATCCTGTCAGGTACGGAAGCCGCCCCTTCCTCAAGATATTCCAATACACTTTTCTGCATATAAAATTCCTCCGGTGTTTACCGTTTCTCAAGTTTCAGTTCAAATAAAAGGCCCGGTTTCTGTATGAACAGTCTGTCATGTTCCAGCCGGATACCCTCTTCATATTTCTCTTCCGATGTTATTTTATACTTCCTGACAGTCTCTGTTCTGCCGTCTATACATACCGTAGGACGTGGAACCACATTGAGGATTCCGTAATCCATCGACCTGAGAAAAGCACTGATTTTTCTGCCTTCCCATCCCATATCCAGCTGTCCCTGATTCGGTACGTCAGTAGAATAATGAAGCTTCCGGTTCGCTCTTTGTTCCTGCGGCTTCGGTGACAGAGTTCCCTCCAGCAGTTCCGGAAGAAGCTCCTCAAAACCTTTCTGAGCCAGCATAATCTGCTCACGGAACACCTGATACGCTGTATGGTGCTCTGTGATTTCCATCTCTTTCTGCAGAAGAATATCTCCTCCGTCTACACAGGCAGTCAGCATATGCCACGTAATTCCCGTCTTACTGTCCCCTTCATATATCGCCCACATCTCAGCATTTCTTCCCGGATGCTCCGGAAGAAGCGCCTGATGGCAGTTGATGGCAATGACCTTCGGATTATCCAGAACATACGATGGCACAATATATGGATTAATTGCACTGATCAGAAGTGTATGCTCGTCCGACTTTGCCAGTTCTCCGAAAAACAATTTCGGTTCCGGCCGAAAGTATGGAATTTCCATGCTCTGTGTGCGTCTCTGTAAAAAACCGGGTGTCCCCTGATCCATATCACAGACGGTTACGGGAAGGCCTGCCGCCTTCAGCTTTTCCGCACAGAACAGCGCAAGTGTTCCGGTACCTGCTACTACCGCTTTCTGAAACTGTGTCATAATGTCGTTCCTTTCCTGAATTTCTGTCGCGTCTCATTACATCGCATCAATCTTCTTCTGTATGCTCTCCTTCAGTTCGCGGACGTCCTCCGACCAGATTTCGTAATCTTCATTCCAGCTCTCATACGCTTTCTGGTCCCTTTTATCCTCAAAAGAATATCTGCTCAGTATATATTTTCCGACAAAATCTGTATATTTGTCAGCACCGAAAATATTTACATGATTTTTATCATAAAACTCTGTATTAAAATCGAGGCCGATTTCTTCATAATAATCGTTTGTATTCAGAAAATCATAGCCGTAGCCGGCAACTACATCTGAAATATAATTAAAAGTCTCTTTGCTCTTCTTTGGCTGCCGGTATGCGCTGACCAGAAACAGTACCTGAAGGTTTTCCTCCTCACAGTAATCCAGAAGATCGTACAGAATGGGATCCAGCCGTTCGGACAGCGGTCTCCTGTTCTCATCGGACGCGTAATCTGTCGGCTCGATCTGTTTTACACTGTTTACCATTTTAAAGCCTTTTGAGCTGTCATGGCTGCTGTTTGTTCCGTATTCCAGAGACTGACGGTCAAACAGACGCGTCCATTCCGTGTGATATTTCATCAGATCAAAATAATAGGGGATTTTGTCATAGGAATCCGGCACACATTCTTTAATCATTTCGTAACGATTCAGCGAATATTTAAAATTATCACTGACATTCCTGAGCACCGTATCATGCTCCATGTTCATAATCTCTTTTTCCTGATAATACCCGTCCTCTGCCACGCTGAAAGGTCTCAGGTCAATGACATAAAGCCGGGGATCCTGCGTTTTCTGAATTTCCTTCAGACAGTATTTGATCATCTGTGGCGGCATGCTTCCCGTCGCAAAATTATAAGATGTGATTCCGTAATCATTCCAGAATTCCATTGGCTCCCAGAATGCGAAAACAGCACTGGAACCGACAAACACAATGTCCAGCGTATTGTCCTCTTCTGCATAAAAGCCACAGAGATTTTTACGGCTGGCACTTCCACTGTAGGGGCGCAGAATGTAGGACAGTGTACACAGAACCCCTGCAGTCAGCAGTACAAAGACAACTGCTTTTATGAAATTCCGGATCCCGACGAACCGTTTTTTCTTTGCCGAAATATTTTGCATCTGTTCTTATCCTCTCCTCTGTCGTCCTGCTTCATACATCAGTATTGCAGAAGCAACTGCCGCATTCAGCGACTCCACGTATCCGCACATGGGAATTTTTACATATGTGTCCGCAAGCGCTGCCGTCTCATCGGATAACCCGCGGCTCTCATTTCCGATCAGAAACGCAGACGGTTTTCTGTAATCCTGACGGTCATACGTATCCTGTCCCTTCAGATGGGCCGCATACAGACTGACTCCCTGTTTTTTCAGTTCCAGCAGATCGCGCTGCAGATTATCTGTATAGTAAAAAGGCATACGGTATATGGAACCCATGGTAGACCGGATCACTTTGGGATTATAGATATCCACACAGCCGTCCGTCATCAGGATTCCACTGACTCCGGCCCCTTCGGCAGTCCGCACAATTGTTCCCAGATTTCCGGGATCCTGCAGGTTTTCCAGCACCATCAGAAGCGGTCTTGGATTCATCAGGTCATTCAGCTGATAATGGTACTGGCGTACAAGACATAAGACGCCCTGCGGCGTCTTTGTATCTGATACACTTTCGAATACCCGGTCCGATAATACCGTCACCTGCTGCCTGTTTCTGAAAATGGTTTCATTCTTTTGAAAACAGCTTTCTGAAACATACGTCTGCACAAGACGTTCTTCCGGTACCTCCTGGTACATTTTGATACCCTCTGCCACAAATACATCCCGGGCGGTACGTTCCTTCCCTTTTTTCCGAAGCTGAATCAGCTGCTTCACCTGAAGGTTGGAAGTGCTCGTAATCATAATATCCTCCAAATTGAAATAGTATATTCACCATGCAGGCCGCTGACCCGCCGGCCCTCGCCGGCTCTTCGCTGCTTCGCAGCTCCGGTCTGCGGCTGAATGGGCGTTCCGCCCATTCTCCACGAATATTACAGCGCAGCCCTTTGCACGCCTGCGTGCCCGGTCTGCTCTGCGTCTCTCTACGTTTTTCACCATGCAGGCCGCTGACCCGCCGGCTCTCGCCGCCTCTTCGCTGCTTCGCAGCTCCGGTCTGCGGCTGAATGGGCGTTCCGCCCATTCTCCACGAATATTACAGCGCAGCCCTTTGCACGCCTGCGTGCCCGGTCTGCTCTGCGTCTCTCTAC
>JAXEBU010000190.1:0-5347 GCA_034093895.1 Candidatus Choladocola sp. | reverse complement strand
AGTGGTTCCAGTACTGGAGAAGCTTCTGTTACAACTGGCTGAAGACACTGGGCATGAAGGAGGAAGAACTTCGTCTGCGTGACCACGATCCGGAAGAACTGTGCTTCTACAGTAAGGGTACCACAGATATTGAATTCCTGTTTCCCTTCGGCTGGGGCGAGCTTTGGGGTATTGCTGACCGTACCGACTACGATCTGACACAGCATCAGAACGTATCCGGTCAGGATATGACTTATTTTGACGATGAAAAGAAAGAGAAATACATCCCGTACGTAATCGAACCGTCGCTCGGCGCTGACCGTGTGGTACTTGCCTTCCTCTGCAGCGCATACGACGAAGAGGAACTGGAGGGCGGGGATATGCGTACCGTGCTTCATTTCCATCCGGCACTGGCACCGGTGAAGATCGGTGTTCTTCCGCTGTCCAAAAAACTGAATGAGGGTGCTGAAAAGATTTATACGATGCTCTCCAGGTATTACAACTGTGAGTTTGATGACAGAGGAAACATCGGAAAACGGTACAGAAGGCAGGATGAGATCGGAACTCCGTTCTGCATCACCTATGATTTCGAGTCTGAAGAAGACGGAGCCGTAACGGTACGTGACCGCGATACTATGGAGCAGGAGCGCGTAAAGATCGAAGACCTGAAAGCATACTTCGAGAAAAAGTTTGAATTCTGATAAGAGAATGATTACAAATTTATAATTAGTATAGAAAAAACTGAAAATCTGTATTATAATAAAAGAGATAGTGTTTTTTACATTATGATATACAGTTCAATAGAAACAGGAGGATTTTGAAAATGAGCGAATTGAAAGGTGCAATGATTATCGGACAGTCTGGTGGTCCTTCTTCAGTTATCAACTCCAGCTGCTACGGAGCAATCAAAGCTGGTCTTGACTCTGATGTGATTACAAAGGTTTACGGCGCTGCAAACGGTATTGTAGGTGTTCTGAACGATAAGCTTTATGTCATGGATGAAGAAGATCCGGAAGAACTGGAAATCATGAGATATACTCCGTCATCCGCACTTGGTTCCTGCCGTTACAAGATCGCAGACCCGGATGTAGATGATACGGATTATAAGAGAATTCTTGAGATCTTCAAGAAATATGATGTTCGTTATTTCTTCTACAACGGCGGAAATGATTCCATGGATACATGTAACAAGATTTCCAAATATATGAAGAAAGTCGGATACGACTGCCGCGTAATGGGTATTCCGAAGACGATTGATAATGACCTGTTCGGAACAGACCACTGCCCGGGCTTCGCATCTGCAGCAAAATACATTGCTACTTCCCTGGTAGAAGTATATCAGGATGCTCACGTATACGATAAAGGACAGGTTACCATTGTTGAGATTATGGGACGTCACGCAGGATGGCTTGCAGGAGCAGCTGCACTGGCACGTGTGACAGGCTACGGCCCGGATCTCATTTACCTTCCGGAAGTGACCTTCAATATGAACGAGTTCCTTGAGGATGTGGAGAAGATCTGGAATGAGAATCAGAACGTTCTGGTAGCAGTATCAGAAGGTATCCACTACGAAGACGGTACTTTCGTATCAGAAGCAAAGACTTCCGCAACAGACGGATTCGGTCATGCACAGCTTGGCGGACTGGCTGCAAAGCTTGCTGACGTTGTTAAGAACGCGATCCCGGGTGTTAAGGTTCGTCCGATCGAATTTTCACTCCTTCAGAGATGTGCAGAGCACTGCGCTTCTCAGACAGACTCCGATGAAGCATTCATGGCCGGACAGACTGCAGTGAACGAAGCAATTGCAGGCGTTACAGACAAGATGGTAGGCTTCAAGTGCACACGTGATGAGAACGGGTACAAGTGTGAAGCTGATCTTCTCGATCTGTCTTCCGTAGCAAACTACGAGAAGAAAGTTCCGCTAGAATGGATTAACGAGCGCGGAAACAACGTAACAGATGCATTCATCGACTATGCACTTCCGCTGATCCAGGGCGACATTCAGATGAAACAGGAGAAATCTCTTCCGAGATTCGTACATCTGAAAAAGATCGTTGCAGAATAATCTGCAGAGCATCTGCTGAAATAGAACTGATAAATGACGGCCGCAGAGTACTGACCCGTATTCTGCGGCTTTTTCCGTGGTTTTTTCTCGGACAGGAAGCTTCGTTTGACGCACTGCTGACAGTCCGGAACTTGTGCAATATTTTTGTTATAGTTCACGTAAACTGTGGCATTTTAACAAAAATTTCATATTTTTGTCAGGAATATCCCTGGATGTATACCAAAAAATGCATAAAGAAAACAGGATTTTCTTGACTGTAACAGGAAATATGTTACAATAAAATATATGATTACTATTTTAGGAGGAATGTGTAACATGGCAAAATGGGTTTATATGTTTACAGAAGGAAACGCTGGAATGCGTAATCTTCTCGGTGGTAAAGGTGCGAACCTTGCAGAAATGACAAATCTCGGCCTTCCTGTACCGCAGGGCTTTACAATTACAACAGAAGCCTGCACACAGTACTACGAGGACGGCAGAAAGATCAATGATGAAATCATGGATCAGATCATGGAAGCCATCGTGAAGATGGAAGGCGTTACCGGAAAGAAATTTGGTGATAAGGAAAATCCGCTGCTCGTTTCCGTACGTTCCGGAGCAAGAGCATCCATGCCGGGTATGATGGATACCATCCTGAACCTTGGTCTGAATGAAGAAGTAGTGGAAGTTCTCGCAGAGAAGTCCGGAAATCCCCGTTGGGCATGGGACTGCTACAGAAGATTCATCCAGATGTTCTCTGACGTAGTAATGGAAGTAGGTAAGAAGTACTTCGAAGAGCTGATCGATAAGATGAAAGCGCAGAAGGGTGTTACACAGGATGTTGATCTGACAGCAGAAGACCTGAAGGAACTGGCAGATCAGTTCAAGGCTGAATATAAGGCAAAAATCGGTTCAGATTTCCCGACAGATCCGAAGGAACAGCTGATGGAAGCAATCAAAGCCGTATTCCGTTCCTGGGACAACCCGCGTGCCAATGTATATCGTCGTGACAACGATATCCCGTATTCCTGGGGTACCGCAGTTAACGTACAGATGATGGCATTCGGTAACATGGGTGAGACATCAGGTACCGGTGTTGCATTTACCCGTGATCCGGCAACAGGAGAGAAACACCTGATGGGTGAGTTCCTGATGAATGCACAGGGCGAAGACGTAGTTGCAGGTGTTCGTACACCGCAGAAGATTGATCAGCTGAAGGAAGTTATGCCGGAAGTTTACGATCAGTTCGTAACGATCTGCAAGACTCTGGAAGATCATTACAGAGATATGCAGGATATGGAGTTCACAATTGAAGACAGACATCTGTACATGCTGCAGACACGTAATGGTAAGAGAACTGCTCAGGCAGCTCTGAAGATTGCCTGCGATCTCGTTGATGAGGGCATGATTTCAGAAGAAAAAGCAGTAGCAATGATCGATCCGCGTAATCTGGATACACTGCTTCACCCGCAGTTTGACAGTGCCGCTCTGAAGGCAGCAGTGCCGATGGCAAAGGCTCTGGGAGCTTCACCGGGAGCAGCATGCGGTAAGATTGTATTCTCTGCAGAAGATGCAAAGGCATGGGCAGCAAGAGGAGAGAAGGTTGTTCTTGTACGTCTTGAGACTTCACCGGAAGATATCGAAGGTATGAAGAGTGCGCAGGGTATCCTGACCGTACGCGGCGGTATGACAAGCCATGCAGCAGTAGTTGCACGTGGTATGGGAACCTGCTGTGTATCCGGCTGCGGCGAGATCGTGATGGACGAGGCAAACAAAGTATTCACACTTCACGGAAAAGAGTTCCATGAAGGAGATCCGATTTCTCTTGACGGTTCCACAGGTAATATCTATGACGGAATTATTCCGACAGTAGACGCTTCCATCGCCGGTGAGTTCGGAAGAATCATGGGATGGGCTGACAAATACAGAAAACTCAGCGTAAGAACGAACGCAGATACTCCGCACGATGCAAAGAAAGCACGTGAGCTGGGTGCAGAAGGTATCGGACTTTGCCGTACAGAGCATATGTTCTTTGAAGGCAACCGTATCGATGCATTCCGTGAGATGATCTGCTCCGAGACAGTTGAAGAGAGAGAAGCAGCTCTTGAGAAGATTCTTCCGGAGCAGCAGGGCGACTTCGAAAAACTGTACGAAGCAATGGAAGGCAATCCGGTTACCATCCGTTTCCTGGATCCGCCTCTTCATGAGTTCGTTCCGACAGAAGAAGAAGATATTAAGAAACTGGCTGATGCACAGGGCAAGAGTGTTGATGTGATCAAAGCCATCATCGATTCTCTCCATGAGTTCAACCCGATGATGGGTCATCGTGGATGCCGTCTGGCAGTAACATATCCGGAAATCGCAGCAATGCAGACGAAGGCAGTGATCCGCGCTGCCATCAACGTACAGAAGAATCATCCGGACTGGAATGTATGCCCGGAGATCATGATTCCGCTTGTTGGCGACAACAAAGAGCTGAAATACGTTAAGAAGACCGTTGTTGAGACAGCAGATGCTGAGATCGCGGCAGCAGGCTCTGACCTGAAGTATCAGGTAGGTACCATGATTGAAATTCCGCGTGCAGCTCTGACAGCAGACGAGATCGCAAAAGAAGCTGACTTCTTCTGCTTCGGTACAAACGACCTGACACAGATGTGCTACGGCTTCTCACGTGACGATGCAGGCAAGTTCCTGAATGCATACTATGATGCAAAGATCTTCGAGAACGATCCGTTTGCAAAACTTGACCAGACTGGTGTAGGTAAGCTGATGGAGACAGCGATCCAGCTCGGAAAGCCGGTTAATCCGAATCTGCATATCGGTATCTGCGGCGAGCACGGCGGAGATCCTTCTTCCGTAGAATTCTGCCACAAGATCGGTCTGGACTACGTTTCCTGCTCACCGTTCCGTGTTCCGATTGCAAGACTGGCAGCAGCACAGGCAGCTATCGCAGAAGTGAGCAAATAAAAAAGTACACAAAGTGTTTTTATTTTGGCACCTGGATTTTGAATCGGGAGGATGTTAGAGACTATATGAGTCATAATGATCTCTATAAAAAGGCAAACTGGTTCAAAAGTGTTGTAATGAAAGTGTATTTGTGCACAGATTAAGTTTTAGGGAAGTGACTTATGTCACTTCCCTTTTTTGTGGTGCGCCTGGCGGCACACGTTTCTAACGGGTGAAAGTCGTGTGTTCTGCAAGCTGTTATCAGCTTGCCAGTGAAAGTCTGGTCAAGGTAATCGCCAGTGAGCCTTGTAGCGAACCTCCAATGCCTTTGGGTGACTGATTGTGTTGAAACGATGTATGCCTGTGAGAAACAGGTGC
>JAXEBU010000189.1:0-8629 GCA_034093895.1 Candidatus Choladocola sp. | reverse complement strand
CTTCAGACTGTAAAGGTCATTATTTGCATTCATCCGGCGCACCTGACCTGCCACAGATTCCGCCAGCACTTTTGCCGAATAGATATCGTAAGACGGAAGAAGAACCGCAAATTCCTTCCCCGTCATGCGGAATGCAATCCCCCGGTCAGCTGTTGTGGCGCGGATAATTGCCGCAATTTTCTGGAGCGCCCTGTCTCCCTCCTGTGCACCGTACAGCTGATTGTACAGCTTGAAATCGTCAACATTCAGCATAATAAGCGCCAGAGAATGATCCCTGTTTTTCTCAAATTCCTCTTCGATCACTTCATAAAACCGTTTCCTGTTGTACAGCCCTGTCAGGTCATCTTTTCTCGACTCATCGTATGCCTGTTCATACATTTTCGAATTTTTGACAGCCATGGAGCAGACGGAGCAGACCGACATCAGCAGGCTGAAATCATCAAAGCTGTAGCCCTTCTCTTTTCCGGACAGCATCACGATGCCCACAAGATCACTGCTGTCCTTCATGGGAGCCAGACACGCCACACGCCAGTCTTCCAGCTGCTTCTTCTCCTGATCCCACATGGAACGGTAATTATTTGTTCTTTTAAAGTCATCCATAAGAAGACAGCCTTCATGCTTCTCCATATACTGAATGAGTGGATGATCCTTTCCCATGGAAAAAGATTTCTGATCAAGAGGACTGGCTGTTTTCTCCAGAACAAACTCGCCTTCTCCGTTATTAATACAGATATAGATTCTCTCTGTTCCTGTTGTTCTCTGAATAACATCTGCCAGTTCAGAAAGGATCGTCTCTTTCTGAAGCGTCCTTGATACGGAGTAACTAAATTCTTTGATGGTCTCTGCCTGAATCTGTTCCTCCTTGACAAAAAGTGTATCCAGAAACTGTTTCATGATAATGTACAGCAGATAGACACAGATCACGATCAGCAGTGCAATCAGCAGCAGCGTATACGTTTCATTCAGATGAAGATACTTTGTAATCCATTTCCGGATCGGTGCAATCAGATAATAGAAAATCACACCGCTGATCAGTATGGACAAAGCATAACAGTTTCCTTTTGACAGCAGCAGCGTCAGTTTGAACATCCGCTTTTTATACAGCGCGTAAAAGAGAAAATAAACAAATACGACACCGGAAATAATATCCACAGGAATCCCTGCGAAAACTCCAAGCGTGGAAATTCCGTTTCCCAGAACCACAAATCCGATTCCGATGAGAACAGGCCGGAGCTGGCGGAATACCAGAATATCACCTCTGCAGCACCGGAAAAACAGATAACTGATCTGAATCAGAATTACCACACAGATTCCGAAGATGATGTAAATCGGCCATGGGTAAGTATACACAAATACTGTTGTCCCGGCATCACTGACGTGAACCTGCGGCGTCGGTATAAAAAACTCAGTAAAAAGGTTAATCACGTAGCACACAGAAAAAAAGATCAGCCAGAAATTTCTGCAGTACTTCCGCTTTTCTTCCAGAAAATCGCAGAAAAACCGGAGAAACCCATAAGGTAGCAGCATCATGCCTGCAATTGATACGTAATGCCAGAAATTGATCGATGGCCAGAACTGTACCCGCATCAGGAATGAACCGCCGCTCCACATAATCAGAATCAGCAGCAGTACAATGAATGAATTGATTACTTTATTCTTTTTAGCCGATGCAAATGCAATCAGAAGGAATAAATATCCCAGCAATGCAATGACAGAAACCCAACTGTAGCTAGCCATTGTAATATCCTCCCTTCAGAAGGACCGATTTTCCACTCTGTACATCCATAAACTCCCTGATCTGACGGGAGGGAGGATTCATCCTCCGGATTTTCCGTCCGTACGTTTTTTCGTACTGTTCAAACGTCCCACACTTTACGATAGAAATATTCAGCGGATCAATCCCAAGTATTTTCTGAAGATCCGTATAATCGCTGTCCACGTATTTAAAATACACACTGAGATGATCTTTCAGAATTTCTCTGCTGACAGCGGCACTGGTAAGGGAAGACCGGTCCATCTCAAGGTACAGATGAAGCTGTGGTCTGTTCTCCTTCGTATATTCTTTAACGGCAAACCAGTCTTTTACCTGCAGACCGGAAAGCTCAATGGAATGACGGATGGAATTTTCCGTGATTCGCGTAAAACCGGCAATATCAATGACGGAAGGTACGCGGTCCACATAGGCAAATCTTGGAATACCGGTTTCGTCTTCTTTACAGCCCAGACCGAGACAACGGTACATATCACCCACACGATATCTCACGAATGCGCCGCCCTTCAGAACCGTCACCACAATCTCATATTTTTCTCCCGGAACGACCTCATCCATCAGCACGGTACAGGGAGTGTAAGACGGATCTTCCATGTTTTTCAACATTTCATCTTCCGGAATAAACTCGTAAAAACAGGCATCCGGGAAAAAATACATTCCGTTTCTGGACCATGTCTCCGTACCGACACAGGTAGGCTCTGTCCCGGCGAAAATCTCCATCGGACGGATTCCCCACATTGCTTCCAGATCATCTTTATAGCACCAGTTATCCGTTCCGGCACACATAAATCCCTTCAGCTGGAACAGATCTCTTGGCAGAAGCTCTCTGTTCTCCTGACGGCATTTTCTTTTTGCTTTTATGTAACGTACAAGGATCTTCGGAGAAATTCGTCCCGCCTTTTCCAGCAAGGATTTTTCTTCTCCTGAAGACTGCAGCGCAGCGAGACTTTTACTGACGAAATATGTCACACTGCCGAGGCCGAAAAAGTATTCAATTCCTTTTTTCAGACCAAGTTTAAAACCTTTCTTGTTTCTTTCGGAAAAAGACATGTTTACTGCCTCTTTCACCGGAGGCAGATATTCTATATCTATCTCATCCTGTATCAGGACAGGCAGCAGACCGGTGGCAAACGGCAGCGGAGCCAGCGCATAAAGCATATGATCCGTTACTGAGATATCAAAATCTCCACGCCTGTTTCCTGTGGCCAGGATAAAGCACGCCATAACATTACGCTTGTACGTATCCAGCATGCTTTTTGTATACGGTGCCACCTTCATCGGATGCATTCCGCCTTCCCAGGTTGTCTGAAGCCAGAGCACCGGTTCCTGAGGAAGACAGCTGCTTTC
The DNA here is from genome assembly GCA_034093895.1 of Candidatus Choladocola sp. Taxonomy (GTDB): domain Bacteria; phylum Bacillota; class Clostridia; order Lachnospirales; family Lachnospiraceae; genus Choladousia. The sequence goes on along the minus strand of JAXEBU010000189.1, from coordinate 5,511 downwards.
TTTTTTCAGAAGTATCTCAGCGTAATCATCGTATGTGGTCAGGGGAACCCTGGAACGAAACTCATCAATCGTATGCGGTGTGGTGCCGTGCAGAATGCTTCTGCCGAGCTCGCTTCCGCACCAGATCTCAATTTCTTCCATGACAAGCCTGTTCTGCATGGACATATATTCTTCCATGCTCATATTCAGAAAGCCGCAGTATTCATCCCATATTTCCGCCTTGGAATATCTTCGCAGTTTTTCCTGAAACCGCATACTGTTCCCCCCTTTCCTCTATAATTCAAGTCAAACGCACGTGAGACCTGGAGCGCGATTCTCACGGAGCGTGTATCTCAGTCATATCATTTTATTAATTTCCGTCTCAATGCCCTTCTTACGCTGACACGTGTAGGTATCAGAAAAGGAGTCTTTTCTTTGTAGGTGCCATAATCAGCAAACGTTTTCGGGAAAGTCCAGAAATCCTGCATTATGATATAAAACAGGTTCAGCAGGCTGTATATCATGCCGTTTCTCAACATATGCGACGGCCGCAGGGCCAGTCCCAGAAACAGGTAAAAGAAAAAAAACCATAAAACACCGGGATGTCTGCACAGTGCGTACATTCCCTGGTCATATACCTGCGGTTTTTCATCTGTTTCCATATATGTCTTTTCAAAAGGCAATGCAAAAAACAGCGTATAAATCATTAACCCGAAAGAAATCAGCGCAAGAACGAAAAATATAATAAAAGAGACGTTAATCTGTACTGTTTTTAACGCTGAACAGATCTGCAGCACTGTACTCAGCAGAAGAAGAACGCAGCCCGTCAGAAAAGAAGGATGCATCCACCGGCGCTTCCACAGTACACTGTTTAAATCATACAGAACGAACAGCCCAAAAGCGACCATTCCCAAAACTATACCAGTCACTGTATACTCCCAATTAATTGTTCTAACAAATATCACTATTTTCTGCTTCATTCTCATATATTATATTTTATTTTTCATTTTTGGTAAAGCTAAACTTGCATTTTCAGTAAAATAATGCAAATATCCGCAGGGTAATTAGACACTTTTACCCAAAAAAGGTGCCTGGCATTCTTTTTGTCCGTACACAGCAGACAAACGAATTTATCCGGCACCCTCGTCACTGAACTTTTATTTATCTCATTCGAAGAAAACTCCCTCTTCTGTTAGCTGACCGGAATCGCGCGCCAGATCTCACGTGGGTTCGACTTGACTTACTCCACGACAGATCAGTTTTTTCCTGTACTGCCGATTCCGCCACGGTCAGGCTTTTCCAGTTTTTCACACTCCTGAAATGCAATCACCGGCTGATGCTCCATAATACGGAACTGGCAGATTCTGTCATTAATGTGAATCTCCGTGTCACGAAGTGCATACGCCGGCATATACCACCAGTCATTGGGACCTGCATACGTCTCGTCTATCACACCCATATGGTTTGTCTGAATAATTCCGTAGTTTTTAAAGGTTGAGCTTCTCGGCACAATATGTGCTTCATATCCTTCCGGCAGCTGCATGGCAACTCCCAGCGGAATCAGTCTGAATTCTCCCTTTTTCATTGTAATATCCTCCGCACAGCGAAGGTCAATCCAGTCAGATTTCCCGTCAATATATTCCAGACGTTTCATCTCATCATTCAGATACTGAATCTTTATCATTTTCATATTCTGTATCCTCTTTTCTTCAGCATTTTTTACGCACAGTGAAGAACCACCATGCCCTTTTTCAGAGATTCCTGTACATTGATTACTCTCTGATTGGAACTTCCTCTCCAGTACAGCTGTGTGTCACGCAGTTCTTTTACGTATTCTCCGTCTACCAGAACATCAAGATATCGTACGATTTCCCGCTCCTTTACGTATTCCCAGGAATATCCGGTATAAAGCCACACTGTTTTATCGGGAAATATGCTTTTGATTTCTCTCGCAAGTTCCAGTATCTCCGGCTCATTCGTCCGATACAGCGGATCACCGCCGCTGAAGGTAATTCCCGATACGTAGGATTTCCCGAGTTCTGCAAACAATTCCTGCTTTTCTGACTCTCCGAACGGAATGCCTCCGTTTGGATCCCATGTGACCGGATTCTGGCATTCACTGCAGTAATGGGAACACCCTGCTACCCAGAGAACGACTCTGAGACCATCACCATTGAGCATGTCATCCTTCGTAATATTGTGAAACTGCATAAATTCATTTCCTCCAGACATAATACTCAGTATTTCTTTCCGTACCGTTACAGAATCAGCATGGCATCTCCAAAAGAAAAGAAACGGTATTTCTGCGCTACTGCTTCCCTGTATGCGTCAAGAACATGCTCTTTTCCTGCCAGTGCTGATACAAGCATGAGAAGCGTGGATTCCGGCAAATGAAAGTTTGTAATCAGCCCGTCCAGGAGTCTAAACTGATAACCGGGATAAATAAATATCTCTGTCCATCCGCTGCAGGGTTCCAGTCTTCCGTTTTCCCTGACTGCTGACTCAATGGTACGGCAGCTTGTAGTACCGACGCAGATCACTCTGCCACCACGCTCTTTTGTCTCATTTATAATCCGGGCTGCCTCTTCATTCACCTGGTAAAATTCTGAATGCATGTGATGTTCCGTCACATTTTCTACCTTTACCGGTCGGAAAGTACCAAGTCCCACATGAAGCGTCACTTCTGCGATCCGAATGCCTTTTTCCCGCACCTGGGAGAGCAGCTCAGGCGTAAAATGCAGTCCTGCCGTAGGTGCAGCCGCTGAACCGTCATACTTTGCGTATACCGTCTGGTAACGGTTTTTATCCTTCAGCTCATGGGTAATATAAGGCGGAAGAGGCATCTGGCCCAGCTGATCGAGAATTTCTTCAAAAATCCCCTCATACGTGAACTGAATCAGACGGTTGCCTTCTTCCACAATATCGATCACTTCACCCGTCAGCATGCCGTCGCCGAATACTATTTTTGTACCCACCTTTGCTTTTTTGCCCGGTTTTACCAGCGTTTCCCATACATTGTTTTCTTTTCGTTTCAGAAGCAGAATCTCAATGGCTGCTCCCGTATTCTCACGGACACCGTAAAGTCTTGCCGGAATAACCTTCGTGTTATTTATTACGAGACAGTCCTCCGGATTCAGATATTCCAGAATGTCATAGAAATGGCGGTGTTCCATACTTCCCGTATTCCGGTCAAGGACAAGAAGTCTGGAAGAGGAACGATTCTCCAGAGGATCCTGCGCAATCAGCTCCTGCGGTAAATCGAAATAAAAATCAGAGGTTTTCATAGTAAACCACATCCTGTTCTTTTATGATCCATGATCCGTTTTCAAGTTCCACTATGGTGACGGCACAGTTTTTCGGCACTCCGCTTCCCCAGAAGCTGCTTCGGCTGCATCCGGTCATATGGGATTGCATGGCACGCACTGCAGCACCGTGGGATGAAATCAGTATGGTACTGTCCTGCCACTCTTTCTTCTCTTTCAGTTCGTCCAGAAATGCTCCCGTGCGTGCGCACAGTGCATCAATGGTCTCTCCACCTCTGCCGGGCTGATAATTCTGAGGTTCATGAAAGAACTGATAAAAGTCTGAACCGGGATGATCCCGTTCTTCATCCGTCATTCTCTTTCCTTCTCTTTCACCGAAACTGATTTCCTGAATTCTCGGCTCCGGAATCAGCGGAATTTTTCGCGTCCCGATTATAATTTCCGCCGTTTCAACAGCTCTGGAAAGAGGGCTTGTAACAGCCAGATCAAAGGGCACCTTCTGCAAAGCACGGGCAGTCACTCCTGCGAGTGATCGCCCGTTCTCGTTCAATGCGATATCGGTCTGCCCCTGAAGACGTCGCTCCGTATTCCACGGAGTCTCACCATGTCGTACAATATATAATCGCATCATTTCTGTATCCTTTTGCTTACCTGACTTCAGGACCGGATCTCTATTCCGAGAGACTCCAGACCGTTCCAGATCTTCTTCATTGCAGCTGAAATATCGGCTTCCTCCAGTGTGCGGTCTTTTGCACGGAAGGTAATGGAGTAGGCAACTGACTTGAATCCGCTCTTTATCTGTGCTCCTTCATAAATGTCGAACAGATGACAGCTCTCAAGATTCTTTCCCCCTCGCTGAATGATCATATCTTCAATCTGTCCTGCCAGTACTGTTTTCGGAACAACCATACTGATATCACGGGTAACAGCCGGATAACGGGCAATTCCTGTGTACTTGCGGTCAAAGGTTGCCAGTTTTCCGACCTCTTCCATATCAATCACTGCCACATAAGCTTTTTCTCCGATTCCGTAGCTGTCAGCAACGAGAGGATGTACCTCTCCAAGATAACCGAGAACTGTATTCTGATACAGAATATCTGCCTGACGTCCCGGATGCAGATACGGCTTTCCGCTCTTCGGGGAATACGTCTTTCTTCCGGTGATTCCCAGTTTCTCAAGGAATTCTTCCACCACACCTTTCATAGTGAAGAAATCGCCGTCACCGTACATTCCCAGCGTAAACTGCATTCTCTCCTCCGGAAGTTCTGTAAGCGGAAGTGACTTCGGCAGATAAATATTTCCCAGTTCATACAGTCGTACGTTCTTGTTTCTGTGATTGTAGTTGAATCCGAGGGAGGTCAGCATACCGTTCATGGATGTTGTCCGCATGATACTGAAATCCTCTCCCAGCGGATTGGAGATTTTCACTGCATTGCGCAGTGGTGAATCTTCCGGAATCAGAAGTCTGTCGAATACCTTCGGGCTCTCAAAAGAATACATATAGCCCTGTGAGAATCCGCAGAATTCAGCAATATCCTCTGCCACCTCGCGGATCCGCATCTCAAAGGGCAGTTTTCCTGCGGTTGCCTCTCCGTCCGGAAGGGTTGTGGGAATATTGTCATATCCGTAGAATCTTGCCACTTCTTCTGCCAGATCGGCTGTGCGGAACAGATCGTGACGGAAGGTGGGAGCAATCACTTCCTTCGTTTCTTCATCGTATTCAAGGTCAATCATCCGGAAGTAGGAAAGCATTTCATCCGCCGGAATATCTGTTCCCAGCAGTGCATTGATCTTGTCCGGTTCAAAGGGAATTCTCACCGGCTCTTTGACCGTACTGTATACGTCAACCATTCCGCCTACCACTTCTCCGGCCCCAAGTTCTTCTATCAGCTGGCAGGCACGGTCAATGGCTGCCTTTGCGTTGTTTGGATCAAGACCCTTTTCGAATTTTGCGGAAGCATCTGTACGCAGGCCGATCCGCTTGGAAGACAGACGGATATTGGTGCCGTCAAAGCAGGCAGCCTCGAACATCATGGTTTTTACATTATCTGTAATCATGGAATTCTCTCCGCCCATGATACCTGCAATACCAATTGACTTCTCTGCATCACAGATCATCAGGACATTCTCATCCATGGTACGTTCCTGTCCGTCCAGAGTAACAAATTTCTCATCTTTTTTCGCACGGCGTACAATGATTTCGTGACCGGCAATATCATCATAATCGAAGGCATGCATCGGCTGTCCGTATTCTTCCATGATGTAATTC
>JAXEBU010000188.1:0-5559 GCA_034093895.1 Candidatus Choladocola sp. | reverse complement strand
AAAAACTCCAATGCCCTCAACAGGCTAAAGCCTATACAAAAAGGGATCGCTGCAGAATTCTGCAGCGATCCTTCGTTTTATCTGTGATATACAGCTGACTGAATCAGGCCTTGCCTGCACTTCCCAGAACGTTTTTGATCTTGTGAGCTACCATATCTTTAACAGCCTGACGAGCCGGTTTCAGGTACTGACGCGGGTCGAAATGACTCGGGTTCTGTGCCATGTACTGTCTGATAACACCTGTCATAGCGATACGGATATCGGAATCGATGTTGATCTTACATACGGCAAGTTCAGCTGCTTTTCTCAGCTGTTCTTCCGGAATACCTACTGCATCCGGCATCTGTCCGCCGTTTTCGTTGATCATTTTTACGAAATCCTGCGGTACAGAAGAAGATCCGTGAAGAACGATCGGGAATCCCGGCAGTTTCTTAATGCACTCTTCGAGAACGTCGAAACGAAGTGGCGGCGGAACGAGGATACCCTTCTCGTTACGTGTGCACTGATCCGGAGTGAATTTGTAAGCACCGTGAGAAGTTCCGATAGCGATTGCAAGAGAATCACATCCCGTTCTGTCTACGAACTCTTCTACTTCTTCCGGACGAGTATAAGCTTCGTGTCCGGCTTCTACCTGTACTTCATCTTCGATACCAGCCAGAGTACCAAGTTCAGCCTCTACTACAACACCGTGAGCGTGAGCGTATTCTACAACCTTCTTTGTCAGTTCAATGTTCTCTTCGAACGGTTTGGAAGAAGCATCGATCATAACAGAAGTAAATCCGCCATCGATACAGGATTTGCAAATTTCGAAGCTGTCACCGTGGTCAAGATGAAGAGCGATCGGAATATCAGGATTCTCTAAAACTGCTGCTTCTACCATTTTTACAAGATAAGTGTTGTTAGCGTAAGCTCTTGCACCCTTGGAAACCTGAAGGACAACCGGGCTCTTCAGCTCGCCAGCTGCTTCTGTGATACCCTGAATGATTTCCATGTTGTTTACGTTGAATGCGCCGATAGCGTATCCGCCGTCATAAGCTTTTTTGAACATCTCAGTTGTGGTTACTAATGCCATAACTTTTATTCCTCCTTTAAAATTGTGAATATGTCCGACAATGCTTTGCCGCCCGTTTCCAGGTGGCTGATGCCGAACCCTTTTATATTCTAACACATATTTCTTCTATTTACGATATTTTTTTGTCAGAACGGGGGAAAAATTTTATGAATGGGGACAGAGGCGGTTCCAAAAAGGATTGAAATAGTGCTTATTATATGAAAAATACAAAAAATATAAAAAATTCAAAAAAGTTGTTGACAGGAAAGAAAAGATGTAGTATAGTACATAGTGTTCGGAGGAACTGAAGAACTGAAAAAATAGAATATGCACGAGTGGCTCAGTGGTGGAGTATCGCCTTGCCAAGGCGAGGGTCGCGGGTTCGAATCCCGTCTCGTGCTCTTGGAAGATCCGAAAATCAATGATTTTCGGATTTTTTTATGTATGGGCTTTAGCCTGTTGAGGGCATTTCCATTTTTCGTTGATCCGAAAAATGGAAATGCCCGAAACCAAAACCCACCTGCTATGCGGGTGGAGACAAATTGTTATACAAAAAATCACCTTTCCGCTACAATAGAGTTGTTCAGACACTATTACAAGAAAGGAAAGGTGATTTTATGGCAAAAAAGAATAACGTTTTAGCTCACACAAAATGGATGTGTAAATACCACATCGTATTCACTCCAAAGTATAGACAAAAAATAATTTATAATCAATTAAAAGTTGATATAAGAAATATTCTGAAACAGTTATGTTCTTACAAGGGAGTGGAGATTATCGAAGGGCATTTAATGCCTGATCATATCCATATGTTGGTAAGTATTCCGCCGAAGATGAGTGTTTCGAGCTTTATGGGATATTTGAAGGGTAAGTCAGCTCTTATGATATTCGATAGACATGCAAATTTAAAGTATAAGTTTGGAAACAGACATTTCAGGTCAGAAGGATATTATGTACAGTTGGCTTAAATGAAGCGACAATCAAAAAATACATTCAGGATCAGGAAAAATACGATATCATGCAGGATAGATTAAGTATAAAGGAATATGAAGACCCTTTTAAGGGTTAAGTCGCAGTAGTACGAACGCCCCTTCAGGGGCATAAGCAATGCGTCAAGTGCAATAGTGACTTGAACAGAGAGAAAGTCTGGGGCGCCTTGAGACGTTGTCCGGTGTCAAGGGGTTATACCCAGCCGAGCCACCCGTTTTACGGGTGGCGGCGACTATTCCGGTTTTTACATTTCTGCAGAAGAGTATAAACGGGATATCTGATCAGGCGAGAAGAAAATTCCGGATGGCCTGCGCGCATCCATCGTGGTCATTGTCATTTACAATATATCGGCGGCTTTTTTACGCGGTCATTTGCATTTCCATTGCAATGGCAAAACTGGTTTGACGGAGAATATCCAGGCCGTTGTGGGTATCTCCGACAACAATTATCCGTTTGGCCTTAATTTGCAGATGTTCACACAGCTTCAGAAGCCCTGTTTCCTTGAAAACAGAAGGCGGTGAGCATTCCGGTTTCGTTGTTCCCGGGAGGATATTATTTCGGAAACAGGAACACATCATATGGTAACACATGTAATCTTCTGATATAATAAAACAGGCAGGTCAGGTACTTTGCCAGGCGAATGGAGAAAAGGAGTGTGCAGAAAATGCGTGAATTGGAGAATCAACAGATAAAAGTGAAAATTTCGGATGTTGGTGCTGAGCTTTGCAGTGTGTATGATAAAGAAAGCGGACAGGAACGGATCTGGACAGCTGATCCGGCTGTGTGGAATCGTCATGCGCCGATTCTGTTTCCCTTTGTGGGAAAAGTAAATGGTGGAGAATACCGCATCGGAGAGAAAACGTATGAGATGAAAACGCAGCACGGCTTTGCCCGTGATATGGAATTTGAATGCGTGGAACAGTCAAAGACTTCGGTGACCCATCGTCTCCTTCCGACAGAAAATACGAGAAGGATCTATCCATATGATTTTGAACTGCTGGTGACTCACAGGCTGGATGGATCAGATTCCAGGCGTCTCCTGGTGATCTGGGAAGTCATAAACAGAGGAACAGAGGAAATGTATTATTCGATCGGAGGACATCCCGGTTTTACGGTACCGGAAGAGCGACCTGAAGAGAAAGAGTCGTACTTTCTGGAATTTCCGGGACGTGAAGCGCTGACGTATATCGGTGTCAATCCGGAAAATGGTCTGGCGGATGTTAAGAAGAAAAAGACACTGTCATTGAAAGACGGTCTGGTGAAATTCTGTGAGGATGTTTATGATACACTGATTTTTGATGAACAGAATATTGCCCAGGTACGAATTGTGCGTCCGGACGAAACACCATATGTGACCATGGACTGCCGGGAATTTCCTTATCTCGGAATATGGGCCAAAAAGACGGGCAATTTTATCTGTCTGGAGCCCTGGGCGGGACGTACGGATGATGACGGGTTCTGTGGCTCACTGGAAGAAAAAACGGGAGAGCAGAGACTGGCACCGGGAGCGGAAAAAGTGATTTCGTACGCAATGGAGTTTCACAGATGATGTGTAAAACAGGAATCGGCAGAAGCGCGGGATCAGAAGCCAATGGAGAAGGCGTGGTGTTATTTGGATCAGCAGGCAAAATGAATCTGGCTGAAGACAGGCCTATTATAAAGATTACAGGAAGTCTCCGGACACAGTAAAGAAATACAGATATGATCCGGTCGGAGAACAGCGGGGCTGAGACAGAACTTGCTGCCGTAACCGTACAGAACGTAACAACGAATGAAGCCTGGATGGGACTGGGGAAAACGTCAGCGGATTGCAGGCTGTCTGAACCTGTACAAGATTCATTGGAAAGAGAAACAGAAATTATTTTTGAATAAACTTATTTATTCCAAAAAAAATTTGGTTTTTTTCTGTTCAGAATTGAAGGTATATGGTAGTATGGAAGAAACATCTTATACAAAGGAGATACGACCATGAAACAGGATATGATAGTTATTCTTGACCTTGGCAGTACCGAAAATACCGTGCTGGCACGTCAGATCCGCAGTCTCGGAGTCTACAGTGAGATTCATCCTCACGATATTACTGTGAATGAACTGCGGGGAATGGACAACGTAAAAGGAATTATTCTGAACGGGGGAGAGAACCGCATTGTAGACGGTGCGGCAGTAGAAGTCTGCCCGGAGGTGTATGACTGCGGATACCCGGTTATTTCCGTTGATTACCCTGGAAGCAGATGCGAAAAACAATATGACAGCCTGCTGTCGGAAGAAGAGCTGAAAACCTTTGTGTTCCAGACGTGTAAGGCAGAGGCAAACTGGAATATGAAGAACTTTATTGAGGATCAGGTGGCGCTGATTCGCAGACAGGTCGGTGACCGGAAGGTTCTTCTTGCCCTTTCCGGCGGGGTGGACTCGTCTGTAGTGGCGGCAATGCTGATTCGTGCGATCGGACAGCAGCTTGTCTGTGTTCACGTAAATCACGGGCTGATGCGAAAAAATGAATCAGAAAGTGTTGTTGAAGTATTTCAGAATCAGCTGCATGCAAACCTGATTTATGTTGACGCCACCGAAAGATTCCTGACAAAACTGGAGAATGTGGCAGATCCTGAAAAAAAGCGTAAGATTATCGGCGGCGAATTTATCCGCGTTTTTGAAGAAGAAGCAAGAAAACTGGAAGGTATCGACTTCCTCGGACAGGGAACCATTTATCCCGATATAATCGAGAGCGGCACCAAGACGGCAAAAATGGTAAAATCTCACCACAATGTGGGCGGCCTTCCGGAAGACCTGAATTTTGAACTGGTAGAGCCCTTGAAGCAGCTCTTTAAGGATGAAGTCCGTGCCTGCGGAATTGAGCTTGGACTGCCGGCTTCCATGGTATACCGTCAGCCCTTCCCGGGTCCCGGACTTGGCGTGCGCTGCCTCGGAGCCATTACACGTGACCGCCTGGCAGCAGTGCGTGAATCCGATGCGATTCTGCGCGAAGAATTCGAAAAAGCCGGACTGGACAAAAAGGTATGGCAGTATTTTACAGTCGTACCGGATTTCAAGTCGGTCGGAATGAAGAATCATGAGCGCTGCTTCGAGTACACCGTCATCATCCGTGCCATCAACACAGTCGATGCCATGACGGCAACAATTGAGCGGATTGACTGGGATGTCCTGGAAGTGATCACCAACAGGATATTGGCAGAGGTAGAAAATGTGAATAGGGTTTGCTATGATATGAGTCCAAAGCCACCGGCAACGATTGAAATGGAATAGAAGTCGAATCCTCGGAAAAGCCTGTATTTATGGGCTTTCCCGGGGATTTATTTTTGTCTCTGGAGTGCAAATGGAGTTAAAAATTATTTTTTTTACTAGCCGGATTTCTTGAATAAGCAAGGCTTTCCGGAATATCATTGCATTTCCAGAAGAGAATATCGGGATATTTTTATAGAACAGTTTGTTTTGATGAAGTAGTTTTCATCATGGCAGGCTGTTTTTTTATTGCTTTAGAATTTGTAAGGAAATTTTACCTG
>JAXEBU010000187.1:0-7296 GCA_034093895.1 Candidatus Choladocola sp. | reverse complement strand
GGGGAGCTGATGGCAGGCTTGCCTGCTTTTGTTCTGCAGGAAATTTCGTTTCACGGGAAAGCCCGCCGGAGCTTCTGTGATATTGCGGTGCGCTGCCATAAAAGAAGAACCTTTCTTAAACAGACGGCGAAAAGCCGGTATTATTTGAGAAAAGGAGAGAAAGAAATGAACAAAGGATTTTTTGAAGCAGTAAGTGAAAACCTCCAGTTTGTACTTGTGTGTCTGCTGGTGGTGGCGGCGATTATTGCCGTGTCGGAAATCGTGGAGAGAACCGTACTGAAAAAGAACATTGCAAAGGTCAGCAGAACGAAGTACCTGACTGTGTGCGCCATGCTCGGAGCTCTGGCTATGATACTGCATATCTTTGATTTTCCGCTCGTATTTCTTGCGCCGGAATTTTATAAGCTGGATTTCAGTGAGATCCCTGTAATGATCGGTGCCTTTTATCTGGGACCGGTAGGCGGAGTTGTGATTGAGCTGGTGAAAATTCTTCTGAAACTTGTGGTGAAAGGTACATCAACCGCATTTGTAGGTGATCTGGCGAACTTTGTGGTGGGCTGTTCTTTTGCGGTTCCTGCTGCAATCATTTACCACGTACACAAGACGAAAAGGATGGCTGTCACAGCCCTTGCAGCCGGTACTGTTGTGATGACGGTTTTCGGAAGCATGTTCAACGCAATCTATCTTCTTCCGGCATTTTCAAAGCTTTACGGAATGCCTCTGGATACGATTGTCGGAATGGGAACCGCGATCAATCCGGGAATTACGAGTGTGTCCACGCTTGTGATGTTTGCAGTTGCACCGCTGAATCTGATAAAAGGTGTATTGATTTCTGTGCCGACTATGTTATTATATAAGCGAATCAGCAGAGTTTTGCACAGTGATGCACAGGAACAGCGTGTGCCTGACCGAAAGGGTCAGACACAGAGCTGAGAGACGGACGGTTTGATATAGTGACTGTATGAAGGTGCTGCAGAATAGCTGATATTTTGCAGTACCTTTTTTTGACTGCCCGCGTGCAGTGGGATGTACACTTGCGTGAAGAGGAAATGCCAGCAAAGCTGACCATGCCTGGCGCGAAAAAGCAGTCAGGACCCTCATGAAGGAGGAGATGAGGAACCGATGGCAGGCCTGCCTGCTTTTTGTTCCGTCTCCGGAACAGAATCGGAAGGTGGAAACAATGGGAAAAATCAAAAAAATTGACCAGAAAACAGAGAATCCATATTTGAACCTGTTTGATATGCATGTGGAAGACCGGAAAGGTCATGAGAGAATGTATTATCTGGCTTCCAGATCAAAGACAGTGAATGATCTGGAGATTTCCAGAAAAGAACAGGTGCCCGACGGAGTGATTATTTACAGTCTGTACGGGGAAAAAAGAGATCGTGTGGTGCTGATTCGTCAGTACCGGTATCCGATCGACAATTATATTTATGAGTTTCCTGCCGGTCTGGTGGAGACGGGAGAGGATTATCATGAGGCGGCTGTACGGGAAATGAAGGAGGAGACAGGGCTTACGCTGCATCCTCTGAAAGTGGACCGGATGTTTGAAAAGCCGTATTATACAACCATCGGTATGACGGATGAGTGCTGCGGAACGGTATACGGATATGCAGAGGGTGAGATCAGTTCACAGCTTCTGGAAGATTCGGAAGAAATTGAGGTGGTCCTGGCTGACCGCGAAGAGGTGAAACGGATTCTCCGGGAAGAACGTGTCGCTGTTGTCTGTTCCTATATGCTGATGCATTTCCTGCAGGATGAAGAGCCTTTTGCATTTCTGAACCTGAAATGACTTTTTGGCAGATTAATTATACAACTCAGAAGGAGGCAGCAGATGGAAACAAAATTTGACATTCAGATGTCGACAGGTGCCATGTATGGTTTTATGATGTATCATGGTTACCATGAATTCAGCGGCATTTTCAGCATCATTGCAGCAATCGGGCTTTTCGTGCTATATTTTGTGCGCGTCGGGAGCGGTGCGGAGAATATATGGATTTACCCGCTTTTTGGAGTTTTATTTCTGGTGTACCAGCCTTTTTCTTTTTACACAAGATCTGCAAAACAGGTAAAACTGAATCCCGTTTTCAAAAAGCCCCTTATGTACGAGCTTTCAGATAAAGGAATTCATGTGACGCAGGGCGATGCCAGTACAGTGATTCCATGGGATCAGGTATGCAAGGTGCGTGAGACGGCGAAGAGCATTTACGTTTATACAAGCGCGAGAAATGCTCACATCTGGGTGAAGGATCAGATGGGAGACCGGACGGAAACCGTGAAGAAAATACTGCTTTTTTATGTGGATAAGAAAAAGGTAAGGCTGAAGGAAAAATAGAGGACGGGAGGAAACCATGATAATAGAAACGTACTCTGAGGAAGAGACGCTCCGTCTGGGTAGACGGCTGGCACAGAAGGCAGAACCGGGTCAGGTGTTTTCACTGGTGGGAGATCTGGGCGTCGGAAAAACGGTGTTGACGAAAGGCATGGCAGAAGGGCTCGGGATCACGGAACCGGTCAGCAGTCCCACATTTACGATTATCCAGATATACGAAGAGGGGCGACTGCCGTTTTACCATTTTGATGTGTACCGGATTTCCTGTCTGGAGGAAATGGATGAAATCGGTTATGAAGACTATTTTTACGGAGACGGTGTCTGCCTTGTGGAATGGGCGAATCTGATTGAAGAACTGATGCCGGAGCATACCGTCCGTATTACCATTGAGAAAGATCTGGAGAAGGGATTCGATTACAGGAAAATTACGGTGGAGAACGCAGCCTTTGAACTGTAGTCTTTCAAATCTATAGAAACGGAGCAAATGACATGAAAATACTGGCGTTAGACAGCTCGGGACTCGTTGCATCTGTGGCAGTGGTGGAGGATGATGTCCTGCTGGCTGAGTATACTGTAAATTATAAAAAAACACATTCACAGACGCTGCTGCCCATGCTGGATGAGGCGGCGCGTATGATTGAGCTTGACCTGAATTCGCTGGATGCAATTGCTGTGGCCGGAGGGCCTGGTTCTTTTACGGGATTGCGCATCGGATCGGCTACAGCCAAGGGGCTTGGGCTGGCACTGGACAAACCGCTGGTGCATATTCCTACAGTGGATGCACTGGCATACAACCTGTACGGTGCTGCAGGAATAATCTGTCCGCTGATGGATGCCAGAAGAAACCAGGTTTATACCGGTATTTACAGATTTGAAGGGAAAAAATTCTGCACGGTACTTAAGCAGTGCCCGCTGGCTGTCAGTGAGATTGCGGATAAAATCAACGAACTGGGAGAGCCGGTGACTTTTGTGGGAGACGGTGTTCCTGTGTATCGTGAGATTCTGCAGGAGCTGATAAAAGTGCCTTTTGATTTTGCCCCGGCACATGTGAACCGGCAGAGAGCCTCTTCGGTGGCAGCGCTTGCTGTTTTGTATGTGAAGGAAGGAAGAACGGAGACGGCTGCTGCACACGTTCCGGAGTATCTGCGTCTGTCTCAGGCAGAGCGGGAACGTGCGGCTGCGCAGAAGAAACAGGAAATGATATCATGAAACTGGAAATTGCAGAAATGAAGCAGGAGGATATTCCGGCTGTTGCAGCGCTGGAACGGGAGATCTTTTCGATGCCCTGGAGTGAAAACGGTTTCCTTTCCGCCTTATCTTCTTCGGATACTCTGTATCTGACAGTCCGGGCAGACAACCGGGTGATCGGTTACTGCGGGCTTCTTCAGTCTTTTGAGGAAGCAGATATTACGAACGTGGCAGTATCACCTGCGTACCGTGGCAGGGGTGTGGGATACCGTATGCTGTCAGAGTTGATGGAGGCGGGGAAAACCCGCGGCATTGAACGGTATACGCTGGAAGTCCGTATCAGCAATCAGGCGGCCCTTGCGCTGTATGAGAAGCTTGGCTTCGCATCTGTCGGTGTGCGGAAAAATTTTTACGAAAAACCGAAAGAAGATGCAGTGATCATGTGGACTGCCTGAAGGCAGCTTCGGCTGCATCTTTCCGGGAGTGCAGGATCACGTTCTCATTGTTTCCCAGTAGGCAGCAGATGTGCGTAGCGTTATAATGACGGTGCTGACAGATGATAAAAGCAAAAA
This sequence comes from Candidatus Choladocola sp., assembly GCA_034093895.1. Taxonomy (GTDB): domain Bacteria; phylum Bacillota; class Clostridia; order Lachnospirales; family Lachnospiraceae; genus Choladousia. The sequence goes on along the minus strand of JAXEBU010000187.1, from coordinate 3,204 downwards.
AATGCCGTGGGGAGGAAACGTATGATAAAAAAGAAGCTGCAGTGTAATGGCTGCGGAAAAATAATTGCTGCAGAACGTGACATGATCCGGGAGGGCGTACTTCAGGTTGCGTGGGACTGGGGATATTTTTCCGGAAAGGACGGGGAAACCCATTCTTTCTGTCTCTGTGAATCCTGCTATGACAGAATCACAGAATCCTTTGTGATTCCCGTTTCCGTAAAGGACACTCTGTTTTTTGACTGCCTTCCGGAGGCAGAAACAGAATAACAGTACTGTGCAGGGCAGAGCAGTTCGCCTTGCAAAAGTTTTGAAATATATGGTAAGATGATTAAGCCGCAGCAAGTGCGGCACTGGAGGAAATATGCTTGATGTTTGTTTGCTTGGCAGCGGCGGAATGATGCCGCTTCCTTACCGCTGGCTGACGTCCCTCATGACGCGTTTCAACGGAAGTAATCTTCTGATTGACTGCGGTGAGGGGACACAGGTTGCGATTAAGGAAAAAGGATGGAGCTTTAAGCCCATTGATACCATATGCTTTACCCATTATCACGGTGATCATATCAGTGGTCTTCCGGGATTGCTTTTGACCATGGGAAATGCAGACCGGACGGAACCTCTTACGATGATTGGACCGAAAGGGCTGGAGCGCGTGGTGAATGCACTGCGGGTGATTGCTCCTGAGCTTCCGTTTCCGATTATATTTAAAGAGATTCAGGGACCTGAACAGGTATTTGAACAGAACGGATATCGCATTACGGCTTTTCGCGTGAATCACAATGTGCTCTGCTATGGGTATACGATAGAAATCGACCGTGCAGGGCGGTTTGACGTGGAGCGGGCAAAAGAGGCCGGCATTCCGATGAAATTCTGGAGCAGGCTGCAAAAGGGAGAAATTATCGAGTCGGAGGGACGAAGGTATTGTCCTGAAGATGTACTCGGTCCTGCAAGAAAAGGAATCAAAGTGACGTACTGTACAGACACGCGTCCGGTGGATGTGATTGCGAGACAGGCAGCGGGAGCGGACTTGTTTATCTGCGAAGGAATGTACGGAGAACAGGAAAAAGATCAGAAGGCAGTGGAAAATAAACATATGACATTTAAAGAGGCGGCCTTTCTGGCAAAACAGGCACAGCCGGAACAGCTGTGGCTGACCCATTACAGTCCGTCTCTTGTACGGCCGGAGGAATATATGGATCAGGTTCGTAAGATTTTTCCGAATGCATATCCGGGAAAAGACGGCAAGACAGTGGAACTTGATTTTAAAGAAGAATAGCGGAGGCACAGGATGAGTGGACAGGAGATAAATTCAGTAAACGGGAGCCGGGGAAGCGGAAAAGATATTCTGATACTCGGAATTGAGAGCTCCTGTGATGAGACAGCAGCAGCCGTTGTGAAGAACGGACGGGAGGTACTGTCAAATATTATTTCTTCACAGATAGAACTGCATAAGCTTTACGGCGGAGTTGTGCCGGAAATCGCATCAAGAAAACATATCGAAAAAATTAATCAGGTGATAGAGGAGGCTCTGTCAGAGGCGAAAACAGGCCTGGATGATCTGGACGCGATTGCCGTTACGTATGGGCCGGGACTGGTAGGTGCGCTTCTGGTTGGTGTAGCGGAGGCAAAGGCCATCAGCTACGCAAAAAACCTTCCGCTGGTGGGAGTGCATCACATAGAAGGTCATATTTCTGCCAATTATATTGAGAATAAAGATCTGGAGCCGCCGTTTATCTGTCTGGTGGTTTCCGGCGGCCATACACACCTTGTAAAAGTAAGAGATTACGGGGAATATGAAATTCTGGGACGGACACGTGACGATGCTGCAGGAGAAGCATTCGACAAAGTCGCACGTGCCATTGGTCTCGGTTATCCCGGCGGACCCAAAATTGACCGCCTTTCAAAAGAGGGAAATCCGGATGCGATCCGTTTCCCGCGGGCGAAAATTGAGGATGCACCGTACGATTTCAGCTTCAGCGGACTGAAGTCGGCTGTCCTGAATTATCTGAACGGCTGTAAAATGAAAAACGAACCGATTGTAGAAGCTGACGTGGCTGCATCTTTCCAGAAGGCTGTGACAGAAGTTCTGGTGGAACATGCGATACATGCCGTAAAAGAATCCGGGATGAACAAGCTGGCGATTGCAGGCGGAGTGGCATCCAACGGGACGCTGCGACAGGCCATGGAGGAAGCCTGCAGAAAGAACGGGATTACCTTTTATCGTCCGTCCCCCATATTCTGCACGGACAATGCAGCAATGATCGGAGTGGCGGGATACTATGATTACTGCAGAGGAATTCGTCACAGCCTGGATCTGAACGCAGTGCCAAATCTGAAGCTGGGAGAACGTTAAATTTATGAAGAATACGGCAATTGTGCTTGCAGGCGGCAGCGGCAGCAGAATGAAAAGCAAAGTGAAAAAACAATACCTGTTGATGGATGGCAAACCGGTACTCTATTATTCTATGGCTGTATTTCAGGACTGCAGCAGGATAGATGAAATTATCCTTGTCTGTGGCAAAGGGGAAAAAGAGCAGTGCAGGGAAGAAATTGTCCTTCCTTATGGCCTGACAAAGGTCAGCCATATTGTTGAGGGCGGAAAGGAACGGTATCATTCTGTCTATGAAGGACTGAAAGCGATTGATGCCTGTGATTATGTCCTGATCCACGATGGCGCAAGACCTTTTGTCGATGAGGAAATTCTGAACCGTGTTCTGGATGAACTGCCATCCTGCCGTGCCTGTGTTGTGGGAATGCCGGTAAAAGACACAATCAAGATGAGCAATGATGATGGCTATGTGGAAAAAACACTTCCCAGAGAGAAGCTGTGGGCGATTCAGACACCGCAGTCGTTTTCTTATACTTTGATCAGAGAGGCATATGATAAACTGGCAGCGTCTCAGGAGACAAATATCAAGATCACCGATGATGCAATGGTAGCAGAATATTTCTGCAGAGCCCCGGTAAAATTAATAGAAGGTTCTTATAATAATATCAAAATCACAACCCCGGAAGATCTTGTCCTCGCAGAGCATATTCTTCAGCATTTCAGGCGCAGGAACTCCTGATGCGTTCTTGAAAAGACGCAATAAACTGAAAAATGAAAAAATTTCAAAAATGCTGTTGACAGAAAGAAATAAAACTGATATTATATTTTTTGCGTTGAGGCGCGATTGAAAATATGGAGAGGTATCGAAGTGGTCATAA
>JAXEBU010000186.1:0-33207 GCA_034093895.1 Candidatus Choladocola sp. | reverse complement strand
GATCATGGTCATGGGGATATGCCTCTTATAAATACCAACCTGTCCCTCCGAAGTATTCAGTTCCAGCATAAATGCCTTCCCTTTCCAGAACACTCGGTCCGGTGTAATGATCTCTAAGTCAAAATTTTTATCGTCTGCCATCTCAGTCACCCCCTACTTTACGCGGGCAACTACATCATCAATCGTTCCGGCATTCAGGAAGTAACTTTCCGGAATATCATCATGTTTACCTTCCAGAATCTCCTTGAAACCACGGATGGTTTCAGAAAGAGGTACGTATTTTCCATCCATACCAGTAAACTGTACTGCTACGAAGAACGGCTGTGACAAGAATCTCTGTACTTTTCTTGCACGGCTTACTACCAGCTTATCATCTTCTGAAAGCTCGTCCATACCAAGGATCGCAATAATATCCTGCAGTTCTTTATATTTCTGAAGGATCTCCTGTACACCGCGGGCTACTGCGTAATGCTCTTCCCCTACGATTCTCGGGTCGAGAATACGGGATGTGGAATCCAGCGGATCAACTGCCGGATAAATACCGAGCTCTACAATAGAACGTGACAATACAGTGGTGGCATCCAGATGGGCAAATGTGGTAGCCGGAGCCGGGTCGGTAAGGTCATCGGCCGGTACATAAACTGCCTGTACAGATGTGATAGAACCTTTCTTCGTGGATGTAATACGCTCCTGAAGAGCACCCATCTCGGTCTGCAGTGTCGGCTGGTAACCTACTGCGGAAGGCATACGGCCAAGCAGAGCGGATACCTCGGAACCTGCCTGTGTGAAACGGAAAATATTGTCGATGAACAGAAGCACGTCTTTTCCGCCTTCATCACGGAAATTCTCAGCCATGGTAAGTCCTGTCAGACCTACTCTCATTCTTGCTCCGGGCGGCTCGTTCATCTGTCCGAATACCATGGTGGTTTTATTGATAACACCGGATTCTGTCATTTCGTTGTAAAGGTCATTTCCTTCACGGGTACGCTCACCTACACCGGTGAATACGGAATATCCGCCATGCTCTGTGGCAATGTTTCGGATCAGCTCCTGAATCAGGACGGTTTTACCAACACCGGCACCGCCAAACAGACCGATTTTTCCACCCTTCTGGTACGGGCAGAGCAGATCTACGACCTTGATACCGGTTTCCAGTACTTCTGCTGAAGTTGACTGTTCCTCAAATGACGGTGCTTCGCGGTGAATGGGCATATATTTTACGTCCTGGGGCGCCGGCTTGTTGTCAATGGGGTCACCGGTTACATTGAAAATACGTCCCAGTGTCTTTTCACCCACCGGAACGGAAATGGGAGCGCCTGTTGCCACTGCCTCCATTCCTCTTACCAGTCCGTCTGTGGGGCCCATTGCAATACATCTTACAATCTCGTCACCGAGATGCTGTGCGACCTCAACAGTCAGCAGCTCGCCGTTCGTTCTCGTAATATGGATTGCTTCATATATAGCCGGAAGTTTTCCCTCCGCAAATTTGATATCCAATACTGCACCGATAATCTGAGTGATTTTACCTTTATTCTGCATTGTAATTCACTCCTTGTTCTTTTTTATGAAAGCCGCTTCGCTCCTTCTGCGCACCACGGCTCTTTCTTGCCGTGCTTCGTACCCCGAATCCGCTTCGCGGCTTCTCTACACGGCATTCGCTCCGGCAATGATTTCTGTCAGCTCCTGTGTGATGGATCCCTGACGTGCACGGTTGTACTGCAGCGTCAGCTTGTCGATCATCTCTTCCGCATTGCTTGTTGCGGAATCCATCGCCTGCATTCTGGCACCGTTTTCGCTGGCTACTGCTTCTACCAGAGCGCCATACAGGATGCTGGTAATATATTTTGGAATAATGATTTCCAGCGCTTCCTCTTCCTTCGGCTCGTAGTTCATCAGCGCATCGGCTCCGGCAGCTTTTATGTCTGTCTCATCCACTTCCACCGGAAGCAGCTTCAGAAGCTGCGGCTCATGTACTACAGTGTTCTTGAAATACGTATACGCTACGTAAATCTCTCCAATTTCACCGGCAGTGTAAAGCTTCAGTACTTCCTCACAGATTTCCTTTGCGTCGGAGAACATGGGATTTTCAATCACTTCGTTGTACTCTTTCGCAATATGGTAATTTCTGCGCTGGAAATACTCTTTTCCTTTATTTCCCACTGTGAACAGCACAAGATCTTCCTGTTTCATGTCGGATTCTGTGAGCAGTTTGATCACATTGGAATTGTACCCGCCTGCCAGGCCGCGGTTGGAGGTAATCAGAATCACAGCCTTCTTTGCGGAAGGTTGCGGCTTCAAATACGGATGGTCAATCACTCCGGATTTGGCCAGCATGGAAGTCACCGTCGCGTACATCTTGTCGAAATACGGCTTGGATCGTTCAGCGCGTGCCTTTGTTTTCTGCAGCTTGACCGTCGACACCAGCTTCATCGCTTTCGTGATCTGCTGGGTGCTGGCAATACTGTTGCGGCGACGCTTTATGTCTCTCATTGAGGCCATACTATCACCCTTTCGTCATCCTATTTGAAACTGCCTTTAAATTCGCCCAGCGCTTTCTGCAGAGCTGCATCTGTCTCATCTGTTATCTGTTTTTCTGCTGCAATGCTCTCCGGAATCTCCGGATATTTTGCATCGAGGAACTCAAAGAATTCTTTCTCGAAACGGAGAATATCTTTTACCGGAACGTCCAGCAGGTATTTCTTCGTTGCAGCATAAATAATAATTACCTGATACTGTACCGGCATCGGCTGGTACTGCGGCTGCTTCAGGATCTCTTTGATGCGTTCGCCCTGTGCCAGCTTTTCTTTCGTATCGTCATCCAGCTCGGATCCGAACTGAGAGAACGCTGCCAGCTCCCGGTACTGTGCCAGCTCCACACGAATCGGAGCTGCAATCTTTTTCATAGCCTTGATCTGTGCCGCACCGCCAACTCGTGATACGGAAAGACCTGCGTTGATAGCCGGACGGAAACCGGAATTGAACATCTCTGTTTCCAGATAAATCTGTCCGTCTGTAATGGAAATTACGTTGGTCGGGATGTATGCAGATACATCGCCTGCCTGCGTCTCGATGATCGGGAGCGCTGTCAGAGAGCCGCCGCCCAGCTCTTCGGAAAGCCTTGCGGCACGCTCCAGCAGTCTGGAATGCAGATAGAATACGTCTCCCGGATAAGCCTCACGTCCTGGCGGACGTTTCAGAAGCAGGGAAAGTGTACGGTAAGCTGCCGCATGTTTGGACAAATCATCGTATACGATCAGAACGTCCTCTCCCTTTTCCATCCATTCTTCACCGATGGCACAGCCTGAATACGGTGCGATATACTGCAGCGGAGCCAACTCACTGGCCGTAGCAGCCACAACTGTGGTGTAATCCATTGCTCCGTACTCTTCCAGCGTATTTACGATGGAAGCAACGGTGGATGCTTTCTGTCCGATGGCCACGTAAATACATTTTACGCCCTGGCCCTTCTGATTGATAATGGTATCTACTGCGATTGCCGTCTTACCGGTCTGTCTGTCACCGATGATCAGCTCACGCTGTCCCCGTCCGATGGGCACCATGGAATCGATTGCCTTGATACCGGTCTGAAGCGGTGTATCTACCGCTTTTCTTGAAATAACACCGGATGCCACACGCTCGATCTGACGGTATTTATCTGCCTGAATCGGTCCTTTGCCGTCGATGGGCTGTCCCAGCGCGTTTACAACGCGGCCGAGCATTCCGTCTCCGACAGGTACCTCTACTACTCTTCCCGTGGTCTTTACGATATCTCCCTCGCTGATGTCATTGCTGCCGCCAAGAAGTACCGCTCCGACGTTGTCTTCCTCAAGGTTCAGCACCATGCCGTACACTTCTCCCGGAAACTCCAGAAGTTCACCCTGCATCGCTTTCTCCAGACCGTAAATACGGGCAATACCGTCGGCCACCTGGATAACCGTACCTGTATCAGACACTGCGATTTCGGAAGCATATCTCTGAATCTGAGCTTTGATCACGGAACTTATTTCCTCTGGTCTTAAATTCATGAGGCCTGCACACCTTCTTTCTCGCTTTCTAGTGAAATCTTCATAAGGCTGGCTGTCAGCCGGTCCAGTCTGCTGCGGATCGTGCTGTCCACAATCCGGTCACCGATGCGGATCATCAGTCCGCCGATCTTCTCCGGATCCACCTTATATGCGATCTCCATCGTCTCGTAACGGGTCGTATCGAGAAGCTTCTGTTCGATTTTCTTCTTCTGCTCCCCGCCAAGCTCAACTGCCGAAGTCACCTCTGCGACTCCGATTTTTTTGTATTCCTTCACCCTTGCAATAAAATATGCAAAAATATCCGGTAATTCTTTATATCTTCCCTTTGTTACCACAATTCTCAATAAACCTGTGAGGGCGTCGGATATCCTTCCCTTGAATACATCCTCCACCACCTGAAGCTTCTCCTCCAGAGGAATCTCAGGATGGATCAGAATTTTTTCAAAGTCTTTATTCTCTTTCAGCACAGCCTCCAGAAGTGTAATCTCCTCCATCAGACTGTCCATCCGGTTCTCTTCCACGGCCATATCAAACAACGCATCCCCATACGTCTTGGATACTAGCTTAGCCATGTCTGATCACCCATCTCCTTCAATGTCTCATCTACCAACGAATCCTGGATATTGATACTGATATTCTCACGGACTACCTTCTCTGCAATCATGGAAGCAACCGTGATAATCTCTTTCTTAATATCATCTTCGACCTTCTTCTTTGCCAGCTCCGTCTGCTTATTCGCTCTCTCAATGATACCTGCAGCTTCTGCTTTCGCATTTTCAATGATTTTTGCCTCATTGTCCAGCGCCTTCTTTCTGGCAGCACTCAGGATCTCATTCTCCTCTTTGTGAATGTTGCGAAGCTTCTCTTCATATTCTGCGCGAAGTGCTTCTGCATCTTCCTTTGCCTTCCGGGCCGAATCAATATTTCCCTTTACTCTCTCCTCACGGCCTTTCAGCATTTTGCGTGCCGGGTTGAAAAGCAGATAGGACAGCAGTGTAAACATCACAAACACTGCAATTGCCAGCAGCACCGCATCATGGATCAGCTGTGGGTCAAGATTAAACAATCGTTCCAAGATTTCGCCTCCTTTCGCATTTATTTTTATTTACCTTATTCTTTCACAGCGCAGTCTCAAAAGCTGCCTGCTGCGTCCCTCCCGGATATCAGAGTTTTCCGATCAGCGGATTTGCAAACAGAAGAATAAATGCGATTGCCAGTCCATAAAGACCTGTCGTCTCGGCAACGGCCTGTCCAAGAAGCATCGTAGATGTGATATCACCCTTTGCTCCCGGGTTTCTTCCTACTGCTGAAGCACCGTGTCCTGCAGCGATACCCTGTCCTACGCCAGGACCGATACCTGCGATAAGAGCAAGACCTGCACCGATTGCTGAACACGCCAATACTAAACCTTCGTTTGTGATTCCTTCCATAATAATAACCTCCTGATTTTTTGCTTGTATTTTTTATGATATTTTTCTTGTTTCCTACTCTTCTCCCGGTATTTTTTCTGTGATAAATACCATGGTCAGCATACAGAATACATACGTCTGTATTGCTCCCGAGAATACATCAAAATAAATATGCAGAATACCTGGCCATCCGATTGCAACTTTTGACAACAGGGAATAGATCAGTGACATCATTACTGTGCCGGACAGAACATTTCCGAAAAGACGCAATGACAGTGAAAAAGGTACTGCAATTTCTCCAATCAGATTGATTGGAAACAGGATCGGCAAAGGCTGGAACAGCCCCGTAAACGCTCCGAACTTGTTATACTTGATATTGTTGTACTGGATCAGCGCAAATGTGATCAGGCCAAGCGGAAGTGTTACGCCATAATCTGCCGTCGGTGGTCTTAATCCGAACAGACCCGAAATATTGCTGATGAAAATAAAAATGAAAATCGATCCGATATAATTCCGGAACTTCTTTGCATGAACCCCCATGCTTTTCTCAACCATACTGTCCAGCATCTCGACGATCATTTCCACTACATTCTGGAATCCGGTCGGATACTCGCCGGCACGGCTGATGGCAATTCTCGCTGCAATGGCAAAAACCAGAATCACCAGCATGACAATCAGCAGAGCAACGTGTGTTGTCGTGATCCAGAACGTCTGGCCGAACAGCTCATAGCTGAAGACGCCATGAATCATAAAATCGGCATCTGATCCTGAAGACGCCAGCAAATTCGCAGTCTCCACGTTTCTTCCTCCTTTCTCCCATATTTTGTACGCTCAAAACTTCTTTTTCATAAAAAAAGCAGTTCCAGGCAGTACCTTTATTTCTGAAATTTCTTCCAGATTTTATGCATAAGCGGCTGAAGAAACGCTCCGAATTTCAGACAGAGCATCCCAAGAAAAGTCGCCATTACATACCCCAGATTTAAAAAATGCACTGCAGCCGCTGTCAGAAGTATAGCCAGTGTGCGCACCATATATGCTTTCCGCATATACTTTTCCGCATCCCCCGACATCATGTCCAGCGCCCGGTCAATGGACCTGTACATATGAACCGACAGCAGAAGCGCTGCCAGTATGCCGATCCAGAGTCCCACTGCAAACGAAGCTCTCGCCGGTCGAAACTGCGGATACGCCTGGCTGATCAGCAGATCTGCAAGCTGTATCACAACACCGGATGTCACAATTCCCATCATCAGCTCCGCGAGAGTGTCATTGATTCTTTTTTTCATCCTTTCGTCTCCCTTTTGCATCTGACTGCTGAACCTGTTTTGCCAGAATCCAGGTGTTTCTCGCTCCTGCCATCACGCCCAGTATCAGAAGCACTGCCGTGACAGACCATCCGAAACGCTGTTCCAGCCAGTTTCCAACAAATGCACACAGTACAACCGGTGCCAGCATACTGATTCCCAGCTGTGTCACCATGGAAAGGGAACGTACAATATCATTTCCGTTTTTTTTCATATCTTCTCCCGATACACCACAAAACCAGAACCGGACATTTGTTAATTGTTCACAATTTCCTGTTGTTACATACACGTCTATCTTAAAGCATTTTCGGAAATATGTCCAGATTATATTCATTAAAATAACGTAAAAAAGGGAATGTCACAGAATATTTCCGAAGATTTTCCGAACCTGGAATTTCTTCCCGTATATTCTGCGATATTCCCTTTTGTCTGTCACTGAAACACGCTGAAAATCAGCTTTAATCTCTTTTCTGCCGCTCCGGTTTACACCGCTGCCTTTTCACGCATGGCCATGGTACGCTGCCACAGCACGGATCCTCCCACCAGGACAAGACCGATGATATCTGTCATAAGTCCCGGAACGAGCAGTGTCAGTCCGCCCACAATTGCCATAACGCGGATCACCGGACTCATCTTCTTATAGAGGAAACCGCCAAGTCCGGCCGATACGCCGAAGATTCCGATCAGCGCCGTCACACAGATCTGGATAACTTCAACCGGTGTCGCATCAACCAGCAGCATGGCCGGATTCATTGCGCAGATATACGGCACAATAAAGGCCGCAATTGCCAGTCTCGTCGCATTGAATGCCGTCTTCATCGGAGAAGATTTGGCGATAGCACTTCCGGCGTAGGCTGCCAGAGCCACCGGCGGCGTGATATCTGCCACGATACCGAAGTAAAATACGAAGAAATGTGCTGCCATTGTCGGGATGCCGATCTCCGGGCTGACAAGAATCGGAGCACACGTTGCTGCCATAATACAGTATGTAGCCGTTGTCGGAACGCCCATACCGAGAACGATACAACAGAGCATCGTCAGTACAAGTGCGATCATCGCGTGACCCTGAGATACGGAAACGATGGCCGTGATCAGCTTTGATGCGAGACCTGTGGAGGTAATACATCCTGCCACGATACCGGCCATGGCGCAGGCCACTGCCACAGTGATGGTTCCTTTTCCGCCTGCTTCCAGTGCATCAATACATTTTTTCAGTGTGATGCGGTCATCTTTGTTGATCAGTCCCACCACGATTGTGACAACGATTGCCACTGCAGCGGAGAACTGCATGGTACGTGTATTGGTAGATACCAGCGCAACCAGCACAACCAGCGGAGCCAGCAGATAAATCTTCCGGATCAGCTTACTGAATTTCGGAAGCTGTTCTCTCGGAATACCCTTCAGTCCCAGCTTCTTTGCTTCCAGATGTACGGCAATGTAAATTCCCGTAAAGTACAGTACTGCGGGAAGGATTGCCCGCAGAGCAACTTCCGCATAGCTGACACCCATATACTCTGCCATCAGGAAAGCTGCCGCACCCATGATCGGGGGCATGATCTGACCGCCTGTGGAAGCCGCCGCCTCTACGGCACCTGCAAAGTCACTCTTATATCCTGTTTTTTTCATCATCGGGATCGTAACGGATCCTGTAGTTACCGTATTACCTACGGAAGAACCGGATACCATTCCGCAAAGAGCGGAGGAGATAACTGCCACCTTCGCCGGACCACCGGCTGAGGATCCTGCAATCGAGTTCGCCAGATCAATAAAGAAGCTGGATATTCCGGTCCGTTCCAGAAAAGCTCCGAATATAATAAACACCACAATATACTTGGCACAGACATCGATCGGTGTATTCATGACACCGGAGGTTGAGAAAAACAGGTCATACACTACTTTTCCGAAACGCACGTTGCAGAAGGTATAAATCAGGAGGGCACCGACCACAAAAAGAATCGGCAGTCCCACGCTTCTGCGGCAAAGCTCCATCATTGCAAGAACCGAGATAATAGCCATTGCCACCATCAGAGGATCTTTTGTGATCTTCGTTGCCTGCATGATAATCTCTTTTGCATTCAGGGAATAGTAGAAAAATCCGCCTGCTCCCAGTATCATAATCAGTACGTCGTACCATGGAATGTGATTCGGTCTCTGATCCCCTTTTCTTGCCGGGAAATTCAGGTAACCGATAATCAGAATCATGCCGAGGAACCGCATCAGCCTCGCCTCTCGCAGATCTCTTCCGAACAGTGTCACCCAGATACTGTACACGGAAAATGCCACCATCAGGACACGGACAACGGTGCCCGGTACTCCGGTCCACAGGCGGGTATTCGATTCGCGGTCGTACTTTTTCATAACCTGATCCACATCTTCGGCCGTACCCACTTCAATGTTTTCCATATCAGCCGTATCTGCTGCTTTTTTGTCTTTTTCAGAAAAACTCATACATTTCTCCTTTCCTTACTGATATGCAGAAGAATTCCGGAAATACCGGATTCCTTATCTGCTGCCATGTATGGGTTCTGCTAAAAAAGCTGAGACAGTGCAGCCCGCCTCAGCTTTTAAATCATCTCCACACGGAAAATCTGTCCCTGACAGTTTTCTCATATCCGCAGAAAAAATCTACTTAACCTCAACGCTCAATCCTTTTTCCTCAAAGTATTTTGCAGCGCCCGGATGATACGGTACAGCAGTTACAGATGCAGCAAATTCAGCATCCAGCTCAGCTCCCTTGGCGTGTGCGGCTGTGATTTCATCTACATGTTCAAAAATTGCGGAAACAAAATTGTAAACATCTTCTTCGGATACGTCATCGCGGGCAATTACAACAGCACCAACTGCTACTGTGTTGACATCCTCATCGAGACCGTATGTATCAGCAGCAATCACATTCTTGCTGTAGTACGGGCACTCTGCAATAAGTGCATCGATGTGCTCATCGTCCAGACTTACAAGATAAACCTGTTTTGAAGTTCCCAGAGAAGTAACGGCTGTGGTCGGTGCTCCTGCTGTAATGAATGCAGCATCGATTTTGCCGTCCTGAAGACTCTCTGCACTGTCACCGAATGATTCATACGTTGCAGTAATATCATCCTCTGTCAGTCCGTAAGCGCCAAGAATATCAACTGCGTTGAAGTATACGCCTGATCCCGGTGCGCCGATGGATACGTTCTTTCCTTCCAGATCAGCAACCGTCTTGATCTCCGGATCACATGTAACGATCTGTACCTGCTCCATGTAAAGAGCTGCCACAGTAGAGAAATCTGTCACTGCTTCGTCAAACAGGTTTGTTCCTTCATACGCATAGGACATTACGTCGGACTGTACGAAACCGAGTTCTGCGTCTCCCATCTCAAGTGCATCGATATTTGCCTGAGATCCACCGGATGTAATTGCTGTAACAGATGTATCTGTATCTCCGCTTACTTCACCGGCAAGAACGCTTCCGAATCCGTAATATGTACCCTGATCTCCACCAGTCGTAAATGTCAGGTCGCCGGCAGATACAGCCGCAGCCGGTACAGCCGCCATCATTAATGCAGTCATGGAAAGTAATGCTATTTTTTTCATCGTCCCAACCTCTCTTCTCTGTTTTTTATTCATTCTGCACGAATCACCCAATTATTTTTGGGGTTTATACCTTTTTAATATTACCAGAACTGTTTCCATTTTTCAAGTGGTAATACGCTGAATCACTGCCATATTATCACTTTAACGATGAATAATTATGCATTTATTACAGTATTACCCCTGTTTTCCCGGAAAAATTGTATTTATTCATCCATTGGCATCTCAAATTCGTCAGTGACAACCACATATTCAAAAAAGAGGCGAAAACGTATCCGTTTTTACGTTTCCGCCCTGTATTTTATCTACTTTGCAGTTCCATCCATCTGTTCCAGTTTGGCCACTTTGATACGATATACCGGATCCGATGAAAACTCTGCTTTCAAAAAAGCTTCTATTAAGTCATATGCCAGCAGTTCACCTACAATCCATTGACCCATACACATCACCTGTACATCATCATGCTCCACTGACTGATGTGCAGAATAATAATCATGAACAACAGATGCACGGATGCCTGGTATCTTATTACATGCAATCGCAGCACCAATTCCGCTTCCACAGAGCATAATTCCTCTTTCAGCCTCTCCGTTCAGAATAGATGCGCATACTTTCTGAGCCATATCCGGAAAATCAACCGGATTCTCGTCATAGACTCCATGATCAATCACTTCATGTCCTTTTGTTTTCAGCCATTTAATTACCTTCGTTTTTAATTCAAATCCGCAATGATCTCCGCCAATTGATATTTTCATAATAATATTCTCCATTATCTCCATCCAGAATAAACACTTTAATAATTTACTTTAAAATTTTCTCCGTCATTTGTATTTGGATCACTGCCAAAATGCTTTCCACATTCCAAAGCGTCAATCCTTTTCATATCTTCTTCTGTAAGAGAAAAATCATACAACTGTGCATTTGATTGAATTCGCTCCTGTTTTGATGATTTAGGAATAACAATATTACCACGCTGCAGATGCCATCTCAACGTAATCTGTACAGGAGATTTCTCATATTTTTCTCCCAGTTCCTCCATAAGCGGTACTTCTCCGATATGACCCCTGAAAATCGGCCCCCAGGCAGTCACCGCAATTCCTTTTGCTCTGCAATAACTGCTCAACTCTTTCTGAGGATACCATGGATGCAGCTCAATCTGATTTACTACAGGAATAACACCAAATTTCTCAATAAGCCGATCCAGCTGATCCTGTGTGAAATTTGATACACCTACACTTTTTAGCAATCCTCTGTCCATATAGTCCAGCATCTTCTCCCAGGCTCTGTATCGTCTGTCCTCACTGGAAGATGGCCAATGTAAATAATATGAATCAATATAATCAATATCCAATTCTTTCAGACTGTACTCAATGGCTTTTTCTGGTTCGTCAAAACAGGATGGCCAGATTTTACTGACAACAAAAAGCTGTTCACGTTCAACACCGCAATGACGCAGTCCATTGCCGACTCCCTTTTCGTTCTCATAACGTGTTGCTGCATCAAAGTACCGGTATCCTGATTCTACAGCCCACTGTATCACCTGATCAATCTCATCATTGGAAAGCTGAAAACATCCAAAACCAAGCTGCGGAATACTCATTCCGTTATTCAGCAAAATCCTGTCACTGATTCCCTGGATTTTTCCCATACATATCCTCCTTTTTCAAAAATATGATGAGTTATCCGATAAACAGCCCGATTTTTCGGGTAACTCATCTAAATAATTATCAATCTTAAGTATACGTTTACTTAAAACTGATTTTTTCATTTCTGAAATTTTGTTTAATAAACCAATCCTTCTTTTTATTATTTTGTGTATATTTTCCAAATTGTCATCTTTGTTTTTTATTTATATTAGTATTTATTCTCTATTTTGTCAATAAAATTTTTGTTTTTTTATTTGTTATACATATATTGCATTTTTAAGCCAAAACAGTTATAATAAAGAAAACGTATACACATATTTTCTTTAGTTTACTCAAAAATACATGAGAGGTATATCTTATGCCAAACGCAACCATCAAAGATGTAGCAAAAGAAGCACAGGTATCTACTGCTACCGTCTCACGTGTACTGAACGATAACTATTTTGTCAGTCCTGAGCTGAAACAGAAAGTTATGGATGCTATTGAAAAACTGAATTATTATCCAAATTCTGTGGCACGCAGTCTGAAAAACGAAAGTACTCAGACAATTGGTCTGATTGTATCTGATATTTCAAACAGTTTTTTCACAATTGTAAACCGATCCGTAGAAGATATCGTCAAACCTCGTGATTATAATTTGATCGTCTGCAGTACAGATAATCAGAAAGATAAAGAATACTCTTATCTTCAACTGCTTCTTGAAAAAAAAGTGGATGGAATCATACTAAACACAACCGGATATAACTATGATTTTGTTGCTTCTGTCAGTCAACATCTTCCTATTGTTCTCTGCGGGAGGAAAATTGAAAATCCTTTTTTTAAAGGTGACTTTGTAGACAGCGACAACCAGACCGGATCATACAAACTGACACGTCATACCATAGAGCTGGGACACCGGAAAATTGGTATTATTGGAGGACAGCAATCTATCAGTTCCGGTACGGAACGTCTGGAGGGATTCCGTCATGCTATGGCTACCATCGATATCAAAGTAGACGCTTCTTATCCGTATCAGTTTGTAGGTGATTATAACCGTGCTCAATCCGGATATGAAGGTGCTCGATATCTGATGTCTCTTCAGGATCCTCCAACTGCAATCCTTGCAATGAATAATGAACTGGCTATTGGCGCACTTCGCTATTTTCGTACACACGGAATCGAAGTTCCTGATCAGGTCTCCTTCGCCTGTTATGGAAACATACGGAATTCTGATTTATTTTATGTACAGCCGGATACTGTGGATATGGATCCGAGAGTTATCGGCTCCAAAGCAGGAGAAATGCTGATTGAACGAATTGAATACAAAAATCAACTGCCTAACCGGGAGCTTCGATTTACTCCTGGACTGGTAAAAGGGAACACTTTGAAAAGAATTGTCTAAAAACAAATAACAGAATATACAATAAAAAAGACCTGCTACAGGCTTTGATATATACTCTCGTATCTGAATTTGAATCTGTGTGAAACAGTATCAGCACCGATACAGATTTATAAAAGCCTGCCGCAGCTCTTTTCTTTTATTTATTCAACTACTACACCCTTCTGAAGCATTACATTTGCGTACAGAGCCTTCTCTCCTGTCGCAATAATTGCATATGCTTTTTTTGCTTCCTCATAAAAAGCAAAGCGCTCAATATGTCCGATGGCTTTTCCGCCTCTTTCATCGTATTTTTCCACGATTTCACGATACGTATCCCAGATCGGTGTTTCCACATTGTCGCCGGGCATTACTTCCATCAGGCTGACCGGTGCGTCTACATATGTATCAAGCGGAAACAGTTTCAGGATAGCATCCAGCAGCTCCGGCACCCCATGCCCGTCGCAGCGGATTACAATTGCATCTTTACCCATAGATTCTGCCGGGAAATTTCCGTCTGAAATAACAATCCGGTCACTGTGCCCCATTTCACAGAGAACCTTCAATAATTCCGGTGATAAAATCTGCGGTACTCCTTTTAACATATGATTCCCTCCCGTTGTTTTATGAACGAGAGCCGTCGCAAATGCGGCGGCCCTGTTTTTCACATTAATTTTTCAGTGAAACATGTTCCTCTGTTATGAGCAGAAATTAGTCATACAGGTTCGGAGCGATTTCGTCGCTGTCCATGTTCTCTGCGTTGTACCAGTAACCATCTGTCGGAAGGTCTGTTACTTCTTCGCCGTTTGCGATCATTGTCAGAACGTCAACTGTCTTGATACCCATTGCCAGCGGAGACTGTGTAACTGCACCAAACATTGTTCCGTCTGCTACAGCAGCCTTGATTGTTGAACCAGCATCGAAACCAGCTGCAAGAACGGATGTTTCCGGATCGCTTCCGAGAACGCCAAGGTTTCCGTTAGCTGTCAGGATACCTTCTGCTGCTACCTGGTTGGAACCGAAGATACCGATTGTGTCTTCTTTGTTCAGGATGTTGGATGCTTCTGTTGCACACAGCTCAACAGTTGTCTGTGCCGGAACTGCTACGTCGATAATGATGTTAGCGCTTGCTTCGTCACCTGCGTCTGCGCAGTTGTTTACATAGTACTCGTTACCTGTTACAGCAACAGTAAGTCCGTCTGCTGTAGCCAGCTCGATGAATTTGTCGATGAATCCAAGACCACGGCTTGTGATGGACTCAGATGTTGCTTCCTGGTTAACTTCACCGATTCTAACCGGTGCTTCAGATGCTGCGATCTTGTCTTTCAGTGCTGCATACAGATTCTCAGCTGCTGTTGCGCCTGCGCCGTAGTTATCTGTAGCGATTGTGGAATATACGGATCCTTCCGGAGCGTTCGGAACACCTGAGTCAAACAGAACTACCGGGATTCCTGCATCCTTAGCTGCCTGCAGAGAATCAAGAACTGCTTCCTGGTCACAAGCTGCCAGACCGATTCCGTCCGGTTTCTTGTTGATTGCATCGTTCAGCATATTTACCTGGTCAGCGATATCAGACTCAGCATTCGGTCCGTTTGAGTTAGCTGTAACACCAACAGCTTCTGCTTCCTGATTGATACCCTTTACAGCTGCCTGCCAGTAAGAAGACTGGTAGCTCTTTACGATGATTTCAAATGTGTACTCACCGTTTGCAGAAACTGCTTCCTCTGCGAAAGCAACGCTTCCCATTGTAGATGCAACTACGGTTGCGCCCAATACTGCTGCTAATAATTTCTTGTTCATTTTTTACCCTCCTGTACTTTTGGTTTATTTATATGAAGTCCCTCGACTTACATATCTGAAATTAATGTGTTTCACGTCTTTTTTTAATTACATCGATCAGAACAGCGCCGATCAGGACAAGACCTGTAATGATCTGCTGCCAGTTTGCCTGCAGTCCGATAAACGGAAGACCTGTTTTCAGAAGACAGATAACGAATACACCCAGAAGAGAACCTGTAACTGTTCCTGATCCACCGGATGCGGATACACCACCGATGATGGCTCCACCGATCGCTTCCAGCTCAAATCCGGCACCTGTACCCGGCTGAACTGTTGAGAATACTGCTGAATAAGCAATTGCTGCCAGTCCTGCAAACAGACCGGAAATTACGTATGCTCCTACATGGTATGCCTTTACATTTACACCGGACAGTCTTGCTGCCTCTTTGTTACTTCCGATACTGATTGTATAGCGTCCGATCTTCGTATGGTTCAGCACGAAGGACATCAGTGCTACGAGGAGAAGTACCCAGATAATACCGATCGGAAGCATCTTTCTCGGTGCAATACTGATTTTGAAAATGTTGCGGAACCATCCGCCCGGCTGTGTGGCTGTCGGCCATGTGATACCGAAACCGCCTACGATAATGGAACCAAGTCCACGGGTAATCATGCATGTACACAGTGTTACGAGGAACGGCGGAATATCCATCAGAGCTACGAGCGTACCGTTCAGGCATCCGATTGCAGCTCCGAAGAGTACTGTCACCAGCATACCTGCCCATACAGGGAAGTTATGGAATGTGATCAGATATCCTCCAACCAGTGAGTAACAGATCAGTCCGGTACCGATGGAAAGATCTACACCGCCGGTCAGCAGCGGGAAGGTAACACCTATGGACATCAGTACGATGTAATAGGAATAATCCAGAATGCTGACGATCGTTGTATATTTTCTGAAGGCAGGACTCATTACTGAGAAAAATACGAATAATCCAATGATGACCAGAAGAACGATGAATTTCTGTCCTCCCAGCTTGCTCAGTGACGACTTCTTAGCCGCAGTTTGATTTGTCATAGTCTCTTTCTCCTTCCTAACCAATCTCTCGTGTCGCCAGATTCATGATATTTTCCTGTGTAGCTTCTGCAATATCGATCTCACCGGTAATCTTGCCTTCACACATGATAATGATCCGGTCACTCATACGGAGGATCTCTGTCATTTCGGAAGAAATCATGATAATTGCTTTTCCTTCTGACGCCAGCTTGTTCATCAGCTTGTAAATTTCATTCTTTGCACCGACATCGATACCTCTTGTCGGCTCATCGAAAATCAGGATGTCACAGTTTCTTGTCAGCCATTTAGCGATAACTACCTTCTGCTGATTACCACCGGACAGATTCACTACGAGCTGGTCAACACTCGGAGTCTTGGTAGCAAGGGACTCTACATATTCCATTGCGACCTTCTCTTCTTTTTTCTTGTTGATAAAAATACCGTTTACGAATTCATCCAGAGTAGCCATCGTCGTATTCTCGGCAACTGATTTCTGTACTACAATACCGTAACGCTTACGGTCCTCTGAAAGATATCCGATTCCGTGTTTTACCGCATCCTGAGGATTATTGATAACTACTTTCTGTCCATTGATGTAAATATCACCGCTCTCTTTCGGATCGGCTCCGAAAATGGCTCTCGCCGTCTCCGTACGTCCCGCTCCCATCAGTCCCGAGAATCCGAGGATCTCACCCTTATGCAGTTCAAAACTTACGTTCTGTACCATTTTTCCTGCATTCAGATTTTCTACCTTCAGTACAACAGGTGCTCCTTCCGGAACCATGCTGTGCGTCTTCGGATCTTCATAAATAACACGGCCAACCATCATGTTAATGATGTCATTCTTTGTACAGTCTTTCGTAATCAGTGTACCGACATAAGTACCATCTCTCATGACTGTTACGCGGTCTGTAATCACTTTAATCTCATCCATACGATGGGAAATATAAATGATACCCAGCTGCTGCTCTCTCAGGTCGCGGATAATCTTGAAGAGTTCCTCGATTTCAGACTCTGTAAGTGCCGCAGACGGCTCGTCAAATACGATAACCTTTGCCTCATGGGAAATTGCCTTTGCAATCTCACACATCTGCTGTTTTCCTACCGTCAGATTACTCATGGTCTCTGTCGGATCAATATCAATATTCAGTCTGTCAAAAAGCTTTTTCGCTTCTTCATTCATTTTCTTGTCATCAATACGGATACCCTTCTTGAATTCTCTTCCGATGAAGATATTCTGTGCTACCGTCAGATGACCCAGCATGTTCAGCTCCTGATGTACGATAACAATACCTGCATCCTGAGCTTCTCTTGTATTGTGGAATTCTACTTCTTTTCCCTCATAAGTAATTGTTCCGGAATCCTTTGTATAAATACCGGTCAGAACCTTCATCAGGGTTGACTTTCCTGCACCGTTTTCTCCCATCAGTGCATGTACCTCACCCTTGCGGACTTCAAGATCTACGTGATCAAGTGCGTGAACACCGGGGAATGATTTATCGATTCCTTTCATAGTTAAGATTACATCGCCCATATTTTTACCTTAGCCTTTCTTCTTCTATCACTTTCAGGTTTCTTGCTGCTTCGCCGTTTTTAATTCTTACGACGTCTTCCGAGAACGTCAAAATATACTGCTGCAATAACAATAATACCCGTGATAATCAGCTGGTAGTTTTTGTTCATTCCAAGTGCAAGAATACCTTCCTGCAGAAGTGCTATAATAAATACGCCGATCACTGTACCGCTGATTGATGCAAGGCCTCCTGCCATGGAAGTACCTCCCATTACACATCCGGCAATTGCTTCGTTGTTGTACTGATCACCGTAACCAGGCTGAACGGTGGTATATGCCGATACGAAGAAGATAGCAGCGATACCTACCAGAGTTCCGCAGATGATGTATGCGATCATTTCCCATTTCTTTACATTTACACCGGAAAGCCTCACTGCTTCTTTATTGCTTCCGAGACACAGAATATAACGTCCGATCTTCGTCTTGTTCAGAATCACCGCACAGAGAATGGCAACTCCCAGGAAAATAATAAGACCTACCGGAATATTTCCGATTCTTACAAGATTTCTGTACCAGCCGTCTGCTGAAGTGGACTGCGGCCAGCTGACTGACTGTGTCTTTGTAAATACAGATGCCAGACCTTTTGCAATATTCATGCTTGCCATGGATACGATAAACGGAGGAACTGTCCAGTATGCTACCAGATATCCGTTAAAGGATCCGAAACAGAAGCCTACCAGAACACTGATGATCATGGCTGCAATCATCGGCACACCGTAACTGGTAAGACTGTATCCTGCAATCAGTGCACAACAGAACATAACAGGACCGATTGAAAAATCGATTCCTCCCGTTGCAATTACAAACGTAACACCAAGGGAAAGGAATCCCAGGAAATAAACGTAGTTCAAAGCACTCAGAATACGTGAGTAGCTAAGGAAAGTAGGACTAATGATAGCGAATGCCACATACATGACTATCAGCACGCATATCAATAAAATCCGGTTCAGACCGATTTTTTTAACAATCGGGTTTTTTTTCAAATTCTCCATTCTTCTTCCTCCTAATTTCAAAGTGTAGCCATGCTGTGATGCTGTCCCGATCTGTACCGGATTTCCGGTATCAGACCTGTTCTTTCCGTTTCCGCAAACATATCACGCTATCATTGTAAGCGAAATCCCTCTGTTTTTTAATAGAATATTTTCTAAGAAAAGGGGAATATTTTCCTAAACATTTTCCCGCCTTACTCCCGGAACAGAAACAGCAGCTTCTGATTTTCTTCTGTATACATCGTATCTTTTGTCACAGCCTGAGAACCGGAATTAATTGACTTTTCCACGGCCTTGCCCTGCAGAACCTGAACTGCCGTTTCAACACTCAGATACCCCATATTAAACGGTTTCTGCACTACAATTCCCTGAAATACACCCGATTCCAGAAGCTGAATTTCTTCCGTTGAGCTGTCAAAACCCACCATGCGGATTTTTCCGCTCAGTCCCTTTGACATGACTGCCCGGGCTGCGCCCACAGCAGAATATTCATTGAGGCCGGCCAGTACATTGATATCGGGATACTGCTCCAGAAGCTCCATAGTCACCTCATATCCCTTGTCGTAATCCGAATTGGAGAATACAGTTCCTACAATACAGTCTTCGTATTCTTTCAGTCCCTGACGGAAACCCGCTTCTCGCTCCATTGCCGTAGAAGATCCCTGAACATGAGCCACAATACCAATCACAGGATTTTCCGGCAGAATTTCCTTCATCACTTCTGCCATCTTTTCGCCTGCTTCCAGGTTATCTGTCGCAATAATTGAAGTACTGATGTTTTCATCCAGATTGGAATCCACCAGAATCAGCGGAATTCCTGCTTCCGTAACCTCTTTCGCAGATTCCGTCACCTCCGTATAACTGGTCGGAGCCAGAACCACTGCATCCGGATGTTCTTCTGCAGCCTGACGCAGGATTTCCGCCTGCATCTTATGATTATCCTCCGCATCTGCTGCTTTTATGGTCAGTTCTACCCCATACTCTTTGGCAGCTGCCTCAGCACCTTCAATCAACGCCTTCCAGAAATCATTTTCCTCATCCACAACCTTCGGAACGATCAGAATCCGATACGGATCATTTTCACTTTTCCCCCATCCTCTTCTCATCAGGCCAAATACCAGGACAACCAGCAGAACGAAAAGAATAAGAAGGAATCCGTTCCATCTTTCATCTCTGTCACTGAATAAATGTTTCATCTTCATCCTCCTTCCAGTATGGATTCGGTATCGTCATAAATACCGTCGTACCCACTCCCTCCACACTCTCATAGGAAAGGCCGTATTCCGGTCCGTAATAAAGCTGAAGACGGTTATGTACATTGTAAACGCCGACTTTTCCGTTTTTTCCTTCCACACTTCTCTTTTCCAGAATATGTGCCAGCACCTCCGGCTTCATGCCGGGGCCGTTGTCCGAAATGATAATTACAAGCTTTTCTTCCATAATTCTGGCTTTTACCTGAATCATGCCCTTATGATCGGCATACTTGATGCCATGATAAATTGCATTTTCCACCAGGGGCTGAACGACAAGCTTGACAATCGGCATATCCAGCGCCTCTTCCTGCACGTCAATTTCAAATTCCAGCTGATCCTTGTATCTCATTTTCTGGATCGTCAGGTAGCTTCTTGTATAGCCGATCTCCTTCTCCACCGTTACAATCTCATCTTCATTACTGATACTCTGCCGCAGCAGTTTTGCAAGAGAAGAAGTCATCAGGACCACCTCCTGATTCTTTCCGCTCTCCGCCATCCAGATAATAGAATCCAGCGTATTGTACAGGAAATGAGGATTAATCTGTGACTGCAGTGCATTCAGCTCACTCTTTCTCTTCTCTCTCTGTTCCTGAACACTCTGCTCCATCAGCTGCTGTATTTTCTCTGTCATAATCTGGAACGATGTTCCCAGATCGGCGATCTCATTATCCCCTTCTATTCTCATAGCTGCATCTTTGAAATTTCCCTTTTCCACTTCCTTCATGGAATGCTGAAGCTGCTTTAATGGTTTGGAAATTTCTCCCGATATCAGGCTGGCAAGCAGAATTGCCGCAAAAAGCAGCAAAACAGCCGTCATATAATAAACCTGCTGAATTTCATCCTGGTTTTTCAGAAGTTCGTTCAGGTAGGAAACACCCACTACCGTCCATCCCGTTTTTTCTGAACGGCAGAACGTGTAAAGTTTGCTGTTTTCTCCTTCTTCCGTCACAAAGCTTCCCGATTCTTCCTGAAGCACTTCTTCTATTTTTTCCGTCTTTACTCCACTGTGAAGCAGCTGCTGCTGCGGATGAAAAATGATATTCTTTTCATCATCCACAATGAATACGTAACCCCTGTTTCCAAGGCTGATGTTCTGTCCGAGCGAGTTAATGGAACTGTAATTCAGATCCACAAAAAAGACGCCTTCCGTTTTCCCCGTCTCTTTATTCATCACCGGTGCGCTCAGCGTAACAACCCAGGGGTACTTCCCGACAATCACATTCTGAACATGAGATGCGGAAAGAACAGCCTTTACTTTTTTCTGATTCTGACCGGATACGGCCTTCTCCCCGGATGAAATGGCCTTCTGATACCAGTCAAGATCTTTGTAATCCACGTAATAATTCAGCGATTCGTCGCCTCTGTTAAACAGATATCTTCCCGACTCTCCCAGAATACCTATATTGGAAATATCGGGTCTGGAATCGAGAATCGTGGTAAACTGTTCCGTCAGCCGGTTTTTAATCTGAAAATATTCCGACGGCTGCGCCTGCAGAAAAGAGACCACATCCTGATTTTCCGTGATCATATAGGCGATATTTTCCATGTAGTCGATATAGCTGTTCAGATTTCCGTTGACCTGACGGATCAGCTGCATGGAATAATCCTGTGAATTTTCAATTACTGCATCTTCCAGATAATTCATGGAGAATACAGTAAAAATCAGCATTGCACAGATAATCAGAACAGAAAACAGCACCATAATTGAAGTACGGATACTTTTAAACCGGAAAATTCCGAAGCTTTTTTTCATCTGCGGTTCTCCTTTGCGTATTCTTTCGGTGTAAATCCTGTCATTTTCTTAAAGGTGGCACTGAAATAATGCGGATCGGAATAACCGACCTCCTGCGCAATCTCATACGTTTTCTTTGAAGTATTTAAAAGCAGACCTTTCGCCTTCTCAATCCGTTTTTTCGTCAGCGCTTCAATAAACGTCTCTCCTGTGTAAGTTTTGAACACAGAGCTGAAGTAACTTGTACTCATGGCAAGATAACTGCAGACGGAATTGAGAGAAACCGAAGAATCAGCATAATTCTTTTCTATGTAATCAAGTGCCATCACTGTCTGCCGTTTTCCGAAGCTCTCCTTCTGATCCACCATATCATCTGAAATTTTCACACAGAAATGCAGCAGATCCTGGGCAATTTCCGAAAGATGATCTTTCTCATATATTGCATTCAGAAGCTCCCTCTCCTCGGCCATACTTCTGGAGGCATCCACACCGGACGCATCTATCTCCTTTACAATAGAAAGAATCACATTCTGAATATAAAAAATACTTCTGTTTTTGCTCACATAGGAATCCCTGATTGCCTGAATGAAATTCGTAATTTCACGCCGGATTTCCTCTCCGCTGTTGCGCCGGATTCCAGACATGATCCTGTCTGCCCAGTAAGCTGCATCCACATTTTCCAGACGTTTGTCAGGCGTCAGATTTTTCGCATAAATTACCTGAGAGTTTCCCAGTGAAAAACGGTACTCAAGGGCATTTTTTGCATCAGAAAAGGATTTCGGCAGCTGATACAGAGAACTGACAATCTGACCGATTCCTGTGGAAATGGAGATATTCAGAAATTTCATAACGGAATTCTGAATCTGTTCACAGAGATTGAGAACCTTTGTTTCCAGTCTGTTGTCCCCGGAAAGAATCAGTATTGTGTGATTGGATTCATCCTGAAAGGCCACGCCCATTCCTGCATTGCGGACCATCTCATCGGCAATATTATAAACCGCAAACAGCGCCAGATCATCACTGTTATTCTTCTCCATATCAAAGAAACCGGAAACGTCATCAGCCTGAATCATTCCCACCACGTAATAATTTCCGGAAAATGAAACATCATAATCATCCATTTTTCCGGAGATTTCCTCAGGAGACATCACCGTATTTCCCTGAAGGAGACTGTGCAGAAATCTTCCCCGCAGGACAGGAAGATTTGACATATACTCACTTCGGATTTTTTTCAGATTGCTGGCATGTCTGTGCTCCTCATCCAGGTTATCACGGACCTTCTGAAGAATTTCAGAAAGCTCCAGAGCCGTTACAGGCTTCAATATGTACTCCACAACCTGATATTTCAGGGCCTGTTTTGCATATTCAAACTCATCATAGCCGCTGATAATCACTACTCTCGTATTTTTATAATTTTCGTAAATGTACTTTGTCAGCTCCATGCCGTCCACATACGGCATATAGATATCAGTCAGTACCAGATCGATCGGCTGCTTCTTCAGACATTCCATGGCTTCCCGCCCGTCTCTGCAAGTGCCGACCAGCTCAAATCCAAGATCATTCCATTTCGTATTCTGACTGATCGCTTCTCTGATCAGGATCTCATCATCCACCAACAGCACACTGTACATATCTGTCCTCCTTATGCACCCATGTAATATTCCTTATTCATCTTACCGCAAAAAAATATACAGTACAATGATCGTTTTCATTCCTTATTTTTCACTTACTTCCCGGTTAATTTCCATAACTGTCAGAAGAGTCACCGGCCCAAGAAGCACCCCGGACGTTCCATACAGGTACAGTCCCGCATAAACTGCCACAACCATTACAAACGGATAAATCCCCAGCCTGGCTCCGATCAGCCTCGGCTCCAGAAATTCCCGCACGATGTACGTCACCAGAAACAGTGCGGCATAGCAGACTGCCAGACGTAATTTTTTCTGAAACAGAAAGAAAACCGCCATGGGAATCAACACCGTCCCTGTACCGATAAAAGGCAGCGCATCCATCAGTCCAATAACAATCCCGAGTACCAGAAAATACGGATTTCCAAACAGCCACAGCCCGGCAGCACAGAGCACAATAACAACTCCGATAATAATCATCTGTGCTTTCAGATACATTCCGCCCTGCTTCCACATCCGTTCCGTAATATTATGAAAATGATGATACCACACGTATTTTTCCAGTTTTTCTTTCATTTCGTCGTAATCCTTCATCAGAAGAATCACAGATACAAACAGCATCAGCAGAAACAGTCCCGCATCCAGCAGTTTTTTCAGATAACGAACCGAATAATTGACCACACCCGGTACAATATAAACACGGATCTGTTCCGTAGCGTGGTCGAGGCTGGAATACACAAAATTACGCACATCATCCACTTCCATACCCAGATTTTTTTCTGCCATATAGCAGCAGTCGTCTATCCAGCCACAGAAACATGTATAATAATCATCAAAGTTCAGTGCTATTTTTTTGATCTGTTCCATCAGAAGGCAGTAAAAATAATAAAACAGAAAACCAAACAGGGAAATCAGAAAAATCAGCAGCACTGACACGATGATTTCTTTTTTCCATGAAAGCTTCCTCCGGACAGCCTCCGTGACGGGATTCAGGAGATGTACCAGCAGATACGCAATAAAAAAAGGAATTACGTATGGCAGCAGATATTTCAAAACAAAATAAACTGCCAGAGTAATTCCCGTAACCTTCAGTATCTTTCTGCCTTCTTCCATACTACCGTACCTTCTCCTTCCGGCGCAGCTGCATTCTGCGGATTCTGTTCAGGACGGATACTCCCCCTGACCACCCTACAGCCGCACGCCCGTCTGAATGGTCTTAGTATGGTATTTTCGCAGTTTTCTTATACACTGATGTTGGAGTCAAAAGCCTCCAACTATGATACCTGCGAATTGTTCCGTGCTTCGCACTCCCACAATTCTGCCCAATATTCGCATATCGTGGGATTGTCATCCCACTTTTATGCTCATATCGGAGCGGGTCATTAAGTCATATAACCACTCTTGTGCAAGCACATCGTGGTTAATGACTTTTGACCCTGGTATCATACATTGTAATCTTCATATCTTGCCTGTACATACAGGTAATCGGACAGTCGGTTCATATATTTCATTGCTTCTCTGTCTGCCCCGTAAAGCTGAGCCACTTTGGTAAATCGCCGTTCCGCCCTTCTTGCGACCGCTCTGGCAACATCCAGCCGGGCTGACCGTTCGCATCCACCGTACAGAACAAAATCCTTCACCCGCGGAAAAGACTGCTCCAGCTCGTTGATCCTGTTTTCCAGCGATGCAGTCTCACCGGAAGGGAATGCATACGCCGTATTCCCCGGATCTGCCACGCCGGACATTATCTTCATCAGATTTCTCTGAATAGAAGAAATAATCTCCTTCTGTTCCGGATCAGAAATCACCTTCACCATTCCGAGATGACTGTTCAGCTCATCAATGATTCCGTTCAGTTCAATTCTTTCATCATATTTTGGAATTTTTGTCCCATTGATCAGAGAGGTTCTTCCGCTGTCTCCCTGTTTCGTATAGATGCTCATTATTATCACCCCGTTTTCCGCTTCCGAAGATCATCTTCTCTCCGCTTCCGCCATCCACGCCGCAGACCGCCTGCTCCGCAGGCTTTCGCTGCTTTGGCAGTTCATCTCTCCGCTTCCGCCATCCACATGCAAAACGAATCTCAGCCTTTGCCAGGCAAGCCTGACGCGGCTGATTTTCGTTTTGCATGTGGATGGCGTTACTTGAAGGCCATCTTTTTAATACTCCTGGCGCTGTTTGCACCGATTTTTCTGCACTGTTCCGCCGTTGGACAGTCGTACGCTTCCACATTTCTGCCTATTGAAAGGCCTTTCATCTGGAGTGCAATACGATCCCGATTCATACCGATTCCGGTTCCCAGCATGGAGTCATTGGCAGCTCTCCAGGCTTTTTCGTCCACAGTCCCCGATTTCGTCGAAAAGATTTCAACGAATACGCCTTCTTCCTCCATTCCTGCACAGACTTCTTTCAGAAGTTCCCTGTCAGCTTCATATTCATAAATAAAAATGGAAGGTTTCTTAATTACCATATCTGTGTTTCCTTTCAGGCCTATCGCAATCAGTCAGGCTGTCACTGTACTTCATTCAAGTCGAACGCACTTGAGACTTGGCGCGCAACTCTGGTCAGCTTATGCTGACAACTTTCTTCTCAGAATCGCTGCTCATCCGCGCGGAGCGTTTATCTCAGTCGGGGCTCCATCTATCCCAGATACGAAAGAACGAGACCGGTCGCAACCGCATTTCTCGGTCCTTCCGTCTGACGGATATTTCCACGGCCGCATACAATACGGTAGCTGGCAAACTCTTCCATAAGAATCTCCGGAATTTCAAAGTCCTCTGCAGAGCCTCCCACCAGTACTACATTGGCAATATTTTTCATATCGTGATCAGGAGCAACCATCTTCAGTGCACGCATTGCATTTGTAACGAATACTTTTTTCTTTGCCTCTCTGCGCACCTGAACGATTTTCTCCATCGGAATGTCTTTTTCAATCCGCACAAGTCCGCTCTCAGTCAGCAGAACCACGCGGCCATAAAATCTCGGATCAATAGAATCCGCCACAAAACTCATATGTCCGTCTTCCATACGCATATGGAAAAGGCTCTCCACCTTCGCCAGAGGATACCGTTTGATCTGCTCTGCAATATGACGGTCCTCCAGTCCCAGTTCTATCTGAATCAGCATGGAAACCAGCTCTCCGGCTCCTGCCTGATGTGTCATGGTCACTCTTCCGTTTTCACTGATCACAGCCGCATCTGTGGAACCGCCTCCCATATCAAGAATTGCCAGCGGAAGCTTCGTTCCCGGAGTAGTCAGGGCACCGAGACTGGCCATAACAGCCTCCACTCCTGCCACCATCACTTCTGTTTCCAGCTCTTTTTCCAGACGCTGTGCAATTTTCTGCATCGGAAGCTGCCTTGTCTTAACCATGGCAGCTACTCCCACCGCTTTTTCCAGACACGTTTCACCTGCTAATGCACCGGAAATCTGAACAGGTGCCAGAGTATCCACAGCAAGTATGTCCGTAATGTGGATTTCTTCTGAAGTCTGTCCGTCCAGCCGGCTCATGCCTCCCCGGATCCGTGCAAACATATTTCCCACATTTGTATCAGCCTGTCCGCTGATGTCCTGAATTTTTCCTGCACCTGACACAGCTTCCATGATTTTATCAGCGCCTTCATCGAGATTAATCACTGTATCCCGTTCTGCCTTCAGATAGATTTCACCGGCCGGAAGTACATTCTCCCGGATATTTCCGTTCGGTGTCTTTATGACAACGGCACTGCGCTTTCCAATCAGGCTTTTTGCAATAGGAGTGATCACCCTGGTCTCTTCCGCATTCAGTTTCAGAAGCGTTGCTATTCCGTAAGGATTGGAGAGCATACGCACACTCTGCCCCGGAAGAGCCACCTCGATGGCTGCCACCTCTCCGTCCGGAAGCTTTTCTATCTGCAGTACTTCATCAATAATCGGTATTTTCTTTTCGATTCTGTTTTCAACCAGTACTGCCTCATCCGCCTGAAGAATCACACCCTGAATCCGGACACCTCCACCGGAAGACATCTTATTTCCGCCGCTTTTTTTCTGATCAACTTCCACCAGAGACTGATATGCATTAATCTTTCGGGCTACTTCTTCATAAGAATGTTCCCGGGATGCAGTCAGAATATAATCCTCATCCGCTCCGGCCTGATCCAGATGTTCAATGGATAAAAGTTTTCCGACAGCCTGACCTGCTCCTGCAGGAGTTGCCGGATTGTGGCCGATCATGGAGGAATCTGTGATAATCGTCTCTGTCAGCGTCTCCATTGCCGTGTCTCCGATAACAGGAGCAGCTTCATTGAGACGGACCAGCGTCAGATCTTCCATGGGAAGACCGGCCTTCTCCATGGCCTGTTTCAGTGCTGATTTGATGGAGTGAATATTCGCCAGCGTTCCCTTTGTCCCGGTTGTGGGACAGGAAGCACTGGAGAGAAAATTCAGTTCTCCATAATAGTTAATGGATCCTATACAGACTTCCGTCGTAGAGTTTCCAATATCAACACCTGCAATTATTCTCAAAGCAGAATTCCCCTTTTCTCATAAACTTCCACAGCTTCCATAACAAGCATGGCACAGTTTCTTGCATGATATTTTTCCAGAAGCTCCTGCGCCATCAGTACCAGCTCCAGTTTGGTCGAACGGTTGGGGCGCAGCTTGTCATACATCTTCAGAATCACCTCATCCGGCACATCCACCAGTTCCGCTGCCCGCTCAAAATTTTTCTTCATCGGAGCATTTCCCGCTTCCTCTGCAACCTGTCCCTGATAATTCAGGGTTTCTTTCGATATTTTGATATCATCCGCCTGGATATGATTCTTCATCACCTCTTCCAGCGTAATATCTTCCAGCTTTTTTCCGGTTTTGGACCGGATACTGTCCTTTTCATATTCCCCTAATGGATATCGCATATATACCTCCATTACCGCACCTGCTGCGGCTCTCTCCTTACTCCCACTCGACCTTTCCGACTTCCGGATCCAGCTGTTCCGTTTCTGCAATATGCATAATAGCCGCTTTCACCTGATATTTCGGTCTGGACATCGGATCATTCGTACAGGGAATCGGAACCACCTGTTCCCCTTTTACGTATTTTCCGGCATTCTGTCCGATCTTACGGTACGTATCCAGCGTCATAAGCGGTGCCTGAGGAAACAGCTCCAGATTGGACAACGGATAAAGATCCTTCTGGTGAATTACCGTCGTTCCCTTTGACTGAATACCGATACCAATGCCGGAACCGGAAATTTTTGCCGCCTCCAGTGCCATAAAGCATACATCTGATGTATCCAGAATTTTCACAACACGTGGCACCATGCCCTCTTCTTCAATTCCCGCTTTCACGTTGCGCAGAACATCATCCAGCGGTATTCCGTTAATTGTCTTTTTAATCTCTCTCTGAAATGCAGCGCCGACACCGATTACAACCTCTTTCGGATCTGTACCCTGCTTTGCTCTCGGATAATCTGCATAAGAAGTTTTTTTCTCGTTAATTCTCTCCCGGCCTGCCAGCGGTGATGAGGTAGTCTCTGCAATCTCCTGCTCTTTCAGCTGGGCCATTACTTCATTCGTAATCTTTTTGATCAGTTCTTCCGTAATCTGCATAACCTCACCTCCTAAATATCCTTCGGGTTGATAATATGAGGGATCTTCTTGATTTCTTCCCATCGCTCTCCCTCAACACGATATCCCGTTCCAGGACCCATATAATCATTCGGCGTATTGACACCGGACAGTACATGAAATCCCCGGTCCAGAATCGCCGCTGTCTGCATATAATCTCCCACTACTCTCTGCTTCAGCATATTCAGTACGCTGCCTGCCAGATCTTCAAATCCGGACTCATACAGTGCCCTGACCACATCCACGCCTGTAATTCCGCGCTTCAGCACATCCTCTGCGGCCATCAGATCAGCTGTCACATCTCTTTCCGGAGTATCTTTGCTTCCATGGGCGTACGTAACCTGCTCTACCTGCTCATCCGTAACAGGAGACAGTCCAAGATAACGGAATACTGCCTGTACTGCCCTGGCAGCCTTATTTCTTACTTTAATCACGTCTTCCTCTCTGACCGGGCGAAGACCTCCATCCACCTGCATATCTCTCTGCAGTACGTTGTAATCATCAAAATCTTCCGCATCAAAATTGGAACCTGCAAACATATTGTCATAGTTCGGCTCTGCAGCATAACCGGAGAAAATGAAATCTGTACCGGGAAGGAACTGCAGCATCGTACGTGCTGTACGTCTCATGTCGGAATTGGAAAAACTCTGGTCATTGGAAGAAGCACATTCCAGTCCCAGAAGAGCAGCCACAAGATTCTCGCTGAGAACCTCACGGATTCCTGCCGGGACAGCACCCGTCACACCGATACAGCTTACAGAACCATTCTGAATTCCCTGGCTTCCTGCTCCCTTCGTCACATAGAGGCAGCGGCATTCCAGATACAGCATGGATTTTTTCTCGCTGTTTCCCATCAGAACCTCAGATCCCGATCCGGAAGTAAAACGCACCTTCAGACCGCGGGATGCATACGCTGAATTCAGAAATGCCTTGGAATACGGTGTATCATCACCGTCAATAAAAACCTTTTCCGTCCCGTATACGGAAAGTGTCTCCGCATACGTGGTCAGACCACGGATACCGAGCTCCAGCTCCGTTGCCTCCTCTGCAGAACACTGGGTCAGTACACCGGGACGGCCTGCCTGAGATCCGATCAGAAGCGCCATTGCACTTAAAGGTGCATATCTTGCCACACCCATTGTCGTCTCTTCCTCAGCAAATCCCCTCAGTGCGCCCTCCGCCGCATCTGCTGCTATCTGCACCGGATCATCCTTCAGATTCGTAATATGTGCCTGATTTCCGGGAACCTTACGTGCACGGATTTTCTGCATACCCATCATCAGCTCTACCACATTCAGGTAATTCATAACCTCTGCCATCTTGGCAGGCGTGATGCCGGACACAATCTTAAGTATCTCTTTTCTCGTCACATGAATATCAACAATTTTCCTCGCGATGTCAAGAGAAGAAATTTTCATGGACTTCTCTGCCTGTTCCACATCGATCGCATAATCAGCAATAAACTGATCAATAAAATCAAAATCTTCCCGCTTTTTGCCGTCCAGTTCTGTGATCTTTCCGTTCTCCACCACTACAGAAGGAGTCGGATCATAAGGACTCTTCATTGCCACAAATCCCTTTTCCGGCCATTCATCAATATACCCGTCAAGATTTACCGGCCGCTGATCCAGAACTTCAAACCTTTTTGCTCTTTTCATACAAACACCCTCCAGATTTATTTCTTCTCCGCTTTTGAGGTACTTCATCTATCTGAATTCATCACATTCACAGTTGTTTTCTGATAAAACTCCCATGATCTGTCTATTATTTTACCATATCATTCAACACAATACAACACAAAACAAATATATTTTACACCATTCTTCTTCAAAAAAACGTACAAAAAAACTCACGAAAACTTGTGAAATATTCCCGCCTCCGGCTGAATCCGGAAAGTTTTCCACATTTTTGTCCGCGGATGTGGAAAAGTCAGTGAAACCGCACAGAGAGCAGTCATAACCGTATTCTTTTTACTGTCTTCTTCTGTCAGATATTTCTCCCATGATTCATTGTACTTCCTGTCACCGTAAAGCGGAAGCCCGGCACCTGCCATCTGCACACGGATCTGGTGATGGCGTCCCGTTTTAAGATCAATTTCCGCAAGCAGATATTTTCTGTCGGAATCCGTACCCGTTCCTTCCTCCTGTTTTCCGGAAACAGCTTCCCATCCGCAGGTTCCCAGCACCCGAAATGACAGCTCAGCCCTCTTCGCATCACGGCTGTTCTTGTCTGCCACCGAAGAAGTATTCGTCTTTCCGTTCTTTACAAGATAATCTACCAGCGTATATGATGTTTCTGCCTCCGAATCCAGATACTTCCCTGCTTTTTCCGTTACACAGCACACTGCCTGATACGTTTTCTTCACGGATCCCTCCGCAATTTTTCCACTGAGAAACGATGCTGCCTGTTTCGTCTTTGCAAATACCATCACGCCCTCCACCGGCTGATCCAACCGGTGAACTACCCGAATTGCACCGCCGGATTCTCCTTTTTGGGCCAGATAATTATTCAAAATACTGATCATATCCTTCTGTCCCAGCCTGGCGCTCTGTACTGGTATTCCCGCAGCTTTATGGCACACAATCAGATCATTGTCCTCATATAAAATCATACTTAAATTCCTCTCTGTTCCCTACAGTTTAAACCGATAGCCCGTTTGAACCACCATTTTCAATACTCAGATCAGAGAACTATATGATATCTTCCCCCGACTCTTTTACAAGCATCTTCTCTGCTCTGGCTTTATACTCCATGAGCCGCATAACATATTCAGGCATAGCTCTTTTCCCGGCTTCCCAATCGGTTACTGTTCGATACGGAATGTCAAAATAATCACAGAATTCTCTTCTGTTCATATTCATGCCTTCTCTAAGTAACTTTATTTCTTTTTGAACATCCATAATCACAACCACCTTTAACACCTATATCTTACCATATATCACGCAATGCATCAATTATCGTTTTAAAAAGTATTTTTCGTAAGTTGAACATTATCTCTTTCTGTGTTATATTCAAATTAAAGAAAGACACCTGTTGAGACCAGGTGCCCTTCAACGGAACGTATTCATTCAAAAAGTGGATGCTCCCAATCAGCTTCAACTGCTCTTACGAGCGTCGCCTTACCTGTTGGCCGACAGGTAAGGCATTTTTATTTTCTTCTGCTATTTCTCTTATTATCGAGAAAGGTCAGAAACGCAACTACTAATGTACCAAAGGATATCAGCAAACCGATAATCCCGATGAATATCAAAATGATATCTGCACATGTCATAACCACGCACTCTACGTTGCCACTTCGGTCGGCGCTAAACGAGTTCCACTGGCACTCAGCGCCCCTTCCTATGTATTCCGGAAAGCCGGTCAGTAAGCTCGGGAGGCTACCACCCCTGTCATGGGTTCCGTATTCAAAATACTATCATATTGCTAAATGCTTTTCAATCCTTATAACATACTTGAGTTTCCGCAGTCTTATCCACAAGACTCTAAATCTGTTGTATTGAATATACATAACTTTCAAAAAATGCCAAAAATATAAAGAATCCTTGTCCCATTCCCTAAGATAAATACTCAGGAAAGAAAGCATATCTATCAGCGCTTCAAATACAAACAGTTTTTTGGATATCGATAAATATCGTGATCTATTTGAAATCATCGAATCCAGAGACTGCCGTAAAACAACCATAATTATTTCTCAGATTCCTGTAGCGGGATGATATCAGCTTTTTTTGGATTCAACTTACGCTGATGCCTGTCTCAGAAGAATGACATCAAAGGCTTACCGCCTTGAATTTACTGGCAAAGATCGCAGAATAAACAACAATAAATAATCAAACTATCTGAACTTTGCTCAGTTTCAAGCGGAATGACGCTTCATTCCTCTGGAACGGATGCGCATTTCTTACGAAATATGCAACCTTCTCAAATTCTAAGGACAAAGTTTTCAGAAAAAATAAAGGAAATTTTGAAAAATATTCATCCGTTAAAAATAATAGCGGCACACCCTCAGGTGCACCGCTGGATAAATTCCCCATCATCTGGGAACTTCATACAATATTAAAATATACGAGTTTTTTTCGAGTTAAACTCGATTTCCACTCAAATGAAAACTCGATCCAATCCATTTGTCTCTTATTCTTGCTTCGAGTTTTTTCGAGTGCTTTTCGAGTTTTTCCGAGTGAACACTCGTATCATGACTTAACAAGAACATATTTTGAAGATTTTCCTTTACCGATCATATCGATAATATTTTCTTTTCGCATTTTATCAATTGTTGCTCTGGCC
>JAXEBU010000185.1:0-9038 GCA_034093895.1 Candidatus Choladocola sp. | reverse complement strand
CGGCTCCGGAATATCGTAGTATCCGTTCTCCAGGTCGTCCCAGGACGTAATTTCATAATACGTCATTTCTTCACCATGCACACGGGGGGCAGCCACCTTTTTGCCGCATTTCCATGCATCTTCAATCAGCAGTCTGGTGGATACTTCTCCCTTGCAGTCCATATACACATAGACAGCCTCAGCGTTCCTGTAATCATCCATTCCCATGATTTTTTCGCAGATTACTCTGCTCTTCTCTTCCAGCCAGGATGGATCCAGTTCTTTTCTCTTTGAAAAAACAAGCTTTCTAATTTCCTTTTTTTCCATATTTTTCACCCAGATTTTCGATCTTGCCTTCTTTGTTGATCACATCAATATTGTCGAGCTGACTTTTCAGATTACGTCGTACAGCTTCAATATATTCGCTGCGCAGCAGCTGCTGTTCCTTTTTTTCAGCTTCGGTCAGCCCCTCAGCCTTTGACTTTCGTGCCAGTTCATTGATTCTGTTCAGTTTCTGACTATCCATTCCTGTTCCTCCGATGATGCACTAATTTTCCAAAAAGTCGACTAAATAGAAATCCTTATCATGTCTGCCCTTAAACAGTGTTCCTGTGTTCACTCCCTGAAGCAGCCGGTGTATCACATGAAAATCCTCACCGTTTGCAATAATCATATCTGCTCCTGACGCAGTTGCTATTCTTGCGGCAGACAGTTTCGTTGCCATGCCTCCTGTTCCCACGTCACTTCCGCTTCCCTTTCCCATACTCAGAAGATGGTCATCCAGCGTTTCTACCATTCCGATAAACTCCGCCTGCGGATTTTTTCGCGGATCATCCGTGTACAGACCGTCAATATCTGACAGCAGAAGAAGCAGATCCCCACCTACGAGCGCCGCAACGAGGGCAGACAGCGTATCGTTGTCACCGAATTCGATTTCATACGTTGATACCGTATCATTTTCATTTACAATCGGGATTGCGCCAAGAGCAAGGAGCTCCTCAAAGGTGTTGGCAGCATTTCGGCGGCTCAGATTGTCAATCATCGTGTTTTTTGTCATCAGAACCTGAGCGGCCATATGACCGTATTCACGGAACAGCTTCTGGTAAATCATCATCAGCTGTGCCTGTCCGATGGCGGCACACGCCTGCTTTTCTGCCAGTTTTTTCGGACGGTGATGAAAACCGATCGTCTGCCTTCCGACTGCAATAGCACCGGATGATACAAGGATCACATCCTTGCCCATATTTTTCAGATCACAAAGCTCTCTGACCAGAACTTCCAGCTTCGTGAGATTCAGTGCACCGGTTTCACTGTGGGTAATCGAAGAGCTTCCGATTTTTACCACAATACGTTTTTTATCTTTCAGTGTTTCTCTGTAATTCATAATCTCCTCCCGTGCCGTACGGATTGGCCGGCACTCTGGTTTATTTCAGCAGACCCATTCTGCGCAGCAGCCGGATGATCACATGTCCCTTGGGGAAGGAAGACAGTTCATCAATTGTAATACCCCGGAATGAGACAAGTCCGATTCCGTATACAATAACACCTGCAATGATTGCAATAAACGTCGAAACCGTATTGCCGAACAGCAGATGAACGGCTGAATATACGATGTAGGCGGCTGCAGCCATAATAATCGATACGATGGAGGGTACGATAAAGGTTTTATACCACTCCTGGCGATAATTCATGTACCGCTTGATGGAAACTGCATTCAGAATGCATACGACCAGTGCAAAGAAAATATTGGAATACACGACAGCGTATATATTTAAATTGCCGACAGTCAGCAGAACGTAAAGCAGAATAAAATGAAGCACCAGAGAAATACTGCAGTTAATCAGTGGCTGCTTCAGCCTTCCCAGTCCCTGAAGAATTCCGGTCGTCAGTGTTGAAAGGGAATAGAAAATGATCATCAGTGCTCCCGCCCGCATAATACCGGCAGAAAGGGGGACGCCTGTCTCGGAATGAAACAGCATGGTAATAATCGGCTTTGCCAGTGCTGCCATTCCTGCCGCACACGGTATGGTAAGAAGCATCGTGAAACGGACGGACATTTTAATCTTGTGTCTTGCTTCTGCCCTGTTGTTGGTTGCCATGGCCGCAGTCAGACTGGGGACGATGGAGGGCGCAAGACAGGAAGCAAGCGCAAGGGGAACATTCATCAGTACGCGAAACTGTCCGGAATAAATCCCCCAGATTGCCCCGTACTGAGCATCCGTATAACCCTGGCCCTGAAGCACTTTATTGAAAATACCCTGATCCACCACATTGCTGATGTTGTAGATGACTGTGCTCAGAATAACGGGAAGAATCGTAAGAATCAGCTCCCGGTAGATCTTCCGTTCCGACTCGGGCCGTGAACTCTGATCACGGCGCATGTTCCGGCGCAGCGTCTTCTTCTGGGCAGTATAGATCAGCATCATAAAAAGAAGCGCTATGGTAATGCTGGCCACTGTACCGAAGGTTCCTCCGGCTGCACCCCATGCAGGAGCCATGGATTCATTTCCTGTCTCTTTTGCCACAGACATTCCGTAGCGGAACATGATGTCTGCGCCTACGAGAGAAACCACTGCATTGATAATCTGCTCAATGACCTGAGATACTGCAGTCGGCACCATGGTGGAATATCCCTGGAAATATCCGCGGAATGTTCCGAGGATAGCAGAGATAAAAATGGCAGGAGCCAGAACGCGCAGTCCATAGACTGCCAGTTCAAATGACATCAGGTACTTTGTGATAATACCTGCAAACACGTAGGTGATCAGCGCAAGAGAACCGCCTGAAATCAGTGCAAACCGCACCGCGCACAGGAAAACTCTGTGTGCGTTGCGGTATTCTCCACGGTGAACACGCTCCGATACCAGTTTTGACACTGCCAGCGGAAGATTGAAGCAGGAAATCATCAAAAGTATTGCATATATTTCATTGGAGGTTCCATAATAGCTGATTCCTTCGTTTCCGAGAATGTTGTTCAGCGGAATACGGTAAATCAGTCCGATGATCTTCGCAATAATCGAAGCAGCAGCCAGAATGGAACCCTGCACTAAAAAGTTCTTTCCAGTTTGGTTCTTATCTTTCACGTCAGACCTCTTCATCCTTACTTAATACGTGTAGTCAATGCAAGTCGAACTGTTTTTCATTATCCGTTATAGGATGACATATCGGGGCAGATCTGAACGCTGTCACTGTACGTATCCAGAACGATGCATACCCAGGTTTTTCCCTGATTCAGCGTAATCTCATTTCCGTCTGAGTCATAGTAATGAGTCACTCCGAAATTTTCGTTGGCAAAAGGATTCTCTGTATCGATTTCATCC
The DNA here is from genome assembly GCA_034093895.1 of Candidatus Choladocola sp. Classification (GTDB taxonomy): domain Bacteria; phylum Bacillota; class Clostridia; order Lachnospirales; family Lachnospiraceae; genus Choladousia. The sequence continues at coordinate 5,739 of JAXEBU010000185.1, read as the reverse complement.
TTTTTCCATGTGATATCGATGGCTTTGCCGCGTGTGATATATTTTCCGGAACCGCCTGCAAGCACGTCAATATTCAGGTAGCCGTTCTCGTCAAACTTCTCCCACGGACAGTACTGGAAAATAATATTGTCATATTTCAGAGGATTACCCGTCAGATAGTCAATCTGTACATCACCGTACTGGTATCTTGTGTATTTTTCCGTGGAAGCATCGTATTCAAAATAGGGATGATTGTACTCATATCCGGGAGACACAACACCTGCATCCACGCCGTTATCCAGTGTCACCGGCATACCGTCTTCCGCAAATCTGTAATGACCGTTGGTGGAAAGGTATTCATCCGAGTAGTCATGAGGATAATCGAGGAATTCGATTCCTTCCTGAATCCTGTCATAGTCCGTAAATACATTGTGCGGGGCTTCAAAATCATCGGAACGGTAATACACGATCTCACCTTCCGACTCGAGTCCGCTGATATTCAGTGTGGAGTCGAGATTCAGAAGATCAAGGGCGTACACTGCCTGTCCGAAATGAAGGTAATATGTATTGAATTCACGCGCAAAATAAACGTAATAATTTCTGCAGCTTCTGACAGAGCCGATCCGCTCCACGTCCTGATAATCTTCCAGAATACCCATCAGACGTGTGATTCCGCCTTCCACCGGTGCCTCATAGACAACCTCCGCATTGCTGATGCCGGACTGGGGAAGCGCTGTCTGAATATTGTTGAACATGACTGAAATGGCTTTTTTTCTTCCGATGGATTCCGGAACAAGCTTACCGGTCAGGAAACTTCTCACCATACCGTTTTCTTCTGCTGATACAGTAACACTGCCTGCCGCAGTTCCTGCCAGCACAGACAGTGCAGCCAGAGCAGCCGTTATTTTTCTGAGATTTCTTCTTTTCATATGGGTTCCTCCTTTATCTTCCAATTCCAAGTTCTTTTAATATCTCTTCCTGCAGATACTCCATCTCTTTCGCATCTTCCTCCGTCATATGATCGTATCCCATGAGGTGAAGCATGCTGTGTGTTATAAGAAATGCGTATTCTCTTTTCACGGAATGGCCGTACTCTTCGGCCTGCTCCATTACCTTGTCAGCTGAAATGACAATGTCTCCCAGGAGCAGTTCTCCTGTATCGGGATCGAAACAGTCCTCTCCGTCTTCTTCCAGAAAACTGAAATCTCCCGGCGTTTCATATTCCAGCATGGGAAAAGACAGAACATCTGTGGGACGGTCGATCTGCCGGTGTTCCAGGTTCATTCTGTGGATTTCTTCATTGTCTGTAATCAGAACACTGACCTGTGCCTCGTACGGACAGTCCATATAATCAAGTGCACAGGATATTACTTCTTCTGCAAGGTCATACAGGTTGAGTCCGAGATCAGATTTGCTCTCATTTTCGAATTCGACTGTCATTCGTCTTTTTCCTCCTGTTCTCACGTTTTTCGTATTCCTCATATGCATTGACAATCTTCTGAACCAGCGGATGGCGTACAACGTCTTTGCTCGTCATGGTACAGAAACTGATATCCTCCACCTTGCCCAGCACACGGATTGCCGTATCCAGTCCCGACGGGGCGCCTGCAGGAAGATCCTTCTGTGTCAGGTCGCCGGTTACCACCACCTTTGAGCCGAAACCGATTCGCGTCAGAAACATTTTCATCTGTGCCGGAGACGTATTCTGGGCTTCATCCAGAATAATGAAAGCATTATCGAGGGTACGGCCTCGCATATACGCCAGAGGCGCCACTTCAATCAGTCCCTTTTCCATATTTTTCAGAAAACTGTCCGACCCCATGATCTGATACAGTGCATCATAGAGTGGCCTCAGATACGGATCCACCTTGCTCTGGAGATCGCCGGGAAGAAAACCGAGCTTCTCTCCCGCTTCAATTGCAGGGCGTGTGAGAATAATCCTGCCCACTTCATCGTTTTTGAATGCTGTGATGGCCATGGCCATGGCGAGATACGTTTTTCCCGTTCCGGCAGGGCCCGTTCCGAAAACAATCATGTTTTTCCGTATGGCATCCACATATTCCTTCTGCCCCAGTGTTTTCGGCTTGATGGGCTTTCCATTCACCGTATGGCAGATACAGTCACTGTCAATTTCCACCAGGGAATCCTGTTTTTCTTCCCAGGAAAGTGCAATGGCGTAATCCACATTCTGCTCTGTGATGGAAGTTCCTCTTCGGGAGAGTTCGCAGAGGCTTTCAAAAATCTTTTTCGCACGAACCGCACCGGACGGACTTCCGAGAATCCGGATGGATCCGTCACGGTTCAGAACTGTCACCTGAAAAGTGCGCTCTATTTTTTTTACGTACTGGTCAAACTGGCCGAATACATTCTGTACATGTTCTGCAGGAACATCAAGCGTCATTTCAACCATACTCATTTTCCTGTAATTCCTCCTCAGTGTTCTCTGCAGCAACACGGTTCACTGCATACGCTCCTGTCGTCAGCGTGCCGGATGCAATGGCAGACTTCTCATTCCATTCTATTTTAACATTATTTTCAAATATTTGAACCCCTTTTTCCTCCAAATTTTCCAGAAAATATTGTAAATTCCCTGTAAGGATCCCGGTTGCCTGTTCTTTTGTATATATAATTTCCTGTTTTTCGTATTCTTTCGCTGTAAATTTCTGTATAAAAACCGGAAGATAAAAATTTTCCATCAGCTTATACTGTGTGGTTTCAGAATAAAGATCATACTGTTCAAACTGCTCAAAGTGATCCGGCAGGGAAAACGGCCAGTCTCCGATCCGCAACAGAATCCGTTTTCTTTCGCGGCCGGTATAACGTTTGGCCTGGGTTTTCAGATTCAGCCTGTCGTAATATTTCTGTTGCCTCTGTATGACAATATCAGCATCTGCGTATACGTACTGTCGGGAGATTATTTCGCCACCGTCATTATATACCGGAAGTATGCCTGATACAAGCAGATCTCCTTTTTTCACAGTATCTCCACACATAACTGCAGCCTGCCCTTTTCTCACATACATGGAGACAATGGTACCGTCGTAAGCGGCGATAAGACTGGAAGCTTCTTTTTCTTCACCCGATATCTCATCTTCGTCCAGGAGAATCCCTTCTTTGACGTGAATGATCAGACGTGTTCCTCTCAGTTCTGCTGTCACCCATGAAAACTGCGTGAAATAATCACGGATTTTTGCTGCAAGTTCCTTACAGTCAACCTGATTTTTCCACATTCCATGGCTGATGCCTTCCTGATCCAGATACTCGAAAATGACATCGTCTGTCTGCGACACATTTCCCTCCACCGTAATATTCCAGACATGGGATGAAAGCCATACCATGAACAGAAGGCCTGCAGCAATTCCAACGAGATACATTTTTCTTTTTCTGTATTTATGTACAAAAAAAGGAAGGCCATACCGCCGGACAATCTTAACTGCAGTACGACTCTTCTTCACAATTGTTTTCAGCTTTTTAAAATCTTTTCCTGTTACGTATGCTTCATAGCTTTCCCCGCAGGGAACGAGATTCCAGAGCCGTATTCTGTGAAAAGCACAGAGATTCAGAAAACGGTCATAAGAGTTTCCTGTGATCCGGATTCTGACAAAACCGTTGATGTAATCGAGAAAATGCATCCCAAAACCTCCCGGTATCTTCAGGGTGAGCAGCTACTGATATTCCAGCCTGTCGATTATGCCGGAGATTTCGATTTCTTCTTTTGTATAGCTGTCTATTTTAAGATTTTTGCCTGTAATACAGAGCTTCCGTTTTTTTCCGGTCAAACGTACTTCTTCTTCTGTATAGGAAGAAATTCCCCTGAAATTTTCAACGATAACCCGTTCCTGTCCCAAAAGGCTGACCAGTGTATTTCCCTTTGCAAAATCATCGGGAAGCTGAAGAGACTTTGCCAGTCCGTGAAAAGAAAAATGCTCTTTTTGCTCCTGCATATGGATGCTCTTCCTGTTTTTTCGTATATGATAAATTATATGGGACATTTTATACGCTTATGACTTTTCAGATTATTCAGCAATTTCACGAAGTATTCCAGTTGATTTGATGTTTTTTCTCTCCCCACGCCGTATCTTTTTGTGTTAAAATGTCAGGAAAGCCGAAAAAATTCGTTTTTATCGGTGATACTGGAAATAACAAGGAGTGTACGACAGACATGATTAAAATCAATTGCCTGAATCCCATCTCTGATGTGGGAACAAAAAACTTTACGGATGAATATGAAATGACTGACCGTTTCCAGGAAGCGGACGGTGTGCTGGTACGAAGTGCAAATATGCATGAGCTTGATTTCCCGGACCGGCTTGTGGCTATTGCGCGGGCAGGTGCCGGTGTCAATAATATTCCTCTGGATCGCTGTACGGAAGAAGGAATTGTCGTTTTCAATACGCCGGGAGCAAATGCAAACGGTGTAAAGGAGCTGGTTCTTGCCGGAATGTTGCTGGCCGCCCGTGACATCGACGGAGGAATACAGTGGGTTAATGAAAACAGAACGGACCCGGATATCGCCAAATCAATGGAAAAGAGCAAAAAACTGTTCGCCGGTACTGAGATCATGGGGAAAACGCTGGGCGTGATCGGACTGGGTGCCATTGGAATTGAAGTTGCAAATGCTGCGGATGCGCTCGGTATGAACGTTTACGGTTACGATCCCTTCCTCTCTGTCAGCGGAGCTCTCCGTCTGTCCAGACAGGTAAAGATTGTTGAACAGCCTGATGCGATCTATGAGAACTGTGACTATATTACGCTTCACGTGCCCCTTCTTGATTCCACAAAGGGAATGATTAATCGGGACTCCATAGCAAAAATGAAGAATCATGTTGTCATTTTGAATTACGCAAGAGATCTGCTTGTAGATCATGACGATATGGCTGCTGCACTTGAAGAAGGTAAGGTCAGACGGTATATGACAGATTTTCCCAATGAAAAAACGAATAAAATGGTGCATGTGATTGCAACGCCGCATCTTGGAGCTTCCACAGCAGAGTCGGAAGACAACTGTGCCGTGATGGCAGTGGATGAACTTCGGGATTTTCTGGAAACGGGACAGATCCGCAATTCCGTTAATTATCCAAACTGTGCTCTCCCGCCGGAGAAATGTGCCTGCCGCATCTGTATCATGAATGTGAACCGGCCGAACATGATCGTTCGATTCTCCTCCGTACTGTCAGAAGCAGGCATCAACATCCCGAATATGGCTAATAAGAGCCGCGGCGATGCGGCCTATACACTGATTGACTGTGACACAACGCCGGAAGAAGAGATTATTGAAAAAATCAGACAGATTGACGGAGTCAAAAAAGTACGCGTGATCTATTACTAATTCACAAAACCGTCAAGAAGTTGCTCAAAAGCGAATCAGGTATCAGACGATACAAAATATTTGGTATTACCCGCCATCTATAGAGGTGGGAGCCTTATCTTCTTTCAAAATAAAAGTAACTGCACAGGCTGTACAAAACAGTCTGAACAGTTACTTTTTCAGGTTTAGGATTACCGCACGGAAAAGCCTTTTTCATTTTCCAGCGGTACGATCTCCGTATCCATCCATTCAATCCGGATATAGTGTCCATGGTTCAGTCCGTAAAGGAGATGGTCGATCCGCTCTTCGCCTCCCTGTACTTCCATGGTGACAGTTCCGTCCCATTCATTCTGCACCCACCCTGTAAGCTGCAGGGATCTGGCCAGATGAAGGGCGGTATAGCGAAAACCGACGCCCTGTACCCGTCCGTAAAAATGAATGTGTTTTCTGAT
>JAXEBU010000184.1:0-23021 GCA_034093895.1 Candidatus Choladocola sp. | reverse complement strand
CGGTCACAGCCTCTCCGAGATCATGGATGAGCCCCATGACAATCACTTTTGAGATATCTGTCTCCGGAAATTCATCCTTCAGCAGGTACGCCATCAGTGCCAGTCTCCAGCTGTGTTCCGCCACACTCTCAGGACGACCGGATGTTGTATAGGAATGCCTCGTATTACATTTCAGTTTTTCTGCAATACCAAGAAAATTCAAAAAAGTTCTGATCTCCATATATTTCTCCTGTTTTAAAATAACAAAAGCAGGCAAGCCTGCCCTCAGTCCCCTCATTCCCTCATGCATGAAGGGCCTGACTGCTTTTGCGCGCCGCCTGTGATCAGTTTTGCTGACATTTTCTCTGCACGCAAGTGCACATCCTCACGGCACGTATTCTCTTTCGGGAAACTTCGTTTCCTGAAGGAAAACAAATCTCCGATACCCTGCGGCACCGGAGACCTTCTGTTCTGTTGTGATGCCCTCTCGACATCATATCATTCCTTCAGAAAAATAGCTATCCCTTTTTCTGCGTTTTCCAGCAATTTATACCTTTTATTTCAAAAACATCCGAAGCAGCAGCCGTTTCCATTCTGTATACGGCTGGTATCGGATCGGCAGGTCCATCCACGTATATTTCTTTACAATACTTCTCCTGTGGCTGAATGTTTCAAAGCTGTCTTTTCCGTGATAGCTTCCCATACCGCTGGCTCCGACACCGCCAAATCCCATATGGCTGGTAGCCAGATGAATGATCGTATCATTGATACATCCGCCGCCGAAACTGCAGTATTTCAGCACTTCCCGTTCCGTCTTTTTCCTGCCTGTAAACAGATAGAGAGCCAGCGGCTTTTCATGATTGTTGACGTACGTAATGACTTCCGAAATATCACGGAAGGTCATGACCGGAAGAATCGGACCGAATATTTCTTCCTGCATAACCGGACTGGAGGGTGTCACTCCTTCCAGAACTGTCGGTGCAATCTGCTGTGTCTCCCGGCTGATCCTGCCTCCGACTCTTATGGTTTCGGCTTCCATCAAACGGCAGAGTCTGTTAAAATGTTTCTCATTAATAATTTTCCCATAGTCCGGATTTTCCAGTGGATTTTTGCCGAACTGATCTGTGATGCATCTCTCAATCTCCTGAAGCAGCTTTTCACGCACTTCTTCCTGTACAAAAAGATAATCAGGGGCCACACACGTCTGGCCGAGATTCAGGTATTTTCCGAATACGATACGTTTTGCCGCCATTTTCAGATTGGCTGTTTTATCAACGATGCAGGGGCTTTTTCCGCCCAGTTCCAGACACACCGGAGTCAGATGGCGGGACGCCTTTTCCATCACCGTTTTGCCCACCGATACACTGCCCGTAAAAAAGATAAAATCAAATTTCTGTTCCAGAAGCTCTGTATTCTCCGCTCTTCCGCCTTTGACAACAGCGACAAAATGAGATGCAAAGCAGTCTCTGATAATTTTTTCAATCACATCTGCTGTGGCCGGCGCATAAGCGCTCGGTTTTACCACCACACAGTTTCCTGCCGCAATGGCACCGATTACCGGCTCCATGGCCAGCATAAACGGATAATTCCACGGTGACATTACCAGAACCACGCCGTACGGTTCCGGTGATGTGAAGCTCCGCGCATGAAACTGCGCCAGGGGCGTCATCACCGTGCGCTCTCCTGCGTACCCCCGAAGGTGTTTCATCATGAAAGAAAGCTCGGATAAAACCATTCCCGTCTCACACATATACGTTTCAAAGGAAGACTTTTTCAGATCTGAAGCAAGTGCAGCTTCCACTTCTTTTTCATGATTCAGAATCGATCTGCGCAGCGTCGCAAGGGCACCCAGCCGCCAGGAAACATCCCGTGTCTTTCCTGTCTCAAAATACATTCTCTGTTTCTTTACAAGACGTTCAATCTCCATAGCACACCTCCAGAATCCGCATTACAGCTTCATACGTAACACGTCTCGGATTGACAATCACTGCCCCGTCGTTTAAAGCTGTCCGGGCCACCTCCGGAAACAGGGCCGGATCCGCTCCGGCTTCTTTTAAGGTCAGCGGCAGCCCCGTCATTCTGTGCAGCCGTTTTCTCAGGCAGATCACTTCACGAATCATGCGCTCCGCCCGCTTCTGTTTCGGGGTAGAAGCATATACTTCCGGTCCTGCCAGATACAAAAGCAGCTGGCCGTAGGATTCGCGACAAACCTTCCGGTTAAACATCATGCCGGCAGGAAGCAGTATATTCATCGCGTCCCCGTGGGGAATATGGCAGACACCGCCCAGTGCATGGCCGATGGCATGAACCACACCTACCATACTGTTGCTGAACGCGGCCCCCGCCAGAAAGCTTGCATTTGCCATGGATATCCGCGCCTCCTTCGAAGCTCCGAAGCGAACGGCACGGATCAGATTGTCACGGACCAGCTCCACAGATGCCGTTGCATACGCATCGCTGACCGGATTCTTCTGCAGGCAGCTGTACGCTTCAATGGCATGACACAGCGTATCCATTCCCGTCGATGCTGTAATTCGCGGCGGCAGCGTCTGTGTCATTCTCGGATCCAGGATTGCCGTGTCCGGAAGCAGCTGCTGGGATATATACTCCATCTTGATATTCAGCGCAGGATTCTTAATAACAGCAACTGCCGTAGCTTCGCTTCCTGTTCCAGCAGTGGTGGGAATCGCCACAAAAGGAATGTTCTTCCCCTTCGGAATGCACTCGCTCCCCATCAGATCCAGCAGATCATCTGCATCCTGAGCAATCAGAAGACGCACACCTTTTGCCGTATCCAGCACACTGCCTCCGCCCAGGGCAACAAGTCCGTCGCAGCCGAAGTCGCGGTACTCTTTGGCAATCCGGTTCACTGTATCAATACTGCTGTCCCGCGGGATATCCGTAAAAATGCGCCCGGCTTTCACATCCTCCAGCGCATCCAGCGCCAGTTTCAGTGTGCCGATCTTCTCCAGCATCTCATCACTCAAGACCATAGGATGGTGCGAACCGAGTATTTTCAGTTCATACGCCAGGTTATCGACTGCTCCTTTTCCGGAGCAGAGCTTCGTGGGATTTATAAATTCAAAATAAGACATAACAACTCCTCCAGTGTCAGATATATTACCGTCCGTTTTCCAGCAGTGCCTTTGCATAGACGGATAAGGAGCTTACCTGCTTCTCCGGCAGTTCTTTCAGAATCCGCTTTGCCATGAACGGCGGAAACAGATAAGCTTCCAGATATTCCACACATCGTACAAAACTCATGGTCTGATAAATATCCCCCTCCAGGGAAAACTGATGGGCAGCATATGCATCCGCAACACTGACCTGACCGCTGAGTACGCGGAAAGCACCATCCACTGATTTGAACCGCATGGTGATCGCAGCACGCTGGGCCCGTCTTATTTTTGCAACTCCGTGTTTTTCATCCTTCCGAATCGCCAGAACTGCCCCTCCGGGACCGCATACCAGCTTCATGGTAAGTTCCGGTGACCAGCTGTTGATTTCCTTTCTCACCCGGCTGTCCTCCCGGTACAGTACCCGAAATCCCCGGTACAGCACTTCAAGCACAATCTGATTGATCCGGTTCAATATCTCTTTTTTCATACGCTTCCTCCGGTGCTGCTGTATTTACTGATTTCATCAAAACAGGCCGCTACTTCCTTCATCGTAACGGCAAAGGTGTGAATTTTTTCTTCCCCAAGGCGGTCAATCACCGCCCGTGGCAGCCGGAGAATTTCCTGGTGTGCTTTTTCATACACCGGCATTCCCTTTTCCGTCAGGAAAATATTTATATTGCGCCTGTCCTTTCCGGATCTCATCCGTCCGATGATTCCGTTTTTCTCCAGCCGGTTCAGAATCACATTCATCTGCGGTTTCCGTATCTTCAGTCTGCGGCACAGATCCGTAGCTGTCAGACACGGATTCGCCGTTTTTCGCTGCTTGTAAAGAAGGTTGCATACCATCGATTCGTTATACGTCATGGCTGTCACCAGACGTCTGTTCCAGATCGACATGGACATGCGCAGCCATCCATCCAGAAGTTCCTCACTCAGTTTTTCCTTCTCTGTCATTATTTGCACCTGTAATTAGTTCACTTTATTAACTGTTTCACGCATTATCTTACCCCCGCTCCCACTGCCTGTCAAGTCGGAAAAAGGGCAAAAAAATTCCTGAAGCGCGTACCTTCAGGAATTTTTTTACAAGTCAATCATCTATTAAGCAAGCTTTGTCGGATTCAATTTGACACCCGGTCCCATGGTCGGTGCAATTGTTACACTCTTCAGGAACTGTCCCTTTACTGCTGCGGGTCTCGCCTTGTTGATTGCTTCAATAAGCGTCTGGAAGTTGTCCGTTAACTGCTCCTCTGTGAAAGAAGCTTTACCAATTGGCACATGAATGATATTTGTCTTGTCCAATCTGTATTCAATCTTACCTGCTTTGATATCCTTAACAGCCTTCGTTACGTCCATAGTAACTGTTCCGGCCTTCGGGTTCGGCATCAGACCCTTCGGTCCAAGTACACGTCCCAGACGTCCTACAACGCCCATCATATCCGGTGTAGCTACTACAACGTCGAAATCCAGCCATCCCTCGTTCTGAATCTTCGGAAGCAGTTCTTCTGCTCCTACGTACTCAGCGCCTGCTGCCAGAGCTTCGTCTGCCTTTGCATTCTTTGCGAATACAAGAACACGAACCTGCTTACCTGTTCCATGGGGAAGTACTACAGCACCACGGATCTGCTGATCTGCATGACGTCCATCACAGCCTGTTCTGATATGAACTTCGATTGTCTCATCAAATTTCGCTACAGCTGACTTTTTAGCCAGTGCAATAGCTTCGTCTACATCGTAGAGAGTTGCGCGGTCAATTGCCTTTGCAGCCTCTGCGTATTTTTTTCCTCTTTTCATATTAAATAACCTCCTGGTGGTATTCGCGGGAAATTCCCTCCCACTTGTTCACATGTTTACAAAACTTTTATCCAAATACGGGTACATTCTGCCGATATCCTGCGTCGAGTGATTAATCCTCAACTACGATACCCATACTTCTTGCTGTACCTGCGATCATGCTCATAGCAGCTTCAATGCTGCCTGCGTTCAGATCCGGCATCTTCATCTCAGCAATTTCTCTTACTTTGTCTTTGGAAATTGTAGCTACCTTTGTCTTGTTCGGAACACCGGAACCGGACTTCAGGTTGCATGCCTTCTTCAGCAGAACTGCTGCAGGCGGAGTCTTTGTGATGAAGCTGAAGCTTCTGTCTGCATAAACAGTGATTACTACCGGGATGATCAGATCACCCTTGTCAGCTGTTCTTGCATTGAACTCTTTTGTAAACTGAACAATATTTACACCGTGCTGGCCGAGAGCCGGACCAACTGGTGGTGCTGGTGTAGCCTTTCCAGCAGGAATCTGTAATTTAATATAACCTGTTACTTTTTTTGCCATCTTAAGGCACCTCCTATGTGGTAATGTCGGGGGTTTCTTATTCCCTCCCACGTTCTGCGGTCTGTGCCGCGGAATTCTTTTTTCTGTTACTCATTCTGTAAATCCCGGATGTTTCTCACATCTTGCGGATTTCTGTGAAACTGATCTCTACCGGTGTTTCACGACCGAACAGTTCAACATTGATTGTAACGATCTGTTTACTCTGATTCATGGACTGGATCACTCCAACCGTATCCTTCCAGACACCGCCGATTACAGTAACCATATCACCTTCGGCGAAATCTACTGCAATGTTGTTTGCCTGAATTCCCAGATTAAACATCTCAGTCTCAGTAAGCGGAACCGGCTTGGAACCCGGGCCAACGAACCCGGTCACACCCCGCGTGTTTCGCACAACGTACCAGGTGTCATCGTTCATCACCATGTTGAGAAGTACATAGCCGGGAAACATCTTCTTCTGAACTGTTTTCTTCACGCCATTCTTTACTTCCACAACATCCTGAAGAGGTACTCGTACCTCCAGAATCTGATCCTCCAGATGTCTGTTCTCAATCGTCTTCTCGATGTTGGCCTTCACTTTGTTTTCATACCCTGAATAAGTATGAACTACATACCAGTTAGCTCCTGCCATACAATCACCTTTGCCCTCATTTCATTTAGAAACTGATGTTCACCAGAATATCGATGCCGTACTGGAAAATAAAATCCATAACAGCAATCATCATTCCAAGTACGATAGAAACGGCAACAACGGCGCCGGTCTGTTTCACCAGTGACTTCTGATCCGGCCAAATGATCTTTCTGAACTCAGCCTTCATCCCGTCAAACCAGTTTTTTACAGCGCTTTTTTCTTTTTTCTCTGCTTTTGCCATACCTTCACTTCCTTTGCACGAATCTACCGATTATTTCGTTTCCTTGTGTAATGTGTGTGTTCTGCAGAAACGACAATATTTCTTCGTTTCCATTCTGTCAGGATGGGTCTTTTTATCCTTCGTCATGTTGTAATTACGCTGTTTACATTCTGTACATGCCAATGTGATTCTTACACGCACAACTTCCACCTCGCTCTCCTTGTTTAGTTTGTGTCAGCAGCGTGGACTGCCGTTTTTTGTTTTAGGCACAAAAAAAAAGCCTGCTTCCATACGCCCGTTTAGTGTACCATATTATCACACGGGAAGTCAAGCTTTTTCTTTTATTATGAGGACGCCGTCCGGGTCTGTGTGGTTATGAGGACGCCGTCCGGGTCTGTATATCCGCGTGTGCTGCCTCCGTCCCGGACAGTCCTCGCATCTGTCAGCCGGTGCAGGACGTTACCCGTCCTTTCCGTACTGACAGATCGCGATACTGTCCGTTCCGATGGCAGACACGTCGGACACACAGATCCGGACGGCTGTTCATGCTATAATGACAAAGAGATATCCGGACGATATGTTCACACGTCGGACACACAGACCCGGACGGCTGTTCATGCTCAAATGACAAATGGCTACACGGATGATATGTCCACATGTCGGACTCTCAGATCCGGACGGCTGTTCCTGCTATAATGGCAAAGAGATATCCTGACGATATGTTCACACGTTAGGCGCTCAGACCCGGACGGCTGTTTGTACTAAAATGACAAATGGCTATACAGAGAAATTTTCCGGTATTTTTTCTATCTGTATTCTCTGTCCGGTAAAGGGCTGCAGCAGTTCTGCTTTCCAGGCGCAGAGTTTTGTCTCTGTCTGGCCTTCCGCGCCGTTTCCGTAGAGGGGATCTCCTGCCAGCGGGTAACCGACAGATGCCATATGTACCCGGATCTGGTGGGTTCTTCCGGTCTCTATGTGTACCTGGGCCAGTGACAGTTTTTCCGGAAGAAGGAGCGAAACGCCGTGTTCTTTCATAAAGGCGGCGGCTTCTGTCCGGGACATCAGTCTGTAATGGGTTACCGCAGGCCGTCCTGTGCTGCTGATGCACATTTTCATTAGTTCTCCTTCTATTTTTCCGATGGGTGTATCAATCGTATGCCACCGGGAAATCCAGGAACTGTTCTCCTGCCCGCAAGAGCATTCACAGACTGCCAGATATTCTTTCCGGAAGCTGCCGTTTTCCTTCTGCTGCCACAGTCTGGCGGCTGCCGTCTGATTCTTTGCAAAAATCACAATACCGCTGGTATCCTTGTCCAGACGTCCGATGCTGCGGACGGTCATCTCCATGCCTTTTTCCTGACAATAGCCCCGGACACGGTTTGACAGTGTATCGCTGTAATGGCCGTGAGCGGGATGCACCACCAGCCCTGCCTCTTTCCACACGGCGATCACGTCCTCGTCCTCATACAGAATCTGCAGCGGTATATGAACCGGTACCACATGACCGGCTGATTCTGTTTCCCGTTCCAGCAGAAGTTCCAGCACATCACCACTCTGTAATACCGTATTGATTCTGGCTCTTTTCCCATTTACCAGAATGCCGTTTTCCCGGAATTTCATGCTGCTGATCTGGGCTTTCGTAAAGCCCAGCTGTTTTCTCAGATACCGGCTCAGAACAGTCTGCTCCGCATCCGCCGGAATGATCTGTCTCAGCTTCCTTTTTCCCTGTATCTCCCGCACCTTCACACTCTCCCAAATCTGTACTGTCTCATACGCAGTGCCACTCAATACGGTGTGCCTCAAAACGCTCCGGCAGCACCAGGCTGCCCAGCATTTCTTCGATCACCTGCTCCGGCACCGTTTCTTTCCTGTTTCCGTTGCGGCGCATCTGTTCTTCCCACTCCGTTTCCAGATATACGATCTTCACAGATGCATGATAACCTGCAAACAGCTGTATCTGCCGTTCCCGGATCATCGGCGTAAGACTGGTGGCATTCCAGATAAAAGGCTCCTTTCTGCGAAGGTATTCCTTTGCCAGTTCCCGGGCCGCATTCACCACTGCACCCTGAGGCTTTGCCGGTGATATTTTCATCTCTCTGCGCAGTTCATCGAGGGAAATCATCGGATATTCTCTGTAATGTTCCGAAATCCACGTATCCTTTCCCGTTCCCGGAAGTCCCGCCATCACAATCACCTCTCCCCAGGTATCATCAAACAGTTGCTGTCCGGGAAAAATATTGCGTCCCGACAGATATGCATATTCTGAATATACATCCGGGAAGCGCAGCGGACTGCACATGCAGCCTGCTTCTTCTGCCAGAGCCGTACACAGCTCCAGCCGTTCCAGTGACTCGGACAGTGTGGTGCTGCAGCGCCCGCACATGTCTGCCTTTACCAGCAGGCAGAGCAGTTCCAGAGAAAAATCCGGCACCAGTTCTGCAGATGCGGCTATCCGGATCAGCCGATGCTCCGGCCGCTTCTGATCCAGAATATGAGGCGGAACAGAATGGTAACGAATCAGCGTACATACCGTTTCCCGGAACTGCTGCAGTTCTTCTGTTCCGCAGAATCCGTATTCTTTCCATAAAAATTCCCGTGCCATCCGTGCCCCCACCGCAGTATGATTCGGTGATGTCCATCTGCCGTCCTCCAGACGGGTACAGGGAATTTTCCCGATGTCGTGAAGCAGTGCCGCAAGGAATACTTCCTCCTGTTTCCGCCGCTCCAGATTCCGGAATTCTGTCCGTGCTGCCAGTTCCTCGCAGACCATCCTGGTATGAATCCACACATCCCCCTCCCCGTGCCACACAGGGTTCTGCTGTGTCTTTCGCATACTGTCAATATACGGAGCCAGTGCAGACTGTTCTGCCGCAGACCAGTCAATACGCCAGTCCGGCTGTTTCGGAACCAGCTGCAGAATTTCCTGTGGTTTTCTCATCATCTGTCCTCCCGTCTCAGATTTCTTTTGGTACTTCTGTCATTTTATGAGTTACCCGGCAAATGAGCCTGACGTCGCTTCTTTCCCACGGACGCAGACTGCTTCTCAGCTTCTGCATTCAAACAGAGTTTCTGTGGGTACCGCCAGCTGATTCGGCACAATAGGCCGATCCAGCCAGTGCGTTTCCGAAAAATCCACGCACTGCAGAAAAGATGCCCTGACGTACTTCAGCCTTGCGGCCACCTGTCCTCCCTCTTCTATTTTCAGGTACAGCCCCTCCATCATGCCTGAGGGTTCCGTATCCCGGCACTGGCGTTCTGCATCCAGTCCCATTTCTTCTGATATTTTTTTCAGACGTTCCATATGACCCGGACGGATATAACGGGACGCTCCAAGGAGCGAAAGCAGTGTCTCCCTGCTTTTAAATTCTCCCTCCCCCAGTACCGGAACAGACACCACAGGCATCTGCTCTGTCAGCTTTCTTCTGGATGGCGTGTCGAGAAAGATTTCCTGCTCCCGGTCAAAAATATCAAACTCCAGAAAATAGTGGGGCAGTGCGTCATAGAACACCGTATGTTTCGCATACATCCATTCTCCGTACATGATGTATCTTTTCCCCAGAACACGGTAAAATATATCGCGATGCACACTTGCCCACTGTTTCATCAGATTATAATGGCGCTCTCTGTAGCCTCCGGTCAGATAATGCCCCCGGCTCTGCAGCAGCAGTTCTCCTGCTTCGCCAAAAGATATGGCTGAATTTGCGCCGTCGCATTTTTCCTCCACCACAAGATGCTTCCCTGCAATATCCGAAAAGCGGATCTGAGAGAGATCCTCGTCGCCCGGCTGCAGCCTGGAGCCTTCCAGGTGTGGTGTCCTGGGATATTTTTTTATATCAGATTTTCCGTTCATCCCATACCTCCTTACACTGTGGCCACAAGAAACAGATGTCCGTTCACACCGTCAAACCTGAGTCTGCGGCAGCCTGCCCCTTCGAACAGCTCCGTCAGTACCTCCTTCGTCAGCAGGTGAATGTGTTCCGGATTATTGTCTTCTTTGGAAGGGACCGTCACCACCACATGCTTTCCTGCAATCCGGACTGCTGATGCAACCGCCTTTTCCACATCCGGAATATGCTCCAGCACTTCCAGCATGGTCACCACATCCACCGATTTCTCCGGGAACGCCGTTGTACAGATATCGCCTTCCAGTGCCTGCAGCCTTGTAATTCCTCCCCTTGTCAGATCCTGCAGCACTTCCACCCGGTGCGGAAGAAGATCAAGCGAGGTTACCTGAACCCAGGGAAACTCCTCCAGAAACGGAAACAGAAATACTCCTCTCCCGCTTCCCACATCCAGCAGGCTTTCAAACTGCAGAGATTTCAGAAATCCCAGTACTCTTTTTACTCTGGGAAGTTCACTGTGGCTGCTTTTAAAAGCATACAGCTTTTCCCCTGCCTGTTTTCCCGCCTCAAGTATTCTCTCCGTCTCCTGCTGCGTCAGTTCTGACAATTCTTTCCTCAAAAGTATTTCATCATCAAATACTGCCTTACCTGTACGGACTGCCATACCGCGTATCCGGGCTGCTGCCAGTCTGTCATAATATCTCATTTTCTCCATACTATGTACCTTACTTCTGTCTTATATATTTTCCTGTGACGTATTTGCTCTCCCAGACCGGATCGCAGTAACTGTCGTACTCGCTCATAAGGCAGCCGTAGCAGAGGTCATCGGCCATCTCCAGAATGATTTCCCCCAGCTTCCGGATATTTTCCTCATCCGGCCTGTCATTGGAAGCCAGCAGTTCCGCCTGATTCATCAACGACTAGCGCATCTCCGACAGCACCGCCAAGCAGGCTTCCTCTGATCCGGTCACGGTATTTTTCTCTTTCGTTCTTCTTTCTTTTTGCAGCTTCCATATCTTTCCCCCTCCGGTTTCGTCAGACGGATATTCACAATCCGCTTCGCCGATTAGTCAGAACCGCTTCTTCCATGATATTTTAAATTTACCATACCAGAACGGGAATGTCTGCAACTTATTTCCTTTTGCATTCCCATTTTCACCAATTTTCCTGAATTTTACGGATCTATTCATCCTTCATCTTCGGCTCAAACAGCCAGCTGGCCAGATATGAAAAAATGAGAGCAGTGCTTATGCCGACTGCACTGGCCTTAAAACCGCCCATAAACAGGCCGAGCACGCCATTCTGATCCACAGCTTCCCTGACTCCCTTCCACAGCGTATTCCCGAAACCGAGCAGCGGTACCGATGCTCCTGCTCCCGCAAAATCAATCAGCGGCTGGTAGATCCCCACCGCCCCCAGCACAGCACCGAGACATACAAGAATTACCATAACACGGCCCGGCAGAAGTTTTGTTTTTTCCAGAAGAATCTGAACAAGGGCACAGATCAGGCCTCCTACCCAGAATGCATTGATATAATCCATAATGACCTCCTGTACAATTTCTTATTGTATGTGTTCCAGCACTACCCCATGGGCGATTCCGGGAATGGTCTGTCCCTCATTAAAACTTACTTTTGAGAGCAGCGCTCCCGTAGGAACAAACAGAACTCGTTTCCAGGTTCCCTTCCGAAGCTGCGGCAAAACCATGGCAGCAAGGACAACGGCAGCACAGCCGCAGCCGCTTCCCCCTGCGTGGGTATCCTGCTTCCCGGCATCGTAAATTTCGATTCCGCAGTCCATATGCTGCCGTGAAATGTCAAAGCCCCTGTCCCGCAGGAGATCAATCAGTATCGTTTTTCCCACACTGCCCAGATCCCCCGTGATAATCCGGTCATAATCCTGTGGCTGCCGGTTAAAATCCATCAGATTCTGATAAATGGTATCACAGGCAGCCGGAGCCATGCAGGCACCCATATTCATATTGTCCCTGATTCCCATATCCACGATTTTGCCAGGTGTCACACCGCTCACCTTAACGTGCCCGCCCTGGGCGGACAGTATAAAGGCACCGCTTCCGGTGACCGTCCAGGAAGCCGAAAGGGGACGCTGATTCCCGTATCCCAGGGGAAACCGGAACTCCTTTTCCGCGCTCCCGAAATGGCTGGAGGTCAGTGCTGCCGCATAATCCGCATATCCCCCTGCCACCGTCATGGCCGCAAGTGCAATTGACTCACCGCAGGTGGAACAGGCACCATAGAGTCCGAACAGCGGAATACTCGTATCACTGTTCCCGAAAGAAGTAGCTATCGTCTGGGCCAGAAGGTCCCCGCCGAATACGTACCGGATCTGTTTTGCATTCAGACCTGCCTTTCCGACTGCCGTCTGCAGTGCTTCCTGCTGCATGGTACTCTCCGCTTCTTCCCACGTCTGCTCCCCCAGCTGACTGTCCGGTGTCACAAGATCAAACCACTCTCCCAGGGGGCCCTCTCCTTCCTTCGGGCCAGCCACCGACGCACTGCTGATAATCCGGGGCGGATCCTGAAATTCAATACTCTGCACTCCCGTCATCTGATTTACTGCCATAATCACTCCTCCTTGCTGCGCCTCTCATCCATCCTTTCCGCTTCCGTCAGACAGAAAAAACGGAGACAGACACCGTATCTCAGGCATTATTGTCTCCGTTTCATTCCTGTTTATGCATCTTATTTATGCATGCTCTTCCTGCACCGTTTTTCCTTCGGCTTCTGCGATCTTTGTCTCAATTCTTGCTTTCACCTCAGCTGCCAGTTCCACCGTTTTCATTCCCTGATATTCTTCATACGGTATCGGCTCCAGAAAATGAACCTGAACCGTCTGTTTCGCAACAGATCCCGTATCGAAGGCCTTATAGGAATCAATAAGCGCCACCGGAACCACAGGACATTTCGCTTTCATTGCGCTCTTGAAACTTCCGCCCTTAAAATCCAGCAGCTGATTGCCGTTTCTGCTCCTCGTTCCCTCAGCAAAAATCAGATAATTCCGTCCCTGTTTCACTTCCTCTGCCATCTGCAGGATCACTTTCATTCCCTGCCGTGCATCGGAGCGGTCAATGGAAAGAGCACCCAGGCAGGCAAATACCTGTTTCAGGAAGGGAATATTTGCCAGTTCCTTTTTCATTACCACCGAAACAGGCCGGTCCATCAGCTGAATAATTGCAAGTACATCAAACATTCCCTGATGATTCGGATACAGAATAAATCCGTTCTGCTCCGGAAGATTATCCAGTCCGTGTCCTTCGATCACCACTCTGCCGCCCTTCACCGCCCTGTTATCAATCTGTTTGATCAGTGCAAACCGTTCTTCCAGTGAATACCGTTCCGGATGAGCCGCCACACGCAAAAGCCGTACCAATCCATAGGGCACATACCACAGGTTCATCAGTACCATCCAAAGAATTCTCTTCATCTCTTTTCCTCCATGAACACACTCATCTTCCGATCAGCTTCAGAAGATCCTCAAACGTCTCAATTACCACATCCGCACGCTCCGGATGACCGAATCCATAAGAAGCAAAAACAAAGGGAATCCCTGCTTCCGCCGATGCTTCTGCGTCTCCCTGCGTATCACCGACATAGACAGGCGCCCTGAAATGGTTCCGCTCAGCAACCAGCCTGATATTCTCTCCCTTGTTTTTCCCCGTATTTCCAAAACATTCTGTGTCCGTGATGTAAGGACCAAGTCCCGTCTTCTCCAGAAACAGCTCGATGTAGCCGCTCTGACAGTTGCTGACGATACATACGGGCACAGCTTCTGAGAGCTTCTGTATCGTCTCACAGACACCGGAATAACAGATTCTGCATTCATCTGCTTCCAGAGCCTGATGCTCATACACGCAGCAATTATCCATCAGCCGCTTCCGCTCCTCTTTCGGGAGGTTCGGAACGAGATGATCCGCAATCACATCCATCGTCTTCCCAAACAGTGACTTCAACAGCTGCGGTGTCACGGTAATCCCCTTACACCCACTGTCCAAAAGAGCCTGTGTCCACGCTCCGGCCACAATTCCTGTAGAATCCCAGAGCGTACCGTCTACGTCCAGAATCAGACTGTCAATCTGTAAATCTCTCATTGTACTCCTCCATTTTCTTCTTATCCTTCAGCCGGCTGCTTCCATTTCTTTTCTGCCGTCACAACAAGGTCTCCCACCATCTGATGAGAGACCTTGCAGCAGACATTCATGTCCCGATATTCATCTTTTTTATCATAGCATGGATGAAAAAAATGTCAATTATCTATTTCACTGTCGATCACCACTTCTCTGTGATACGTACAGTACGTATCCAGAAGCTCTTTCAGCGTTTTTCCGTTCTCATCCGTTTCATGCGTATCAAAATAATCGCCCTTGACGCATGTTTCCCATTGTTCAAAGGGAATACTGTAAAGATCAATCTTTGACAGATCGCGGCCATCCACGCGGAGCGTGTCGAGAGATCCGCCGTTCATTCCCGTCTCCAGCAGTTTCCCGTCTGCGTCCAGCACCTGGAGAACACCGTCTCCCTCTCCAAGTCCGACCTCATCGACATACAGCTCAAAGGGCGTTCTGGTCACGGAAGCCACGTAGTATCCTCCTTCTGAACCCTCATCCACCGGCACCGTCACAGTCCGTTCATGATCCACCTGTACCTGAAGGTCATACGCAAAAGGCCCGTCATACCAGTAGTTTGTATACACGCTGGGATACTGGAAATACTCCGGAACGCGGCTTTCAAGATCTTTCATATATGCATTCCACTCTTCATCTGACATGGCCTCCAGTCTCTCCTCTGAAGGCTGCTCCACACCTGCAGCTTCATAGATCGATACCGGATTATTCAGATCACCCACAATGCGGTCGATCTGAATCTGTACCTCAAAATTTTCCGGAAGTGCAACTTCTTTCACCAGTTCATCGTAAAGCTTCATATTATCCGTTACTTTCTCTTCCTGCTCCTTCTGCTCTTCCACCGCAGCCACATAATCGGCTATGTCTGTCTTTGCCTCCCGCAGATCCAGACGATACAGTCCGATATAAGTGTTTTCGTCCACAAGTTTTCCTGACAGATATCCGAACAGATCCGTCTCCTGCTCATTGAAACTGAATTTTGCGCTTCCGTTCAGACAGAGAATCGGTGAACCGTCTTTTTCCGCCGCATAATTTTCAAACGGCTCATCCGCTTTCAGCTCCATGGACAGATACAGTGCCACCTCATTGCAGTAAATCTCCGAAAGTGTCACCGTCATGCCATCTGATACCTTTATATAAGGCGAAGACTCTGTTTTTGCCACAGCAGCTTCCGTTTCACATTCCGTGGAAAGCGGCATTGCCACCTGTCCGTAATCTCCCGGATACGCCGCCTGATCTCCGACTTCCTCAAAAATATGACCGATAAGCGGAAGCCTGGCTGCAATAGCCGGATTGCTTACGCAGAAAACGCCTGCTGCAACGACTGCGGCTGCAGCTCCCGCGGCCCGGTACCATCTGTCATGATGCGGTCTTTTCTTAATCTCTCCCGATCGGATTTTTCTGTATACCTGCTCCAGACGTGCGTCTGCTTCTCCGGATGTCTGCAGCTCCTTCCCCAGAACTTTTCTCAGCTCTTCTTCTGAATACTGTTTCATATTATCCTGTCCTCCTGATCTCAAAAACTGCAGAGAATACTCTCCCGCAGTGTTCCCCGTGTTCTTCTCAGTTTGCTCTTCACTGTGTTTTCTTTCATTCCCAGAATTTCCGCAATCTCTCTTGTATGAAACTGTTCACCATAGTACAGCAGCAGGATCATGCGGCAGTCCTCCGGAAAAGAAGACAGCATCTCCCGGAATTCCACATCGGAAAACCGGTTGTCCAGATACTGCAGTTCCGGAACCAGCTCAGTCACCTCACATTTTTTCCGGTTCCGTACCATCCTGTTGCATGTATTGATCAGAATCCGGATCAGCCACGTTTTGAAATACTCTGCTTTTTTCAGCTCACCCAGATGTTCCCAGGCCAGAGCCACCGTCTCTGCCATGGCATCCGCCACATCATCTTCACAGTCAAAATAACCTCTTGCAACCTTATACATACTGTTCTTACATGATTCAATCAGCTGAACAAACGATTCCGGATCTCCCTTCTGTGCTTTTTTTACCAAAATATGCATTTTCTTCCTCCAGTGCCGCAAAAATGCGGCTGTTTCAGTTGTGATTCAGGCCTTCTCACATATCCTTTACACCTATTAGATGCAGCGCAGCCGGATTTCGGTGCAAAACTCCGGAAGTATCACGAATCTTTCTGATTTTCAGAAAAAAAGAAGCTGTTGCCGAACAGTTCTCAGGAATTTCTGTATTCCTTTCTACTTATTCTGCAACAGCCTCTGTCACTTTCCATGAAAGTATATTATTCTGTTGTTTCAGTTCAGACTCAATGACCGGAAACGCTGGTTGCGTACAGGTTTCCGCTGGGAGTCGTATTGGAATAATCGATGGTGGCGGTAATATACAGCCCGTTCTGAATGCCTTCTGAGGTGCTCAGCGATGCATCCGTATAATCAATCGTATATGTATTGCCGTCATCCGCCTGAATCGTAATCGTGTTCGGGGATGCACTCACAATCGTTCCGCTGACTGCTCCCGTATTGGATGTGCTGCTTCCTCCCGTACTGCTTCCGGAATCACCGCCGGAATTATCATTCCCGCCTGTGGAAGTGCCCGGTTCACTGGAACTGATGTGGGATTTGGAAATATAACCCTTTGTTCCGTTCACGGATACGACGAACCAGTTATCTGTCTCACCTATGACAGTAACGGCAGATCCGCTTCCGAGGCCGTCCACCACGCTGCTGTCTGTCCCCGGCTGTGAACGCAGATTGACATCCGAAGTCGTATAGTACGTATATCCAGTACCGTAATCCACATAGCTGTTCATCTCTGCGCTGATCTTTGTGGAATCCGATACCTGAGCCTCTGTGCTCTGGGATGTCTCCGACTGGGAAGGTGGCGTATTCACAAGGAACTGTTTGCTGATATATCCCACATTTCCGTTTACATTTACCTTAAACCACTGGGAAGTCTCTCCCACAACGGTCACCTGATCTCCTGTATTCAGAGATCCGATCACATCCGACTCCGTACTCGGCTGGAAACGGATGTTTACATTATCGGAAGCATAAAGAGTAGCACTGGTACCATAATCGGTCAGGCTCTTCAGCTCTGCGTCTGCATTCTTCTCGCTCTCTGTCTGGGATTCCGACTCTTTCTTGTTCACAACAGTGCCCGGCATGGCATTAAAGGCGGAATTCGTCAGTACTGTAAAGCTCTCCACAGACTTTTTCACTGCTTCCATCAAAACCTTATTGTCATCCGTCACCGTACCTGAAATCACATACGCCTGATCCGTGGCAATAATGCCATAGGTAATCTGGTATGCCCACATACTGGTGGTATTGTATTTCACCACATATTCATACGTTTTCAGTGTTGTGGAACCCAGCTCCTCAAAATCCACCACCTCAAAGGCATTGGCATCGGAATACTGCTTTGTCAGACTCTCCTTCAGCTCCTCCTCCGATTTGGAGACGGATATCTTCTTCATCTCCTCCGCATTGGCTGCATGAACGATATTAATCATAGCCTCAGAACCGGAAGAGAATACGCGCATCTCATCCGCATCCTGTGTCACCTTCCATGTACTGTCCGGAAGGGTAATGCGGATACTCTTATCCTGCGATGTAAACGCAATATCTGACTGGATTTCCGTTTCTGTTTCAGTCTCGGTCTCTGACTGTGTTTCGGTCTCTGACTGTGTCTCTGTCTCCGTTTCCTTCGGTTCCTTTTTCAGAGCGCTGCATCCCGTCGCAAGGCTCATTATAGTCAGTGACAGCGTCAGAGCGAATATCAGATTTCTTTTTCTTCTGTTCAACATGTCACACCCTCCATTCTTATTTCTCCCCTGAACCGGCACACCGTACCGTTTCGGAGTTTTTTCTGTTTTGTCTACCCTTCTGCAACAAAACAGACAAAAAGTGGTATTGAAACAATACCATTATTGTCAATAATACCACGCATTTGCGAGTTCTGCAAGTCACATACTGATAATTACAGTTTTGAAGCCTATTCTTAATAATTTCGTAATGATTCAGATGATCCCGTTCAGCTCCTGGTACAGCCGTTTTGCGTAGCTGTCGGTCATGCCGCAGACGTAATCCGTCACCAGCAGCAGACGCAGATACAGCCGCTCTTCCTCACTTTTTCCGGAAGAATACGCATGGTACGCCTGTTTGTAATTCTCTGAAATCAGAGACATCAGTTTTTCCTCCACATCCCGCTGAGGGACCTCTGTATCATAATACAGCGCAGCCGAAACAAACCGGTCAAGATGGGAATTCAGCACCGTATCGGCAGCAATTTCCAGCTTGTAAATCGGATTTGAGACAAAGGCATGACGGTACGCCACATCCCCCAGAAGCTTCATCAGCCCTCTGGCATACGTAAATTCAAACAGGTCATAATGATAGCTTCCCTCCATGATCTGCCGGTAATTGTTCAGAAAGCCATACGTTGCGCAGGAAATCAGGAAGCCCTGCACGCGCACGAGAAAATTCTGTACGGCAAACTCTTCCTTGTCACTGACATGTCTTTTTTCTGCTGCAGCATATTTTTCCCGCAGAATACGGGCCGGATTGAAGTAATCCTTTTCTCTCTGCGGCGCCTTCTCCTCATACTGTTCCAGTTCTTTCAGAAGGACGGAATAAGATATGCATCCCTTTTTAAATGCATCCTCAATATCTGCCGTCTTATACGCAATATCATCGGCAGCCTCCAGAATAAACGTCAGCGGATGGCGCAGCCCGCCGGTTCCCGTAGCTGCGGTGATTTTCTCATACAGATCCTGCTCCGCCAGAAAGTAACCCATTTTTTTCTCCCTGATATCACCGCTGTGTGGATTGATGGCGGTAGACGGAACAGGATATTTTATAATTGTGCTCAGTAGCCCGTACGTCAGATTCATTCCGTTTTCATCCACCAGAAAATGCAGCTTTGACAGCAGCCGAAGCGCCTGGGCATTTCCCTCGAAATTATAAAAATCGGCCAGCATCTGTTTGGAAAGCAGCTTCGTCACAGGATTGCCCTTATACTTCAGTTTCGGCAGATTCCAGGTAAACCATTCCCGGATCGCCGACTCCCCGAAATGACCGAAAGGCGGGTTCCCGATATCATGAATCAGCCCGGCACACAGAAGAATATTGCAGGCATCCTCCTTCATCTGCCAGTCAAACTGAGGGTCTCTCCCGTTCTGCAGGATATCCTGAGAAATATTCTGGCCAAGAGATTTTGCAATGGAAGATACTTCCAGAGAGTGGGTCAGCCGTGTCCGGATAAAGTCGCTCTGATCCAGCGGAAACACCTGGGTTTTGTCCTGCAGGCGGCGAAAAGAAGCACTGCCGATAATTCTGTGATAATCTTTTTCAAATTCACTTCTCAGATCTCTGCCTCCCGGGGAGCGCGTTGCCAGGGAGCGTGAACGCTCCGGTGATAAAAGTGTCCGCCATTCCATCTTCTGTGTCCTTTCCTGCCGGAATTCCGGCATGTTATGATATGTGTTACGATACACAAAACGTGTCCCGGATCCTGTTTTCTGCCTGCTCCAGTCTGTCATCCAGTTCCTTTACCGTCATCAGCTCTGATGTCAGACGGCAAAACTCATGATACTCATCGATCAG
The DNA here is from genome assembly GCA_034093895.1 of Candidatus Choladocola sp. Lineage (GTDB taxonomy): Bacteria > Bacillota > Clostridia > Lachnospirales > Lachnospiraceae > Choladousia. The sequence goes on along the minus strand of JAXEBU010000184.1, from coordinate 3,185 downwards.
TCCCTGACCGTGGGGAACACAGTAGGCTCCCGCATCACTTCCGAGACCGATGCAGACGCCCAGCTCAAATCCTCTGCGGATCATATCTCCCTGCCTTTCCCGCAGACGGTACAGTACCTCGTCATCAAACCGGCCATTGCCGATCATATTGGTTATGGTAACATAGGTGGGAATCCATACAGCCCGACTCTCAGACAGTGCGTGCAGACACTCCTCGTCCACAAAGTTGCCGTGTTCTACAGAATCAACCCCGCCTTCCACTGCAGCCTGAACTGCCCGTGCTCCGTTGACATGAGCCATTACGGCAAATCCTTCTTCATGGGCGATATGGATCAGTTCCCGGATCTCCGCAGCCGGCAGCGGCTCTTCCGTGACTTCACCTCCGTGATTAAAATCCATAATTCCTGAAAACATCAGCTTGATAAAATCGCTGCCCTCTTCCCGGGCTTTTTTCACAAGGCTATAATACTCTTTCCGGTTTTCATAGCCGTAACCGACAATTCCTCCGTAATGATGTTTGCGGTGGATGGCAAAAACGGGCGTACGGTACGTAATCCCGTATTCCGGCGCAATCTCCACGGCTCTCTTTGATACGCCGAGAACATCTCCGCCGTCACGGATGAAGGTAATCCCTTTTTCCGCATACCGGCTGAATTTCTGCCGGATATCCTCATCCTGCACACCGTTTCTGTGCAGCTCCACCGCCTTCCTGTAGTTCTTTCCGTCCATAAATATATGCGCGTGGCACTCTCCAAACAATGTAACGCCTCTTTTCTGCTGTAAACAGTATCAATTTTTCCGGCTGCCAAAACTGCACAGCCGGGACTGCATAAATCTTAGTATACTTTATTTTCACAGTCAAGCGGATATTGACAATCCCCTTTACTGATATTCATCTGCAGGCGGATATGCAGGCCCGCAGAACATTCTCCGGAACAGAAAAGGATTTCTGTATCCGCTGTTCACCGAAATGTGTACACCCGGATATCAGAAATCCTTTTTAAATAATCTGTAACGACAATTTTTCTGTAAAATTTATTTGACTTGAATTCATCCCTTGCTCTGCCGCGGTATCCCGATCTCCTTCAAAAGCTGAAGTGTGCGGGTAAATGCAGGGCTGAGCGGATAGAACTCATAGCTGGTCTGCATGGTAAAATCTCCCTGAATTCTCCGATCAAATCCCAATGTTCCTGTCGGCCACAGGCAGTCATAAAAAGACATCTCCTGCAAATCCTGCCGGTAAGCCTCCAGCAGGCGATCGATATCAGAAACAGATACCATCAGTGACAGGAAGGAATCGGTATCAACGTATTCTGCATCTTCATACTCCTCATCCGCAAATTCTTCTGTATCCGCATCATCTGTCCGACTGTCTTCCGGACCCGGAAGTTCCCCTTCGTCCGACAGCCACAGGGATGGCAGATTGCAGTAAATTCCTGAAATTCCATCAATATAGGAATCATCCCAGCCAAGAATCGGAAAATATTTTTCACGAACCTCCTGCTGTTTCAAAATCTGATCCATCGCATCACAGAACAGTTTCGTGTCCACACAGTAATTTCGGTAGATCTCTTTTCCGTTTACAGTAGTATATTTGAATGCTGCATAAACGGTGTCTGCGTATGGATCCTGCTGTCGTGAGGATTCCACACCATTTACCGCAAGCTGGTAAAGCTCATCAAAATTTTCCGTCTCCAGATAATCCAGAATCTTCTTTATGTTGACGGAGTCTCCTGAGTCATACAGTTTCACCGGTTTTCCATCTATCATATAAATAAAATCACCGTAATAATGTTCAACTGCCATGGAGGTCACTTCCTCTTTCTGGGGCAGGTATGAATTATAACCGAACAGATCAAACCGGAATCCACAAAATATCAGAGCAGATACACATACCGTCACAGCGATCTGCCATTTGTGGCGCAGTGACTGGCGAATATCGTTCCGGTAAATGAATTCCATAATCACGCAGGCGAGTGCACCGAAGAAAACGAGAAATACAAGTTCCCACCCGATGGAGCAAAACCCTTCATAAGCCGCCGTAGCCGCCAGCAGTGCTGTCGGGACAGCCAGAAGAATCTTAATAATTCCTTCCAGTTTTCGAAAAGCAAGGGCATTTCCGGCACACTCCGTTTTCCGTTTTCTGTAGAGAATCACCGCAATCAGCATCAGGATTACAGTTATTGCAACGATCTGACAGAGATAGCCTGCACCGGGCCAGCAGCCGGTCAGCCCCTGACAGCCTGAAATACCGGTGTTGTCTGAGCCCAGCAGGCAGAAGGCCCAGGGCGAAGAATAACTCAGGGTTTCTCTGCCTCTCCACCCGGAACTGCCGAGAAACGTGGGCAAAAATACCTCACGGAACATAATCACCATAAGCTCCATCATCGGGACGTACAGTCCGAATACTCCGATGGCAAGAACCGTTGTCAGCATCTTGCCCGTCAGCATCACGGCAACCAGGGCGCCGGCATAGCTGCACAGGAAGACAAGGATTCCTTCCAGTGACGCTGCGGCCACCTCCAGCACGACACCTGCAGATGTGACACCGTACAGTGCTCCCACCAGCAGAGACAGAATCTGACTGCTCAGATATGCCACTGCAAAAGTCATGGCACTCCCGGCAGCCTTTGACGCAAACAGCCGTTCCCGCCGGATGGCAAGACTGTGGTAAAAATCAAGCTTTACCGAAGAATGAACGTAGCCGAAAGCACAGAGTGCACACAGAATTCCGGCGCAGAGAATGACGAAAGTCACTTCCGGACAGTCGAATCCTGTAATTCTGTAAAATGACTGCAGAATCTCCTCCGGATTCTTCTGCAGATACTCATCCGAAACACTGGCTGCCATCACTACGAGGACACGGAAAGGTATCAGCAGTCCGAACACAAGCAGCTGCACCGCCGTCAGCCAGGACAGCTTTTTCATTTCATCCCTGGTCAGCTTAAAAAACGAGATTTTTGATATCATATCCTGCCACCTCCGTTTCACTGATAAATATCTCTTCCAGAGTCAGGGGCAGTATCTCTGAGAACAGAGGCTGTTTTTCCCTGATTTTCTGCTGAATCTCATCACTGGTACCTCTGACAATCACAGTCAGCAGGGATCCTCTTTTTTCATGCTGCAGGACGGTAAGCTCCGAGAGCAGCTCTTCTTCCAGAACAGGATCGGGGATCACGCACTGA
>JAXEBU010000183.1:0-14515 GCA_034093895.1 Candidatus Choladocola sp. | reverse complement strand
CCCATATCAAGTGAGCTGCCCCGCAACTCACTTCGTCATTATAATACCGTTACTCCCCAAATGTCAAGCACTTTTTTAAGAAATTCTTCTGACTTCTGTATTCGACCGTCTCTGTGCCAGAGCATCCTTCCATTCCACTCTGTATACGAGACCATGGATTACAAAACTCATCATTGCTCCGCATACCACATCGATCACGGAATGCTGGTCAAGGAGCACTGTGGATGCACAGATCAGAACCATGATGGCAAAATGTACTGCGATCGTCAGCTTTCTGTGCTTCAGGTTGTCGAGACTGCAGACCGCCTGGAAAATCATAACCGTATTCATTACGTGGATGGACGGACAGACGTTTGTCGGTGTATCGATTGCCCGCAGCATTCTGACAATATTGTAGAGAAATCCTGTCTCGTGTGGGTTCTGTGCCAGCCGCAGATTCAGTCCCGTCGGAAATACGTAGTAAATAATCAGACAGATTGTCAGGCCGGAAAATACCATCAGGCAAAGTTTTGAATAATCCTGCCAGCCGCGTCTCTTAAACCAGATAAAGGATCCGGCCACATACGGAAACCAGAACAGATACGGAATGATGAACGCCTCGCAGAAAGGAATCATCTCATCCAGTTTACAGTGAATAATGTACTTTGGAACCACATTCTTTTCCAGCCAGTGAAAACAGCTCAGATAAAAAATCAGATAAAATACTGCTATCGCATATGGATGTTTTTTGAACCAGTTTTTGATTTTCTCAACTTTCATACTGCTTCTCCCCACCAATCTTTCTATCGCGCTTACCCCATTGTTGCTGCAACTATTTGATTCAAGAACGCTGTTGTTTTCAGCGGTTCCTATCATATCACTTTGATATTATCCGTGCAATCGTATTTTTGCTGAATTTTTCGATGGTTTTTCCTGATTTTTTTACTGTTCTCTCACATACGTACCGATCAGCGGTGACTCTGATGCATCGTAGTCCTCTTCATTTGTCACAGACACCTCCAGGATATCGCCTTCCAGATCAAATACAATCACGTAATGATCATCGCCCTTATATACTGCCTGATCTCCGTCAACCGCTGCCGATCCTGAGATACCGGACTGTGTAAATGTAAAAGAAATACTGTTGCCTGAAACGGCTGAAACAGTAACTGTCTCATCGTCGCCGATATATGTGCCTCTCCAGCCTTCCTCCGCATCTCCTGCCGGTGCGTCCTCATGATCCTCTGTGTCATTTTCGGCTGATGCCGCATCTTCATCCGAAATGATATCACCCTTCGGGCCTCCGTCTTCCACCACCGTCCCCTGAATTACGGCTGACTGGCTCTCCCCTGTATCCGATCCGGCTGCTGCTCCCGCCGGAGAATCGTCCGTACTTCCGCCAACCGTTACTCCGGTAATATCCTGTGTTCCTTCCACATCCTGCGCAGTCGTTCCCTGCCGGTTTTCATCACCGCTTCCTGAGCCGTTCGCCTTTCCCGCCTCTGTCGTCTTCGTACCGCTTTTATCAGAAGAAGTACAGGCCGTCAGTACAAGAACACCCGTTACTGCCAACGCTGCAAGTAATAATTTTTTATGTTTCATAATACTCCCCGTCTCCTTTCACTGTATCACCGTATTCCCCATCCGGTTTGATCATTGTAGCACTTTTCTTTTTGATTGTCATAATGTTTCGAAATTATTAAGAAAAATATCGGATTTCTTTCATCACTTTTCAGATTCTGTTTCGTTTTATTATATGTATACAGTTATTCTATTTCTCCATGGAAATGCTGTAACTGTAGGAGAGCAGATTTTTCACCGTACAGATAATACTCGGAAAACCGGCGGCAATCCACGATTCTCCAGTCGTATATCCCGGCATACGTGATATAGCTGCTCCACCAGTAATCAGCCAGCCTGTCTACGTATCCCTCTTCCAGAGGGATACGATGGACCTTCCTGCAGCAGAAAGCCACTTCCTGTGCAGTTTTCAGAAGAGCTGTTCCGACCATCCTCAGTGTCATCGGAAGCCCCTGCCACCCCGGAAGCGTCCGGGGACACCGCTTCAGAAAACTATCGGCAATTCGCTGCATACCGTTCTGAACGGATTCCATACTGGCCGATTCTGTCACAAAATGTGCAGTTTCATCCATAATACAAAACGCACAGATTGTCCACTCTTCTGATCTCTGTATCTCAAGGACAATATCAAGCAGCTTTTTCTTAATCCTCTCGTCGGAAAATATGAACGGATTTCCTTCCAGGATGTGATAATAGACATTTCTGATTTTGATAAGACGTGACATATAGATTTTCCCCCTCCAACACTTCAAGGCATAGATGCTGATACTGCCCCTGTTTCCATACAGTACCATAATTATATACATTTTACAACATATTAAAACAAATAGTGTCATATTTTTAGAATCGGATATGGCTTATTTTGCGTTTCCGAAAAAGAAAAGAAGATGCAACATTTTGTCGCATCTTCTCCTGTCTCATATACTCAGTTTTTCGTTCGTATCCGCAGTATAACAATCTCTCCTTTTACAGACCATCCGAAGCTTCAAACGTAAGTCCATATACTGCACTTGCTTCATTTATCCGGTTCATAATCCGTTCCGCCTCACTTCCCTGTACCGGTGTCGGCTGGTAATTATTGTAACCGGAGGCCGAAGAAACAGAGCATGGGATAATCTCAACCCGGTCGTCATCGGCTGTCTGCCCGTCTGTAATTGTAAACGTCTGACGGAAAATCATGGTATCCATATCAGACGGGGCGGAATTCCCCCCGAAACAGAAATTACCGAGACTGTACGCTATGTATTTTCCGTTGTATTTCTCTATTCCCTGCAGTACGTGCGGATGATGGCCTACAACCAGATCTGCTCCGCTGTCAATGGCAAGATGGGCAAGGGACTGCTGGTTGGCATCCGGCTGTGATGCCTTCTCGGATCCCCAGTGAAAGGCAACAATAATCAGCTGTGCGCCCTGGCTCTTTGCCTTCGCAATAGTCTGCTGCACTCTGGTTTCGCTGTCATTCTGCTGCAGTGCATAGATACCGATAAAAGCGCAACGGACTCCATTCACATTTCTGACTGCAATCGTATCATTTATGCAATAATCAATCCCCGCCTCTGCCAGGTATTTTTCTGTATCTTCCAGACTCTGGGCTCCGTAATCACTGCTGTGATTGTTAGCCAGTGTCACCACCTCAACAGAACCCTCTGCCAGAATCTCCGTGTAAGAAGGATCGCCTTTAAATGCGTATTCCTTCTGTTCTCTCGTCGTTGATTCCGTCAGCGTTCCTTCCATGTTTGCAAATGTAACATCATCCTTTTCCAGGATCTCTTTCACATTCCGGAAAAAGTAGGAATGGCCGTTCATTGCATCGTAAGCCGGAAGACTTGTGGTGGTATTGAACGCTTCATCCGTCCCCAGGGTGCAGTCTCCGATCGCACTGATTGTCACGGTTCTGCTGTTTGAAACATTCACGGTACACGATATCTGATTTACTCCGTCAGCCGTTATCCTGACCGCTGTTGTCCCCTCCTGAAGCGCCGTCACAGCACCGCTGCTGTCAACGGTGACAATGGCTTCATTCATACTTTCATACTGAAGGTTGGACAGAAGGGCCCCGGACGGCACTGTCTCTGCCGTCAGATACTGTACTTCACCGGGAGACATTGTAATCTCTGTATCCCTGAGAACAATTTCTTCCGCCTGTTCCATCGTAGTAACCATCGGCACACTGTGATTTCCGGCCATATCGGCAGCATAAAAATAATAGCATGCACTGCTCTCAAACGGGATCGGCCCGCTGTATTCCTGATACTGCGGAAGCTGCAGGTAATCGCTGTCATACACGACAGCAAAATAGATTTTTCTGACACCTGATCTTCCGTCATCGGCAGTCAGTTCAATCTGATCTCCCTGCCGCTGTGCATGAATCACCGGCGCCACAGAATCAATCATGGGAATCTCGATTCGGGCATTCAGCTCTCCCGCATCCGTGGTTACGGCCGCTTCCAGCAGCCAGTCGTCTGCGTGAACCGTCACAATGCCCTGTTCATCCGCCTGGTAAGAGGTACCATTGACTGTCACCTGTGTGACTTTCCCCTGGGATGTGCTGAATTTTAATGCCACATCGCCGGATGTACACCACGACTGCGGCTCTTCTTCCACCGTGACTGTCAGCCCCTGGTCAGCCGTCACATTCTCCGCTTTTCTTTTCTGCTCAGAAGAGGTTACAAAGAAATTGATGACTGCAACAAGAATCAGAAGGATCAGAAATGCGCCGACACCAATCATAAGCAGTTCTTTTTTATGAATTCCTTTCTCTCCAAGCTCATCAAGGAAATCACCGATATACGCTTTAATACTCTTGCGGTCCTGCCCGCCGCGCTGTCTGCTGATAGCTTTCTGCCGAATCAAACCATCATCTGAAAGCGGATCCGGATCTGATTCATTCCTCTGCTCTTCCGGTATATCAGATGTTTCCGGCGTCTCAGGTGTTTCCGATCCGTTCGGTACCGCTGCCCTTTCCGTCCTTTCGGATCCTTTCGGCACTTCCGCTTCTTCCGCCATCTCCGGTTCTGCCTTACTGCCTGATCCTTCCGAAATCTCCGGTTCTGACATCTCTTCCGTTTCTGACAAAATCTCCTCTTCTGCAGTTCCGTCTGATCCTTCCGGCTTTTCCGGAGTATCCGTTTCCGGCGTCTCTGTGTCAGACAGCGCTTCCGGTCTGTCTTTTTTCTTCTGTGCCGCTTCCGCTGTCCGCTTCAGAAGTCCGGAAATTCCGGCTGCCCCCGCAGAAATCAGCCGAACCGGAAGCCAGTCCTTCGGGTTTTCTTCTCCGTCTTCGTTCAGAAGCCGCTCAAACTCATCATCATCAAAATCATCATTTTCCGGCTTCTGATTCTTTTTGAGAGATTTTTCTTTCTTTTTTGTCTTTCGCTTCTGTGCTTTATCCTGTTGTTTTTCTTCCGGCAATTTTTCTTCCGCCACACGTTCTTCCGGAGCCTCTTCCCGGATATCAGCTGTTTCCGCTGTCAGATTTTTTCCTTCGGTTTTCTCTGAATGCGGCTTCGGAGAGTCCGCATCACGCAGACTCTCCGCTCTCTTTTCTTCCACTGCTTTTTCAGGATCTTCTCCCCGCTGAATCGCTCTTACGATTTCCATCAGCTGCTCTACATTATCTGTCTGTATTTTTTTCTTTTTCATCAATTATACCCGTTCCCGTACAGGAAATACTTCCTGCATGCAGAAGTGATTTTCTTATTTGAAGTATGCCACTCCTGATTCAAAGATCTTCAGATCCTGTTCGCCATAGATGTTGATTGCCACTGAATCACCGCGGCGTTCAGAATGTGCCATCTTTCCAAGTACACGTCCGTCAGGGCTGGTAATTCCTTCAATTGCAAAATAGGAACCGTTCACATTCCACTCTTCGTCACCTGCGCAGATCGTTCCGTCCGGATCACAGTACTGAGTGGCAACCTGACCGTTGGCAAACAGTTTCTGCAGCCATTCTTTGTTGGCAACGAAACGTCCCTCGCCGTGGGATGCCGGGTTGACATAGACACCGCCGGCCTGCGCACCGGATAACCACGGAGATTTTTTGCTGACTACTTTCGTGTAAACCATCTTTGAAATATGACGGCCGATTGTGTTGTAAGTCAGTGTCGGAGAATCCGGAGTCTGGCCTGTGATCTCACCGTAAGGAACGAGCCCCAGCTTGATCAGTGCCTGAAATCCGTTGCAGATTCCCAGAGCAAGGCCGTCACGCTCATTCAGAAGCTTCATGACTGCTTCTCTGATCTTTGCATTCTGGAATGCAGTTGCAAAGAATTTCGCAGATCCATCGGGCTCATCACCGGCTGAAAATCCGCCCGGGAACATGATGATCTGCGCCTGACTGATGGATTTTTCAAAGATCTCGACGGATTCACGGATATCCTGTGCAGTCAGGTTGCGGAATACTTTTACATCCACGTCGGCACCTGCACGCTCAAATGCTCTGGTGCTGTCATACTCGCAGTTTGTACCGGGGAATACCGGAATAAATACGCGCGGTCTTGCCACTTTGTTCCTGCAGATATAGATACTGTCCGTCGTGTAGCAGCCATTCTCCGTTTTTGCGCTGTCATCCGGCGCAAAGAACCAGGAAGTCGGTCCGTCCACCGGTTTTCCGTCAAGGTCAAGGCCGCCGCCTACGGTGGGAAGTCCGGAATCTGTCTTAAACACACGCTCCAGCGTTCCAGTCCATGCCTTGTATGCCTCATCAACCGGAATCACAACGTCTCTGTATTCAAAAGTACCCTTATTCGTCACTTCACCGATCACTGTGTATGTGATCGCCAGTTTTCCGACGCATCCATCCGGCACTTCTGCCACAATATTTCCGAATCCTGCCGTAAACAGATCGCGCTCGTCCACATTGTGCTCTATCTTCAGGCCAAGGCCGTTTCCGAATGCCATCTTGGATACTGCCGCTGCCAGTCCGTTTCCATCCAGTGCATAAGCAGAAATAATATTTCCCGCTTTGATATCCTGATGGAATTTCGCGTACTGATCCATGATCTGCTCATAAACCGGCAGGTCATAGCCGTCCTTCTCAATCTGCAGCAGCACAAGTTTGCTGCCTGCTTTCTTCAGTTCCGGTGTAATAATGGTCTTGTCGCTTGCAATATCCACTGCGAAGGATACAAGTGTCGGCGGTACATCGATCTCATTGAAGGTACCGGACATACTGTCTTTTCCTCCAATGGAAGGAAGCCCGAATCCAAGCTGTGCCGCATACGCACCGAGCAGTGCTGCAAACGGCTGGCTCCAGCGCTTCGGGTCCTCCGTCATTCTGCGGAAGTACTCCTGGAATGTAAAGCGGATTCTGCTGTAATCTCCGCCGTTAGCCACGATTCTCGCAACAGACTCCAGAACTGCATAAACGGCGCCGTGGTACGGACTCCAGCTGGAGAGATACGGATCAAAACCATAACTCATCATAGTTACTGTATCTGTCTTTCCTTCCAGTACCGGCAGTTTTGCCACCATGGCCTGCGTCTCTGTTGCCTGGTATTTACCGCCGAAAGGCATAAATACGGAACCTGCCCCGATGGAGCCGTCAAACATCTCAACCAACCCCTTCTGGGAACAGCAGTTTAATCCAGCCAGCGTATCCAGCCACTTCTGACGGACATCCGACACATCATTTCTCACAAAATACTTCTCTTTCTCCGAAGGCATCTCCACAGTAACTGTGGTCTCCTGATGTGCACCGTTTGTGTCCAGGAACGCACGGGAAATATTGACAACCTCTTTTTCTCTCCAGGTCAGCACAAGGCGCGGTTCTTCCGTAACAACCGCCACTTCCACTGCCTCAAGATTCTCTTCGGAAGCATAACCCATAAATTCTCTGACATCCTTCGGATCCACAACGACTGCCATACGCTCCTGAGATTCGGAGATGGCAATTTCCGTTCCGTCAAGACCGGCATATTTTTTCGGTACCCGGTCAAGATTGATCCGCAGACCAGGCGCAAGCTCACCGATAGCAACGGATACACCGCCTGCTCCGAAGTCATTACATTTCTTGATCAGACGGCTGACCTCACTGCGGCGGAACAGTCTCTGAATCTTACGCTCTGTCGGAGCATTACCCTTCTGTACCTCGGCACCGCAGACTTCAATGGAAGCTTCCGTATGCACTTTGGAAGATCCCGTTGCGCCGCCGATTCCGTCGCGTCCCGTCCTTCCGCCAAGCAGAATGATGATATCTCCCGGGTCAGAGTTTTCGCGGATTACGGCACTTCTCGGCGCAGCACCCATAACAGCTCCGATCTCCATACGTTTTGCCACGTAGTCGGGATGATAAATTTCTTTTACGTAACCGGTTGCCAGACCAATCTGGTTGCCGTAGGAGCTGTATCCGTGAGCCGCCTCACGCACCAGTTTCTTCTGCGGCAGTTTTCCTTTCAGAGTTTCTTTGACAGAAACCGTCGGATCTGCAGCACCGGTCACGCGCATTGCCTGATATACGTAGGTACGGCCGGAAAGCGGGTCACGGATCGCACCGCCAAGACACGTGGCAGCGCCTCCGAAGGGCTCTATCTCCGTCGGATGATTGTGTGTCTCGTTTTTAAAGTTTACGAGCCACTCTTCCGTTTTTCCGTCAATCTCCACCGGCACTACGATACTGCAGGCATTGATCTCGTCCGACTCCTCCTGGTCCTGCAGCTTTCCTTCTTTTTTCAGCTTGCGCATAGCCATCAGAGCCAGATCCATCAGGCAGACAAATTTGTCATCACGGCCTTTGAAAATCTCCTCCCGGTCGGCAAGATACTGTTCATACGTTTTTACGATCGGCTCTTTATAGTATCCGTCCTCAAACGTCACATCCTTCAGCTCTGTTGAAAACGTTGTATGGCGGCAGTGGTCGGACCAGTACGTATCCAGCACGCGCACCTCCGTCATGGATGGATCACGCTTCTCTTCATTCTTAAAATAGTTCTGGATGTGAAGAAAATCTTTGAATGTCATTGCCAGATTGAGGGAACGGTACAGCTCCTGAAGCTCTGCTTCTTCCATCCGGGTAAAGCCATCAAAAATAATCACATCTGCCGGATCATCAAACTCTGTAACCAGTGTCTCCGGCTTCACAAAGCCTGTCTCTCTGGAATCCACCGGATTGATGCAGTGTGCCTTTACAGCTGCAAATTCTTCTTCCGATACCGTTCCGGAAATGACATAAACCGTTGCGGAACGGATAATCGGTTCCTCATCTTCCTTCAGAAATTTCACACACTGAACGGCAGAATCCGCCCTCTGGTCAAACTGCCCCGGAAGGAACTCCACCGCGAATGCTTTTTCATTTTCTGCCATCGGAAATTCTTCTTCATAAAGATCATCCACAGGCGGCTCTGAAAATACGGTTCTGCAGGCATCTGCAAACACCTCATCAGAAATATGTTCCACGTCATAACGGATCAGCACTCTGACTTTTTCAAGTCCTTTCACTCCGAGGTAGCTTCTGATCTCGTGTGCAAGGCCTTTCGCAGCAACTGCAAAATCATCCTTCTTCTCCACATATACTCTTCTAACTTTGCTCATTAGGACCTCCCGGCTTCAGCCATTTTGTTTATGGTAATAGTATCAAACAGATCAATTTCTACGCGAATTTTAACACACCTGTGGGCATATGACAAGTCATCACTGTCAGGAATTATGGCTTTCCGGCAAACACCTTTTCCAGAAAGACTCCGCCCCCGCAAGCACCGTATCAAGGGTACAGTACGCCACCTGTTCCCATTCCGCAGGAAACATCCGGCGGTATCTTCCCGATGCAAACCGTTCATCCAGCAGCAGGATGATTCCCGCATCCTGCTCTGTCCGGATCACACGGCCCGCCGACTGCAGCACCTTGTTCATCCCCGGGCAGAGATACGCATAAAAGAACCCGTCCTCTCCACGTCTGTCATAAAAGTATCTCAAAAGCTCACGCTCATTACATACCTGCGGCAGTCCTGTACCGACAACCACAGCTCCGATCAGACGATCTTCCCGCAAATCAATACCTTCACCGAAGATTCCGCCCATCACACAAAATCCCGCCATGCCGTCGGGATGCGGTTCTTCAAATTGTGCCAGAAATTCCTCTCGTTCCTGCTCTTTCATGCCGGAAGTCTGACAGATCATCTCTATCCGTTCCTGTTGTTCTTCACACAGGATCATAAACTGTTCCGCCACTTCCTCCATCATCCGGTAGGAGGAGAAAAAAATCATATAATTTCCTCTCTTTGCCTGTATGATCCGTATCACATATTCCGCCATTTTCCGGTATTCTGTTTCTGTTCTGTTGGTATATCGGCTGCTGGTATCCGTCCCGATCAGAACCATCTGCTTTCCCGGATCAAAGGTAGAGCGGGCATAGATGGCATAATTATCCTTCTCTGTACTCAGCAGACTCTTATAATAACTGATCGGCAGAAACGTTGCTGAAAAGAATACAGTGCTCCTGCCCCTGTCAAGACATTCCTGCAGATTTTCAGATATGTCCACACAGAAAAGGCGGATCAGGAATCTTCCGTCCTCACACAGTTCCGTATAAGTCAGATAATTCTCATTCAGCCTGTCGCACGTATCGAGAAAACGGCGCACCTGAAAGTACAGCTCCAGTATTTTCTGATTCAGAACGGCATTTCCGGAATCTTCCAGAAAGTCTTCCATGATCCCGCACAGATTCATCAGATACACAGGAAAGGTATCCACGCTCTCCAGAATTTTAATTCGCTCACACTCCCGCTTTTTCTCCAGAAGCCACGTGTTGCACCTGTTCAGGGCACGTGCCATCTTTCTGCTGACCGGAGACACTTCCTTTTTCAGCGCCAGAAAGTCTTCTTTATATAAAGAAGCCGAAAACATCTCACGTCCCCGTTCTACCAGATTGTGTGCCTCATCAATCAGAAAAAGATAGGATCCTTTTACGCCGTCACCGAAAAAACGTTTCAGCCGGGCACGGGGATCAAAAATATAATTGTAATCGCAGATCACCCCATCTGCCCAGAGTGCGGTATCCAGTCCCAGCTCAAACGGACAGACACGCCATTTTTCCGCCTGTTCCTCGATTGTTTTCCGGTCAAACACTTCACTGCCCGTAATCAGTTCAAATACAGCATCATTGACACGGTCATAATGTCCCTTTGCATAAGGACAGTAATCGGGATTACATTCTGCCTCTTCGCAGAAACAGATCTTTTCCTTCGCAGTCAGTGTGACCGTTTTCATTCTCAGGCCGCGGTTACGCAAAATTGCGTACGTCTCCTCTGCAACTGTCCGTGTTATGGTTTTTGCCGTGGCATAAAAAATCTGTTCTGCCAGCCCTTCTCCTACCGCCTTGACCGCCGGAAAGATGGTCGAGATTGTTTTCCCTGTTCCCGTGGGTGCCTGAATAAACAGCTTTTTTTTCCGCAGTATCGTCCGATAGACAGATGAGGCCACCTCTTTCTGCCCCTTTCTCCACGCAAAGGGAAAGGTCAGCTGATGAATGGAGGCCTGGCGGATCTGTTTCCACTCCAGCTGATGTCTGGCCCACTTCTGGTACTTTCCCGCCAGATCAAGAAACCATGCTTCCAGTTCCTCAACCTGATATGAAAACCGGAACCGGCGGATTTCCTCTGTCTCAAGACTGCAGTACGTCATCTGTACCCCTGCTGCTGTCAGCTCTTTCTGCTTCGCATAAATATACGCATAACACTTTGCCTGTGCCAGATGGATCATCATCGGTTTTTCCATCATCAGCACGTCACGGTACATGCCCTTTATCTCGTCAATATAGACCTCTGCCCCTGTTTCACCGGAAGACAGGTCGGTGTATTCAGTTTTTTTATGTTTCGCGCCGCTGTTTTCATGAAAAATGCCGTCCGCTCTTCCCTCCACGGTCAGAGTATATCCATCTCCCGGAATATCCATGGAAAGCACCACCTCTGCCTGATAATTGCTTCCCATTTTCCCCTGGATTTTCCGATGAATGCGGCTGCCCTCCTGCATTGCTTCCTTATCTGCATATCCGCCCCTGCGGTTGTCAATATCTCCGGAACGCAGTATAAATTCCACCAGGTTCCGGACGGAAATTCTTATTCTGGGCTCCTGTTCCATGATTATCACTCTTTCCCGGACCTGAAAGCCGTTTTGTTTTCATCATCATAACACACATTCATGTCCGAAAACAGACTCCCACAGAATTTTCCCTATGACAAAACAGGAAGAGACTCCCGCACATCTTTGTGCCAAAAGCCTCTTCCTGACGGAATTACCTGTATTTTATCATTATGCTACTTCAAATTTATTCAGTATTGTCTCAAGGAAGCAATCTTCTTTTGAGTATTTCACCGTAAGCGTCTTCGTTAAATCCATACTCATAACGCCAATAATCGATTTTGCATCAACCACAACTCTGTTATAAAATATATCCACATCAAATTTACATTTTTCTGCGGCTCTGACAAACTCTGTAACCTCACTCACTGCATTCAGTCGGATCTTCTTCTCCAACATCGGTGTTCCCTCCTCAAAATGGAAATATCGGTTATCCGGTTTCTCCTTGATTTTTTCCACATTATGGCACACGATTTTAAAATCGTCAAGGATACTTTCAATTTTGTCCTTAAGGTGAAACACCAAATTTTTGTACAAAATATCTATTATTGCAATTGAATTTATTACACTATGCAGTTTTTTTATTTTTCAGCGGAATTATTTGTATTTTCATTTTGACAGATTGACAAAATTAGACAATTTTTGATCGCTATTTTTTCACTTTTAGAAAACGTTTTCCTCTCCCTCTGTCATCCATCTGCGAAACTTCAGAGGCCAGAACTGCATCTGAAGGCGGCGATTCTCTCTTTCCTCTATGGAAATACTGCGGAAGAATCCTCTCCAGAGCTGCTGCATTTCCTGTTCTCTGTCCGAAACATTGTCTTTTCCCGTCTCATCCGGAGCCGTGTCCCTCAGAATGAACCAGGGGCGGCATTTTCCATGAATCAGGCAGTCGTTATGTCCGTTGTCGTATATCATAAAATTTTCATTGGGAAAACGATCAGAAAAATGATCGCCGATCAGCGGCAGTACCTGATTCTCCGCCTGTATCTCTGAAAACAGTACTCCTCCTTCCAGTTCCCGGAACCGCACAAACTGCAGATACCGGTGTGCCTCATTTCCGGTTTTCCGCGAAAGCTCAAAGATACGGCAGACATTCTTATCCTGCAGATTCCAGATCAGATTCCGTGCTACCTGTACAGACACACCGGGAGACATACCCCTTACCACTACCCGGTAAATACTGTCTGCCTTCTCATCACTCTTTGACAGCGCCGCCTGATAAATGGTCCGGTACGCATCCTCCCCCATCTTTCTGCGAATTGACCGTGCTACCTTCGCTGCTTTTTCCGAATCTGTATCCACACTGCGGTACTCGGCAAACAGCTCAAAATTCATATCTTCCCGAATCCTGAGTGAGACGTTGGAGTGTCCCAGGCGGCTGGCCCAGGCATCGTAAACTCCGGTAAAAATACCATCCACACTGTCTTCACACTGAAAAATGATCATTCCTTTCTCCCCTTTCCGAAATTCTGAAGATAATGCCGACCGAAGCCTTTCCATGATATCAGACTCCCGTCTGTATCAGCTGTTGCGGTACTGCTCCGAATATCTGATCATCATCAAACAGCGAAAGCTGTCGGTAGGTCACAGTCTCAGCCGGAGCACGGCTGTTTCCCGTGAGCAGATTCCTCAGAATAAAATCTTCGTCCATCTTCAGCGGATACATCTGTTTCCCCTCACACGTAATAAAATAAACTGCACGTTTCAGCACCACACCTGCCCTTCGCAGCGATTCGTAATCCATCTTCCCTGTTCTGCGTGCCTGAACAATCCGTCTGGCAGATTTCGGACCGATCCCCGGAACGCGCAGCAGCGTGTAATAGTCTGCCCGGTTCACCTCCACCGGGAACTGCTCCAGATGGGACAGTGCCCAGTCACACTTCGGATCGAGAAATACGTTAAAATTGGGGTGCTGTTCATCCAGAAGTTCACCTGCACCAAACCCGTAAAAACGAAGCAGCCAGTCTGCCTGATACAGACGGTGTTCCCGTAGAAGAGGCGGGCCGCCCGGCAGGGACGGCAGTTCTTTGTCTTCATTCACCTGCACAAAAGCAGAATAAAATACACGCTTCAGTTCAAATTTCTGATACAGTGATTCCGCCACCGACAGAATCTGATAATCATTCTCCGGGGTGGCACCGATAATCATCTGAGTACTCTGTCCGGCCGGAACGAACCGGGGCGCAGACCGGTACAGCGCCAGCTCGTTTTTGTTCTCTCTGCGGGAAAGCTGCACCTGACGCATAGGTTCGAGGATTTTCTTTCTCGTCTTGTGGGGTGCAAGTCTTCTCAGGCTCTCCGACGTGGGAAGCTCAAGATTGATGCTCATACGGTCAGCCAGAAATCCGGTGCGTTCAATCAGCTCCTGCGGTGCTCCCGGAATCGCCTTCACATGGATATATCCCTCGAAGTGATACTCATTCCGCAGCTTATACAGCGTCTGGTATAACAGTTCCATCGTGTAAGAAGGACTCTTCAGAATCCCGGAGCTCAGGAACAGACCTTCAATATAATTGCGTCTGTAAAACTCCATCGTCAGCCGACAGACCTCTTCAGGCGTAAAAGAAGTCCGCACGACATCGTTGGAGGAGCGATTCACACAGTATTTGCAGTCAAACACACATTCATTTGTAAACAGAATCTTCAGAAGGGAAATGCATCGGCCATCTGCCGAAAAGCTGTGACAAATCCCGGCCGCCGTACAGTTTCCCATGCCTTTCCCGCTGCCCTTCCGATCCACTCCGCTGGAAGTACAGGCCACATCATACTTGGCGGCATCTGACAGTATATTCAGTTTCTGGTACAGATCCATCTCCTGTGCAATTCTCATGCTTCCTTCCCCCTTACCGAACATGGTAGTGTCAAAAACTACCTGTTTTTT
>JAXEBU010000182.1:0-8966 GCA_034093895.1 Candidatus Choladocola sp. | reverse complement strand
CTCCCTCCAGTTCCAAAAACACTTCCTCCAGCGAATCGTCGCCCCTGACCTCCTCCATTGTGCCGGAACGGACGAGCTTTCCGCCCTTGATAATTGCCACCTTATCACACAGCTTTTCTGCCACCTCAAGAACATGAGTGGAAAAGAAAATGGCTCCGCCTGCGTCACAGACTTCACGCATCATCCCCTTCAGCAGATGTGACGCACCGGGATCAAGACCCACAAAGGGTTCGTCCATGATGATGAGCTTCGGCTGATGCAGCCATGCGGCAATAATGGCCAATTTCTGCTTCATGCCGTGGGAATAGGCGGAAATTGGCTGTGCCAGATCCTCTGTCAGATCAAAAAGCCCGGCATACTTGCGGATGCGCTCCTGCCGGTCTGCAGCAGAGACTCCGAATATGTCCGCAATGAAATTGAGATATTTGATGCCGGTCATATAGTCATACAGATCCGGATTATCCGGTATGTAGGCAATTTCCCGTTTGCAGGCGAGTGGAGCAGTCCGAACAGATTTACCATCAATCAGAATCTCTCCCTCATCAAACTGCAGAATTCCCACCACAGCTTTCAGCGTTGTGGTTTTTCCCGCGCCGTTGTGTCCGATGAAACCATAGATCTCCCCGCGGTTGATATGTAAACTCAGATCATCCACGGCTTTTTTCTCGCCGTAGGATTTTGTAAAGTGTTCAATTCTCAGCATTTTTATCTCCTCCGATTTGATTTTTCTTACCAATCATATATCCATATTTTACAGGAAAACATCGACTCTATATAGGCTCATTTTTTATGCGTATGTGTCAGTATTATAGGTATAAAAATCAGAGGTTACCGGCTATATTCCGACAACCTCTGCATGATTCATAAAACAGGGAAATCATCTCATTTTATGACAGTCGTTTTCCCTGAAGAAAGTCTCACCGTCTCTCCGTCCAGCCAGAGCCAGATATCTGTTGCCGTCGGATTGTAAATATAGTTTCCTGTCGCTGAATAAACCAGCTGTCCGGCTGCCTTTACGTAGGAACAGATTTCCATATTGGCTGCATACCAGATTTCCCGGTGACCGGAAATCAGCTGCAGGAACTGTTCCATCCGATCCCATCCATCCGTCACATCGAATTCATAAGAATGTCCCCAGATATAAAACAGCTCCGGCCCTCTGTATTTTCCTTCTTTCTCTGAAAGAAATTCATCGGCCAGTTCGAAAATACGTGGATCTTCGTGATGACACGTCGGATTCCACCGCAGGAAATCCTCCGGCAGCCCAAACATTCCCGTGCTCTTAACAGTACGGCTGTACTCCATCCCGCAGCCTTTTACTGTGGCAAGAAGGTCTTCTGTATACGTCCCGAAAGGATAGGCCATGCCGCATACAGGTGCTTTCGTAATCTCTTCGATATTTTTCCTGTCAGCCACAATTTCATATGCAACAGCGGCCGCTCCCGCCAGTGCAAGGTCAAGATGCGTCAGACCGTGCACCGCAAGCTCGTGGCCTTCGTATACAGTCGCTATCTGTTCCGGCAGAAGCTTGTCATGAGTGACCGTTTTTCCATTCTGCACATGCAGACTCTTCTTTCCCAGCAGTCCTGTATTGATGTTAAATGTTCCTTTCAGACCGTACTGATTCATCATCGCAAGGAGCCGCACATCCTGAGTCACCGCATCATCGTAGCTGAACGTAACTGCCTTCTTTCTCCCTTCCGGAAACAGCAGAAGATCACGCCTCAGTCCCATCCGAATTCCTCCTTTTATCTTCCAAGTGACCGCAGCCGCGCTTCAATGGAACGGCTGCTCTCTTCAAACAGAAGCTGCCGGTTGTACCGGTAATACCGTTCACATTCATACTGCTGCAGGAATTTTACACTGTAATAATCGCAGTTGAGTTCTGTAATAAAGATAACCATTTCCTGTCCGGCCCCGAATGCTGCTTCCATAAAATCAAAAGCATATTCCAGCATTTGTCCGGCCTGATCACAGTTCTGATCCAGCTGATCCTGATCCCGGTCAAACCACATACGAATCTTCTCAAATGCTTCTGCCCCATCCTGTACATCTGTTTTCTGAAGTTCCAGCAGATACTGTTCCAGTGCAGAAGCCACCTGCCGATACGTCTTCTCTTCCTGTCGTGTCAGAAGCTCAGCCGTCTTTTTCCGGTTCATTGTGTCGTACACGGATGCAGTTTCTTCTTTCAGAAAGACATCCGGCTGCCCCCTGTGAGCACCGGTAAGCCCTTCCTTCAGATTTTTCAGATGTATAAAAAGAAGCTCCAGTCTCTGTTCCTCTTCAGCCAGAGCAGCAAAACGCGTACGGCATCTCGCAAGAAGCAGACTGACAACACTCAGCTTTTCATCGAAGGATGCGTGAGCTGTCTTCTTCAGGAGAATTGGGTCAATCGTTCCCTGCAGCACAGCATCCAGCTGATAATCCATCTGATATTTATGGTACAGCTCCAGATAATTTGCAAAATCTTTTGCAATTGTATCGTGCTGAATATACTGAACGACCACTTCACGATCCATTTTCTTGCCAAGCTTTTCATAAACGAGAAGCATCTGGGAAAGATCCTCCCAGCCACGGGGTGTCGCAAATTTTCTTCCGTCCACTGTCGTCTCCATCCTGTAAAAGCCCGACGGCTTCGTATTCAGGTAGGATATAACAGCCGGATGAAGCTGCTGACGGATGGCATACTCTTTCCAGACAGAAAAATCAGGCTCTACTTCAATTTTTTTCACTCTGTCCATAGTAACTACATCAAATTCCCGGACAGACTTATTATACTCCGGCGGATTGCCTGCAGCCACAATAATCCAGCCTCTCGGAATCTCGTGACTTCCAAATGTCTTGCACTGGAGGAAGTGAAGCATGGCAGGAGCCAGTGTCTCGGAAACACAGTTAATTTCATCAATAAACAGAATCCCTTCTTTCAGACCCGTTTTTTCCATCTTTTCATAAACAGAAGCCACAATTTCGCTCATGGTATATTCCGTCACCGTATACGGTCTGCCTCCAAACTCCTTTTTTGATACAAAAGGCAGACCGATGGCGCTCTGTCTCGTATGATGTGTAATCGTGTACGACACCAGACCAATCCCGCATTCTCTGGCTATCTGTTCCATAATCTGCGTTTTCCCGATACCGGGAGCGCCAAGCAGCAGTACCGGTCTCTGCCGGATCTGCGGAATCACATATTCACCGTATTCATCCTTCAGCAGATAGGATTCTATCGTATCCCTTATTTCTTCTTTTGCCCGTTTAATATTCATAATCTGTTACCCCGTTCTCTCTCCGTTGCGTTCCATCTGTACTGTGTTTTCCTCCGGCTCCTCTCCCGACCGGGCAGAGATCCTTCGGTTCAACGATCAGCTTTATGGCCCAGGGCGGCACATCCACATCACGGTAATCTTCTTTCATAAACACAAAGGCTGTCTCATAAGGCGGCTTTTTCAGCGGAAATGTACCGTAACCGTCCGTAAAATAAATCAGCCCTCTGAGTTTCGAGAAGCACCTGCGCTGCAGAAGCTCCTGTACCCGCACAAAAGCCGGCCGAAAATCAGTCCCTCCAAAGCCGCGCACCGTAAAATGCTCCATATATTCCTGCATTTCCTTCTGATTCGTAATCAGAACATCCTCCTGCACTTTGTCATCACACTGCAGGATATGAATATGGATCTTCCGGAAAAAGCTTTCCGACTCGCTGAGCACACTGTATGTCTCTTCCAGGAAACGCAGAATCAGTTCTCCCTGGCAGGACATGGAAGTATCCAGTACAATTACAAAATCCTCCACTTTCTTTACCTCCCTCGTCTCAAGAGGCTCTATCAGAGGCATGTTTCCGTACAGATCCATTCCATAATGGTAAAAAATATAGTCAAAGGAATCTGGATCCACCTGCATTTCTTCCTTCAGCACAGAAAATTTCCGCAGGAATTCACGATAATCGTACTTCTTTCTGTTTTCCGCCCGCAGCTGTTCCTCCAGACTTTTCGTGTCCTCAGAAGCTTCTTTGGAAAAGGTCTCCATCTCTGTCTGCATTCTGTCACGGATATCTTCCCACTTTTTCTGCTGCGGACTGGGACTTTTTCCGGAATCCTCTTTCGACCAGTGGACGTGGTCATCCACCGCAAATTCCCGTTTCAGAACATCGAGCCGTGCCTGCATCAGATGCATTCTGCAGAGTCGGTCATAGACAAGCTCCGCCGTAATAACCGTTTCCTTCCGGTCGCCTTTCAGTTCTCTGTAAAACTCCCGGCGGATCTGTGTCATGGGACGATGTACCGTCTTCAGATACAGACCGTCAATGACGCTTTCCGCCGCCACATCACAGGACAGATCCCAGTACTCCTCATCTTTATCCTTTCCGGTCCAAAGATGGGAAAAAAGACAGTGCATGATACTGTGAAGGTACTGGCGGTTTACTGCGTTTCTCCCCTTCCGGAACAGCTCCACCAGTCCGTCCGGCTGAAAATACAGAACACTTCCGTCCGTTCCCGAAATTCTGATCTGCTGTTCCGGCAGAAATGTCAGAGAAGAAAGAGCAACATCGAGAAAACGCATATTCAGATACAGTTCATTTCTTGCGCTTCGCAGAATGTCCATGCCGATTTCAATAAAATCAAGTGTTTCCAATCGTTCCTCATAAACCGGATTCATCGTATTCCTCCCATCACAGTTCAAAACGTTTCCGCCCGATTCGTGTATGACTGCGCCTGAACTCCATCAGATAACTGAGACATTCTGTAAACTGATATCGCGATGCCAGATCCGTGATATCATCGAGAAAAGAAAGATCATTTTCTCTCCCGGATTCCAGCAGCCACCGGATTCCTTCCATATCACGCTGTCGGACCATCTGACCTGCAATATCACGGATATGTGCTTCCACGTAATCACGGTACGCTTTTTCTGCCGCGGCAGAAAGCTCATGGGGATGACGCAGCCTTCCCACGGTCATTCTTGCCAGCAGCTGCGGTGACTCCTGTGCCACTGCGTGTGGAAATACGATATCATACTGGCGAAAATCAAATTTCCGGTTCTGGAAGCAGTTCCGGTACAGAATCCCGCTGCCATGCACGTGCGTTTCCAGAATTCTTGCAGGCGTGTTCTCCACTCCCTCCTCGTAAAATTCCGGGAACATCAGGACTGCCTCAGGCTGACTGTCTGACCCGAAATACAATACCTCCAGTTCTTCTCTCAGTTCGTCAAGAACATCCTTCAGATACGATCTTTCCTCCTCATCCGTGTGAACCAGCAGCTGTTCCACATGATGACAGCCGGTGAATACACCGCTGCCCCAGTCCGAAAGTCCTCCGTGAAATTCTATCCGGCGCAGACCCCCGCAGTTATAAAAACAGTATTTTCCCACGCGCTTCACAGAAGGCGGAAGGCAAATCTCCTCCAGCAGGTTTCCTGAGAGTACGGGAAGCTTTTCATAATCCTCCCTCTCAAGGAACGGTGCAAAATGGATTCTGACGGCACCCGTCCGGATTCCCTCCTTCAGTTCCTGCTCCTGCAGATGTGCGGAAAACGCATAGGGTGCAATTTCCGTTACACGGTATCCTTCCAGATATTCCGGGATCTCCGCTCTCGTATCACGCGAAAAACAGCGCCGGATGACTGCGCTGTTTTCTCTGATTTCATATGCAAATGACTGTCCTGTCACTTCCTGCATTTCATACTCCTCCTGTCCTGATAAAAGCTTCTCCGGAGCGTGGAAATTCTCCGCAGCTCAGACACGAGTCATAACAAAAATATCGTAAATGGCTCTGACAGCCCGCTCAAAATCTTCGTTTTTCACTCCGATAATGACATTAATCTCGCTGGATCCCTGATCGATCATCTTAACATTCACATGGGCATGGGACAATGCGGAAAAGATTCTTCCCGACGTTCCGCGCATCGCACGCATTCCGCGGCCCACTACAGCGATTAGTGCAAGGTCTGATTCCAGATCCAGCGTATCCGGATGTACGGCACGATGAATTCCGGAAATAACACTCTGTTCCTTCTCCATGAATTCTGACTGATGCACAATTACGGTAAACGTATCGATTCCGGACGGTACATGTTCAAAGGAAATTCCGTTCTCCTCAAATACCTGCAGTACCTTCCTGCCAAAACCGATTTCCGAGTTCATCATATCCTTTTCAATATTGATCGCACAGAAGCCTTTCTTACCTGCAATACCTGTAATTGTATATTTGGGCTGACGGCAGGTGCTCTCAACAATCAGCGTGCCGGGATCCTGCGGACGGTTTGTATTCTTGATATTGATCGGAATTCCTTCCTGGCGAAGCGGGAATATGGCATCTGCGTGAAGGACAGTGGCACCCATATAGGAAAGCTCACGAAGTTCGCGGTACGTGATTGTCTCAATTGTCTCCGGATTTTCCACAATGTGCGGATCCGTCAGAAGGAATCCGGACACATCCGTCCAGTTTTCATACAGATCTGCATGGACGGCACGGGCAACAATAGAACCCGTAATATCAGAGCCTCCTCTGGAAAAGGTTCTGATCCGGCCATCCTCCGTTGCTCCGTAAAAGCCCGGAATAACAGCCCGCTCCACATCCTTCAGCCGGTCAGCCATCAGACGGTTTGTCGTCTCCGGATCAAAAACACCGTCCTCATCGAATCGGATCACTTCAGCCGCATCGATAAACTCATACCCAAGGTAAGCAGCCATGACCATACCGTTCAAATACTCACCGCGTGACGCAGCGTAATCACTTCCTGCCTGCTCCACAAATGCTGTCCTGATTTTCGCAAATTCCTCTTCCAGGGACAGCTCCAGTCCAAGTCCGTTTATGATTTCCTGATATCTGGCAGCAATTGCGCCAAGCTTGTTGTCAATATCACTGCTGTTGCCTGCTGTCTGATAACAGTCATACAGCATATCCGTCACTTTTGTATCCTGTGAATTGCGCTTACCCGGAGCAGACGGCACCACGTATCTTCTGCCGTTGTCCGAATGTATGATCTCGCCCACTTTGCGGAACTGTTCCGCGCTGGCAAGAGAGCTGCCGCCAAATTTCACTACTTTTTTCTTCATTGAAAGGTTCCTCCAGAATTTTTTCATAATCTCCCCGGCAAATGATGTACTGCAGAGCAGTGTCAGACTTCTGCAATCACATCTGCCATGTCATACATACCGGCAGGTTTTCCGGTCATGAATTTCGCTGCCTGTACAGCGCCTTTTGCGAAGACCCGTTTGGAATACGCCGTATGTTTGAA
Organism: Candidatus Choladocola sp.; assembly: GCA_034093895.1. Lineage (GTDB taxonomy): Bacteria > Bacillota > Clostridia > Lachnospirales > Lachnospiraceae > Choladousia. The sequence continues at coordinate 1,736 of JAXEBU010000182.1, read as the reverse complement.
TTCAATCACTTCATCAAGCCCTGCAAAAATCACTTCATGTTCTCCTACAATATTGCCGCCGCGCACGGAGCTGATTCCGATTTCATACCGGTCTCTGCGCTTTCTCTCCTGCGTCCTGTCATATTTATAATCGTACTTCTGATCCAGTGCTTCATTGAGACTGTCTGCCAGTGCAAGTGCCGTACCGCTTGGTGCATCCACTTTAAGGTTGTGATGCTTCTCCACGATCTCCATATCGAATCCGGCCGGAGCCAGCAGCTTTGCAGCATCCTGAATCAGCTTCAGCAGCATATTGACGCCAAGAGACATGTTGGCTGATTTCATCACAGCCACCTGCTCTGACGCGCTGCGGATCTGTTCCATCTGCTCCTGAGAATATCCCGTGGTACAGAATACAGCCGGTACTTTTTTCTCCGTACAGTATGCCAGAAGACCATCCAGCGCCTTCGGAGATGAAAAATCAATCACAGCATCCGCTTCCACATCACAGTCAGCAATGCTCGTAAAAACGGGATACGTTTTATCATTTTTATCTTCCAGGTCAATTCCCGCAACAATCTCGGCATTCTCATCCTCTGCCACGATCTCTGTCACAACGCGGCCCATGTATCCGTTGCAGCCGCTCATTATTATTCTAACCATTTCCGTTTTTTCCTCTCATTTTTTTATCCGGACAGCCGGAGAATTCCCGTTTCTGTCCGTTCTGTCCCGGTTTCCGGCCGATCAGTCCAGAACTCCGTATTCCCGCATCGCCTTTTCCAGTCTCGCTGCATTTGCTTCTTCCATCTCAGAAAGCGGCATTCTGAGCGGTCCCACTTCCTTGCCCTGCAGATTCAGTGCTTTCTTTACCGGAATCGGATTCACTTCACAGAACAGAGCTCCCACAAGCTCGATCGCTGCCAGCTGAAGCTCACAGCTTTTCTTCACATCACCTTCCAGATAGGAAGCAACAATATCGTGTGTCTGTTTCGGAGCGATATTTGAAAGCACGGAAATCACGCCGCAGCCGCCCAGAGACAGAATCGGAACGATCTGGTCATCATTTCCGGAATACAGATCAATATCGCCTCCGGCCAGGCTCATCAGCTTTGCAACCTGTGAGATATTGCCTGAGGCTTCCTTGACTCCGACAATGTTTTCCACGTTCTTTACAAGATACGCAACCGTCTCCGGCAGAAGATTGCAGCCCGTTCTGCCGGGTACATTGTAAAGTATGATCGGAAGTGTCACAGATGCTGCGATCTTCGTATAATGGGCAATCAGGCCGTTCTGTGTGCCCTTATTGTAATACGGCGTAACCAGCAGAAGTCCGTCCGCTCCGGCCTTTTCCGCTTCCTGAGAAAGATAAATCGCCGTATCCGTACAGTTGGACCCCGTTCCTGCAATTACCGGAATTCTTTTTGCAACTTTATTTATCGCATAGCGGATCACGTCAAGGTGTTCCTCATGGGTCAGGGTGGAAGACTCACCTGTTGTACCGCAGATTATGATGGCATCTGTTCCGCCTGCAATCTGCTCCTCCAGAAGTTCTCCCAGTTTCTCATAATTTACCTCTCCGTTTTCATACATCGGCGTCACAATTGCAACACCTGCGCCCTTAAATATCGCCATAATTATCCTCCTTAATTGAACTGGTGGCTGTCCTGTCAGACAGATCCCCTTCTCTGTATGCGGGTGCGCATCTTCGCGGAGCGTTTTTATCGTATAGGAAACGAAGTTTCCTATACGATAAAAAA
>JAXEBU010000181.1:0-2210 GCA_034093895.1 Candidatus Choladocola sp. | reverse complement strand
TACTGCACACGGGGATACTGATCGGCAAAATCTTTCAGCCATTTTGGAAAAAGAGTTGCCTGTACGGAAGAGACAACACCGAGGCGCAGTGTTCCGGCTGTCCCTGTGTGGAAATCTCCCATTTCAGCAACGGTTGCATCGCAGAGTCCGAGAATGGAGCAGGTCCTTTCATACAGAGTGCGTCCTGCCTCCGTCAGGCGCAGCCGTCTCCCCTCATGAGTAAACAGGCGGCACCCAAGTTCATTTTCCAGATTATGCAGCTGTGCCGTCAGAGGCGGCTGCGTCATATTCAGCCGGCGCGCTGCGCCGGTCACGGTTCCTTCTTCCACTACAGCGGCAAAATACCGAAGCTGACGAATTTCCATAAGTATCCCCAATCTATACAAGTTTTATATAATAATAACATAAAAGAAATATTTTTCCTATTGTTTATTTTATGATACTCTGGGAAAAGTGAGAAGTAAGAGATACTGCAAGGAGGAGATTATGGAAGTTTACTATGGAAGACCGGAAAACACGGAAGGAAGGCTCCCGAAGGAGCTGGCGGTGTATGATCTGCTGGACGAACTGCAGATTCCGTATGAACGTGTGGATCACAGGGCAATGATGACAATTGCGGAGTGCGAAGAGGTGGATCAGGCACTCCATATCGATATATGCAAAAATCTGTTTCTCTGCAATCAACAGAAAACAAAGTTTTATCTTCTCCTGATGCCGGGTGATAAAAAGTTTGTGACAAAAGAAGTTTCCAGACAGATTCCGTCTCCGAGGCTTTCTTTTGCAAATGAGACGTATATGGAGGAATATCTCAATATTACACCGGGGTCAGTCAGTATTATGGGACTGATGAACGATCCGGATAATCACGTAAAGCTTCTGATTGACCGTGATGTGGCAGAAGCGGATTTCCTCGGCTGCCATCCCTGTATCAATACCTCCAGTCTGAAGCTGCGGACGAAGGATGTGCTGGAAAAATTCCTTCCCCGTGTACATCATGACTATCAGGTGGTAGAACTCTGATATCATCAAAGGAGAAATTATTATGCTGAAACTTCTGAAATATCTGAAGGGCTATCGGAAGGAGTCCGTCTGTGCTCCTCTGTTCAAACTTCTGGAGGCGTCTTTTGAACTGCTGGTTCCGCTGGTTATGGCCCGGATTATTGATGTGGGTATCAAAAATCAGGACAAAGGGTATATTGTAAAAATGTGTCTGCTGATGGCGGCTCTGGGTCTGATCGGCCTGGTCTGTTCCATAACGGCTCAGTATTTTTCCGCCAGGGCGGCGGTGGGGTTCGCATCGAAACTGCGCCATGAACTGTTCGCTCATATTCAGGGACTCTCATTTTCGGAGATGGATACCATAGGTTCCTCAACAATGATTACGAGAATGACGAGTGATATTAATCAGGTGCAGTCCGGCGTCAATCTCTTTCTCAGATTGTTCATGCGGTCTCCTTTTATCGTGTTCGGAGCAATGATTATGGCATTTACCATAGATGCGGGTGCGGCTATGGTATTCGTTGCGGTGATTCCGGTTCTCTGTGTGATTGTGTTTGGAATTATGCTGATCAGTATTCCCATTTACCGGAAGGTGCAGGACTGTCTGGATCGCGTGGTCGGTGTGACGAGAGAAAATCTCCAGGGTGTCAGAGTTATCCGTGCATTCTGCAAGGAACAGCAGGAAATCGAACACTTTGACAGTGACAATCAGACTCTGGTGAAAATACAGCTGCTGTCGGGAAGAATTTCGGCGCTGATGAATCCGTTGACATACATTGTGATTAACGGAGGTCTCCTTGTACTCCTTTATATTGGTGCAAATCGTGTCAATTCCGGGATCCTGCTGCAGGGAAGCGTGGTTGCACTGGTCAATTATATGTCACAGATACTGGTGGAGCTGGTAAAGCTGGCAAATCTGATTATTACCGTTACGAAAGCTATTGCCTGCGGAAACAGGATCCAGTCGGTGATGGAGACAACGTCCACTATGCAGGATGGCTCGCTGCCGGACCGGGAAGGATGCAAAGAGGAGGATGTACCGGCAGTTTCTTTCGAAAATGTACAGTTCCGTTATGCAGGAGCGGGAGCTGATTCCCTGTCAGATCTCTCTTTTGAGGTGAAAAAAGGTGAGACGGTGGGTGTAATCGGCGGAACCGGTTCCGGAAAGACTTCCCTTGTCAGTCTCATACCGCGATTTTACGATGTGCGGG
>JAXEBU010000180.1:0-2603 GCA_034093895.1 Candidatus Choladocola sp. | reverse complement strand
CGTGTAAAACGGACACTCAAAATCCGCTGCCGCTGTTATTTCGTGAACGCAGCCTGTTTTGCAGGTTCTGCATCCAAACTGACATGGCAATTTTATCATTTTCATATAGCAAAGTCAAGATTGTAACGTCTTCCGGAATCTGCTACAATAGTTTTCAACAGTTTATCGTACACGAAAGGAGTAATCATGGAAAAAATTGCAAGTTTTACCATCGACCATATCAGACTGCTGCCGGGTCTTTACGTTTCACGGAAAGATCAGGTAGGAAACAGCACCGTCACCACCTTTGACATCCGCATGACCAGACCGAACAAAGAGCCTGTGATGAATACGGCAGAAGTTCACACCATCGAACACCTGGGAGCCACATTTCTCCGAAACCACCCGCAGTATGGAAATAAAACGGTATACTTCGGCCCCATGGGTTGCCGCACCGGCTTTTATCTTCTCCTTGCCGGCGACTACGAATCAACGGATATCGTACCGCTGATGAAAGAGATGTTCGCTTTCATCAGCGATTTCAGCGGCGAAGTGCCGGGAGCCTGTGCAAAGGACTGCGGCAATTACCTTGATATGAATCTTCCCATGGCAAATTACCATGCACAAAAATATCTGAAAGAGGTTCTGGAAAACATTTCCGAAGAACGTCTCGTCTATCCTTCGTAACTGAAGTTTTGTCAGGGGCTGTCTGTTATAGACATTTCTCAGGTATTTCTGTACGTATTTTACAGGACAGCCCCTTTCAGATAATAATCACGGATAAAACGGATGAGCGCTTCTTCTCCTCTCTCATCCAGAATTCTCAGCATCCCTCGAAGCTCTTTCTGCGTCTGGGGATGCATCAGATAATGGCCTTTCCCCCGTTCATAGTATGCAAGGGGATCATGATCCGTATACGATTCCTTATTGTAGTTTTTGGAAGCACAGATACGGTCCATCAGCATCTCGGCCACGTATTTCCGCGGCATCTGCACCGCCTGCAGCGGATACTTCTCCTGATCCGGATGAATCGCATAATCAAGCCAGTACTCAAAGTGATGGCGGTTTCTCCCTTTGTGATGCATCCATGCATCGGAATATCCCTTTGTCTCCCGCTCCCCGTTATTGGGACTGCTCTTCCCGTCATTATAATACATAAATCCCATCAGAAGCTCTGAAGGCATATATTTCGACAGATCATGCATCAGCCCCTGACGGTACAGCCCGATCCGGAAACAGTACTTCATCACAAGAAGCTTGTGGTCAGTGATGGTCTTCAGATGGCCTCTTATTTTCTGAGGTGTTATCATTTTTAACGGATTCTGTTTCATGTTCTCTTCCTTCCAGTATTACAATCGTTCTGGCAGGCACAGAAAATGACCGTGCGTCTCCCAGACATTCCTGCTGCACCTCTTGTGCAAAGCTGTCTTTTTGCGAAGTATCCATCACTTTATACCAGCTCTGCTTTCTGGGCAGAAGCGGCAGTGCAAAGTCCTGTTCGGACCAGTGGAAATTGTAGGCAATATAGATAAAGCCCTCTTCCTGTGCGTAAGCGCCTGAATACATACATCCCAGATGACGGTTCGTCCGGTCAAAATCTCCGAACCATGCCTGATCTCCGTGAAACGACAGATCCGGGAAACCGGTGGAAAGCACATCGGAACATTTCAGTTCTCTCTGCTGATGCAGTACCCGGTGAGCTTTACGATAAGCAATACCCTTTTTCACAAAATCGAGAAGCTCTCCACCGCTCTTATATCTGCTCCAGTCCACCCATGACAGTTCACTGTCATGACAGTAAGGGTTATTATTTCCGTTCTGGGAATTTCCGAACTCATCACCGGCCAGCAGCATCGGTGTCCTCTGGGAAAACAGCATCATGGCATACGCATTCTTCCTCTGACGCATTCTGAGCTGCTGTATCTCACGCTTCTTTGACGGACCTTCCACACCACAGTTCCAGCTGACATTGTAGTCACTTCCATCCCGTTCCTGTTCACCATTCTCCAGATTATGCTTCCGGTCATAGGAGACGAGATCCATCAGCGTAAAACCGTCATGATTCGTAATATAATTCAGTCCCGCACACCCTTCCGGGTTCTTTCTCAGCGCAGCTGCAAATGGCGCCAGAGCATTCTCGTCGCCTTTGAGCAGGCGGCGGCAGTCATACAGAAATCCGTCATTTGACTCGGCAAGCAGTGTTTTCGGAGCCTTCTCATTCTCTTTTATGATGCTTTCCGGAAACCAGCTGCAGATCAGCTTTCTCTTCCGGAACAGAGGCATCCTGGCCAGCTCTGATGCTATTTCATTGCGCGCGATCACGCAAAAGCCATCCACATGGTACTCAGAAGCCCAGTAATCGAGACATCTGGAAATCAGTCCCAGATCCGTATGGTCACCGAAGGAAAACTCCGGAAGCACTTCTATCCCCTCTGCATGAAAGGCCCGAATCATATCTTTCAGTTCTTCCACCGGGCTGTTTCCTGCCGCATAGGAATACTTCGGTGCAAAATAGAATCCCTCTCCGTATCCCCAGAAATTCATCCTGAATGATTCCTCCGGACGTTCTTCTATCTGTTTCCCGCCGACTCCTGGTCTCTGTCCGGAAGCAGGACGCCCTGATC
>JAXEBU010000179.1:0-5327 GCA_034093895.1 Candidatus Choladocola sp. | reverse complement strand
TTTTTTATCGTATAGGAAACTTCGTTTCCTATACGATAAAAACGCTCCGCGAAGATGCGCACTCGCGTGCAGAGAAAATGTCAGCAGAGCTGACCACGCTCGGCGCGCAAAAGCAGTCAAGCCCCTCATGAGTGAGGGGATGGGGTGCTGATGGCAGGCTTGCCTGCTTTTGTTCTATGTTGTTTTCTATGTGTTTTTAGACAGAAGGCTTGATTTGTGTGTGAAATATATGACGAAAATGCTTGCAATTTTTGAATAAACACGGTACTATATACTCGGCAGAAATTGGTTAAACATTTTAATATAACAATGGAGGGCTGAAGGATGAGTAATACAGCACAAAACTTGGCAAGTACAAGAATCGCTTCTTTACTTGATGAGAACAGCTTTGTTGAAATCGGCGGATATGTAACTGCCAGAAGTACTGATTTCAACATGCAGCAGACAGAGACACCGGGAGACGGCGTGGTAACAGGCTACGGTGTGATTGATGGACACCTGGTATACGTTTACAGCCAGGATGCATCAGTTTTAGGTGGTACAATCGGTGAGATGCATGCAAAGAAGATTGCAGGTCTTTATGATATGGCACTTAAGATGGGAGCTCCCGTGATCGGACTGCTTGACTGCGCAGGTCTGAGACTTCAGGAGGCTACAGACGCTCTGAATGCATTCGGTGAGATCTACATGAAGCAGACACTGGCATCCGGAGTGATTCCGCAGATCACAGCTGTTTTCGGAAGATGCGGCGGCGGACTTGCACTTGTTCCGGCACTGACTGATTTTACATTTATGGAAGGCAAGAAAGCAGAGCTTTTTGTGAACTCTCCCAATGCACTGGATGGCAACAGCAAGGAAAAATGCGATACAGCATCTGCTGAGTTCCAGAGCGAAGAAACCGGTCTGGTTGATTTTGTCGGAACGGAAGATGAGATTATGACTCAGATTCGTGATCTTGTATCTATGCTGCCGGCAAATAATGAGGACGATATGTCTTATGAAGAGTGCACGGATGATCTGAACCGTGTATGTGCAGACCTTGCAAATGCAGCAGGAGACACTACAATTCTTATTTCCAATATTGCAGATGACAATCATTTTGTAGAAGTGAAGGCTGCTTATGCACCGGATATGGTGACAGGCTTTATCCGCCTGAACGGATCTACAGTAGGTGTTGTTGCGAACCGTACGGAAGTATACGGTGAAGACGGAACACTGGAGAAAACATTTGACTGTGTACTCAGTGCAAGAGGTGCTGAAAAGGCAGCAGAATTCGTTACCTTCTGTGACGCATTTGAGATTCCGGTACTGTCCCTGACAAACGTGGCAGGATTCAAGGCAAGCAAGTGCTCTGAGAAGAAGATTGCAAAAGCAGCTGCAAAACTGACGTACGCTTTCGCTGACGCAACTGTTCCGAAGGTAAATGTTATCATTGGAAAAGCATTCGGAAGTGCATACGTTGCAATGAACAGCAAAGCAATCGGTGCAGATGTGACATTTGCATGGAGTCAGGCACAGATTGGTATGATGGATGCACAGCTCGCTGCAAAGATTATGTATGCTGATTCTGATGTGAAGGTAATCAATGAGAAAGCAGCTGAATACGCTGCACTTCAGTCCAGCGCAATGGCAGCAGCAAAGAGAGGATACGTTGATAATATTATCGAAGCAGAAGACACCAGAAAATACGTAATCGGTGCTTTTGAGATGCTGTTTACAAAGAGAGATGATCGCCCGGCCAAAAAGCACGGTACAGTTTAAGCGAGGTGAATCATATGAAACGTAGATTAAGCGCAGTATTACTTGCTCTCGGTCTTACGGTGTCTGCTCTTTCCATGGGCGTATATGCGGAAGAGACAGAGACGACAGCTGCGGAGCAGGTAACAGAAGCAGTGACGGAAGCAGCGGCTGAATCGAAAGCAGAAGAGATGCTTGAGGAAGCAGAATCCGAGATGGAATCCGAAGCACAGGAAACGTCCACAGAGGCAGAAGCAGAAACAGAAGCTCTCTCCCAGGAGGATCAGCTGAAGACGAGCCTTTCGAATGATCTGACAACGATTGCTTCCTGGACAGACGAACAGCTTGAGACAATCATAAACGGAAGCGATGCTTCCAGTGCTTCCATTGCGGCAAACTGGAAATCTGTAAAAGAGGAACTGGGCGGCTTTGTTGAAATTACAGAGATTGAAACCTCTATGGAGGATACGACTCTGATTTACAGAGCAAACGCAAAGTATGAGAAAGTGAATGACAATACGGATGTTATCGTAACGTATTCCGCTGACATGGAGACACAGACGGTTTCTGTCACATGGGATGTGGATTATCCGATGGGTGTGCTGATGCAGCGTGCAGGTATGAATACGCTTATGGGTATTGGCATCGTATTCGTAACACTGCTTTTCCTCAGCTTCCTGATCAGTAAGCTTCATATCATTCCGGATATGATTGAAGGAAGAAAGAAAGCTGAAGCACCGGCACCGGCTCCTGCACCGGCAGCACCTGTGGCAGAACCGGCAGTCGTGGAAGAAGATCTTACCGATGATCTGGAGCTTGTGGCAGTAATCACAGCTGCGATTGCAGCATCTGAGAATACATCCAGCGATGGATTTGTTGTCCGTTCTATAAAAAAAGCAAATAAAAGAAACTGGCAGAGAGCCTAAGTACAGGAGGAAATATTCATGAAGACTTATACAATTACAGTTAACGGCAATGTATATGATGTAACCGTAGAAGAAGGAACAGGAGCAGCAGCTCCGGCAGCAGCGCCGAAGGCAGCTCCGAAAGCAGCACCGAAGGCAGCTCCTGCTAAGGCAGCAGCTCCGGCAGCAGGTGCAGGCGCAGTAAAAGTAACTGCTTCCGTACCTGGTAAAGTATTCAAGGTTGAGGCAAGTGTCGGACAGGCAGTAAAGGCAGGCGATCCGATTATTATTCTCGAAGCAATGAAGATGGAGATCCCGGTTGTTGCTCCGCAGGACGGTACAGTAGCAAGCATCGATGTAACTGCAGGTCAGGCCGTTGAGTCAGGAGATACTCTTGCTTCTATGAACTAGGAAACAGAGATTCACCTGTACGGACAGGCATTGTCTGAGAATACGAACTGGGAGGTAAAAAAATGTCTTACATTACAAACACATTGTCCAACTTACTGGATCAGACAGCGTTTATGAATCTGACATGGGGCAACTATGTCATGATTGCTGTTGCCTGTGTGTTCCTGTATCTGGCAATTAAACACGGATTTGAACCTCTGCTGCTCGTCCCGATCGCGTTTGGTATGCTTCTGGTAAATATTTATCCGGATATCATGGCTCAGCCGTATACAGATGCAAACGGAATTGAACATGCAGGAGGTCTTCTTCATTACTTCTATCTGATGGATGAATGGAGTATCCTGCCGTCCCTGATCTTCATGGGCGTAGGAGCGATGACAGACTTCGGTCCGCTGATTGCAAATCCGAAGAGCTTCCTGCTTGGTGCAGCAGCACAGCTCGGTATCTACGTAGCTTATTTCCTGGCTATTTTCCTTGGATTCAACGGAAAGGCAGCTGCAGCTATCTCCATTATCGGTGGTGCTGACGGCCCGACCTCCATCTTCCTTGCAGGTAAGCTGGGACAGACAACACTGATGGGACCGATTGCCGTAGCGGCGTATTCCTATATGTCTCTTGTTCCGATTATTCAGCCGCCGATCATGAAGGCTCTGACAACTGAAGAAGAGCGTAAGATCAAGATGGAGCAGCTTCGTCCCGTATCCAAGCTGGAGAAGATCCTGTTCCCGATCATTATTACGATCGTTGTATGTATGCTGCTTCCGTCCACAGCTCCTCTGGTAGGTATGCTGATGCTCGGTAATCTCTTCCGTGAGAGCGGCGTTGTAAAACAGCTGACAGAGACGGCATCCAATGCGCTGATGTACATCGTAGTTATCCTTCTCGGTACTTCTGTAGGAGCTACCACAAGTGCTGAGAATTTCCTGAATCTGGCTACAATCAAGATCGTAGTTCTCGGTCTTGCAGCTTTCGCCTTCGGTACTGCCGGCGGTGTAATGCTTGGTAAGCTGATGTGTAAGCTTTCCGGCGGAAAGATCAATCCGCTGATCGGATCAGCAGGTGTATCCGCCGTACCTATGGCAGCCCGTGTATCTCAGAAAGTAGGTGCTGAGGCAGATCCGACCAACTTCCTGCTGATGCATGCGATGGGACCGAATGTGGCAGGTGTTATCGGTACAGCCGTATGTGCAGGTACTTTCATGGCTATCTTCGGAGTATAAGCGACCGGCGACTGACGAGCCGATTCAATTTCGATTAATATAGGAGGAAAAAATGGCTGAACAAGTTAAAAAACCGATTAAAATTACTGAGACGATTCTGCGTGATGCATATCAGTCTCTGATCGCGACCAGAATGTCAACAGAGCAGATGCTCCCGATCGTTGAGAAGCTGGATAAAGTAGGTTACAATTCTGTAGAGTGCTGGGGTGGTGCAACCTTTGATGCATCTCTGCGTTTCCTGAAGGAAGATCCGTGGGAGAGACTGCGTAAGCTTCGTGACGGCTTCAAGAATACAAAACTTCAGATGCTGTTCCGTGGACAGAATATTCTGGGATACCGTCCGTATGCAGATGACGTTGTAGAATATTTTGTACAGAAATCTGTGGCAAACGGAATCGATATTATCCGTATTTTCGACTGTCTGAACGATCTCCGCAACCTGCAGACGGCAGTAAATGCTGCAAACAAAGAAAAAGCACACGCTCAGGTTGCTATGTCCTATACACTGGGTGAAGCTTATACACTGGAGTACTGGGTAGACCTTGCAAAGAAAATTGAGGATATGGGTGCAGATTCCATCTGTATCAAGGATATGGCAGGTCTTCTCGTTCCGTACAAGGCTACTGAGCTTGTAAAAGCACTGAAGGAAGCGGTAAATATTCCGATCCAGCTGCATACACATTACACATCCGGTGTTGCATCCATGACTTACCTGAAAGCAGTAGAAGCAGGTGTGGACGTAATCGATACTGCTATGTCACCGTTCGCACTTGGTACCTCACAGCCGGCTACAGAGGTTATGGTTGAGACCTTCAAGGGTACTCCGTATGACACCGGATTCGATTCCAAGCTGCTTGATGAGATCGCTGACTACTTCCGTCCGATCCGTGACAAGGCACTTGAGACCGGTCTGCTGAATCCGAAGAACATGGGTGTAAATATCAAAACGCTGCTGTACCAGGTACCGGGCGGAATGCTCTCCAATCTGACTTCACAGCTGAAAGATATGCACGCAGAAGATAAATACTATGATGTGCTTGAGGAAGTTCCGAAG
>JAXEBU010000178.1:0-23003 GCA_034093895.1 Candidatus Choladocola sp. | reverse complement strand
GGCGCGAAAACACCGAAGGCAGTGCTCCGTCCGGTCACACTGCCTCTTCCGAGAATACTTTTCAATTTATTTATCTGGTACATCGGTTTCGAAATAACTGCACCGGTTCAAACATTCACAGCCTCTTCTGTGTCATCTTCTCTTTAGCCTTCTCTTTCTGGCATACAGCAGACAGAAAAAAGCCGTCATGGCTGAAGCACAGAAAACACAGACCGCTGACCATACACTCGTACTGTCTCCCGTACCCGGCACACCGGATGGACCGCCGGAACGTTTTCCCTCTGCTGTCTCTTTTTTCCTGTTTATTACTTCCTTTATCATTTCTGCTGTCCCTGTTTTGTCTGTATCCGAAAATACAATCCGATACTCCTCATCCGTCTTTTCATATCCTTCCGGAGCCGCTGTTTCCTTCAGAATATACTGCAGCTCACATTCAAAACCGTGTTCCGCGTATGTCCCGATTTCATACAGGCCGCTCTGCGCTTCCCCGTTTTCATCCGTCACAAGTGTCTCCAGTATTTCTCCCTCTTCCGACCGCAGTTCAAATACTGCGCCTTCCAGCGGAAGGCCTGTTTTCTCATCCGTCTTTTTCACTGTAAGTCTGCCCAGGACACGTTCATCCTCCATAATCACCTGCTGTATCTCTCCCGTTTCTTCTACTTCAAATTCTGCCTGTTCTGCAATACAGTAACCGTAGGGTGCCGTAATCTCCTCCAGCACGTACTTTCCCGCAGGCAATGCACGGATCATATGAGGTTCATTGCCCGAGATCCATGTTTCAACCGTCTCCCCGGATTCTGTCCGTACAGACAGTCTGGCGCCCGGGATTTCCAGCCCGTTTACAATATCTGTTTTGCTGATCTCTACCTGAATCGGCTCATTTTCAAACAAAAGTGTCTCCCTGCAGATGCTGCCGGATTCCTTTCCTGCCCTCAGATCCACATCCTGAATTACCGTACTTTTCACATACCCTGCCGGTGCGGACAGTTCCTTTACGTAATAGAATCCATGAGGAAGATCCGATTGAAAACTGCCGTTCCCGTTCTGATCTGTAATGCACGTATCAATCTGTGTATCTGCCGGTACAATCACTTCTCCGGCCGTATTTTTCATATCATCTTTTGCGTAAAGCCCGAATTCCGCCCCGGAAAGCATCTTGCCCGTTGTGCGATCCGTCTTTTTGACTTCTGCCGTTACCTGCTGCCGCCTGTTGCTGATTCTCACCGTTTCTGTCACCACCGGAGTATCCTGATCCTGATACTCCAGTTTCACTACAGCATCCTTTTCGCCTTTCACATATCCCTCCGGCAGCTGTCTTTCCAGAATCCGGTACGTTCCCAGTGGAAGAGTTTCCGCCAATGCCCGTCCGTTCTCATCTGTCATCACACTGGCAGCAATTGTCCCTTTCTCATAAAGAATCCCGGAAGAACCGTCGGGAGAAACGATATGCTCCTCTGCCACAATATCAAACACGACTCCCGACAGCGGATATTCGCTGTAATGAAAATCCCCGTCAAAACGTTCCGGTTTCTCACCTGTTTTTATAATTTCAATCCTGCCATTTACAGGCTGATCAAAATATTCCAGACAGGCAATCGCTGTTCCGTCCACCGGATCCACCTGCCACGCACTTTGCGATGTCAGGACAATTTTTACCGGTTCACCATTTAATACGTATCCTTCCGGCGCCGTAATCTCCTCCACCTGATACGTTCCAGGCGTCAGAGGTGAGGGCAGAACGAGACACCCCGTTTTGTCTGTGAAAAACGATTCGTGCAGTCTGTTTTCCGGATAAGATGTGGTCTGTTTTACATACGCTCCCGTCTCCAGATTTTTTATTCTGAATTCAGCGCCGGGAACCAGCACAGTACGGCCGGTCACCGAGTCTTTTTTCACAATCTTAAGTTTCGCCATAAATGATTTATCCAGCAGAACCATCCAGGGCTGCGGATTATCCGGACTGTGTTCCGATACAGTGACAAAAAAATCCTTTACCGGACTGTGTTCCTCCGGTACCGTTGTTTCCCGCACCAGATACGTCCCATACGGAAGCGGAACGGTACAGAGATACCCGTTTTCATCTGTAAAAAGCTCAGTCTCCCCCGTTTTTCCCAGAATGACGGGAGAGACTTTCTCTGTGAGATACTCTCCTGTTTCTGATTTCTCCAGCTGAGAAACACGCCAGGCTGTAAACCCTGCTCCCTGCAGCGCCGGGAGTACATCTGTTCCGATATCGGACCGCTTGATCAGCTGGAAGCCCTGCTTTTTTACCTGATCGCTCACCACTGCTTCTTTTTCCACTGTGAGATTCTCATCACTTTCATACAGAAGATCCACCTCGTATTCTGTTTCGTCCTTCACATAACCAGTCGGCGGAACCAGCTCCTTCAGATAATACCTGCCCGTAAACAGCCGGCCTGCAGATGATTTTCCCTGTTCATCCGTCTCCAGTACGGCAACCTGCTGATCCTTTCTGTAAACAACTCCGGTCGCTCCGTCCGGATGAATAATATCCTCCCGGGCATACAGGCCATATCTGGCTCCTGCCAGTGACGCATCGCCCTGTGGTACGGTTTCCTGTGTTTCTCTGTCCGTTTTCTGCAGAACCAGTGTCGCCTCAGTCCTTTTATTGACGGCTGAGCAGAAAAATTTCTGAACCTCCTGTGCGGCATCCTCCCTGAAGGTAAAAGCAAAGGAAAATTCCTGATCTCTGACGTATCCCTCCGGCGCTTTCCGTTCTACGATCCGGTAAGAATACCCGATTGGGAGGTCCGCGTCAAAAACAGCGTTTCCATTCCTGTCCGTTACGGCAGTGGACAGCAGTGTTTCCGGAGATACCAGCGTTTCTCCTGCAGAAGATCTGATCTCATCCACATTATACAGGCCGTATACGGCACCCTGCAGTGGATTCCCCGTTTCACTGTCTGATTTATTTACTGTGACGGAAGCTTTCTGGCGCACATTTTTCTCAGTTAATTCTGTCATGGTAACAGAAGTGATTTCATTCTCCGGCTGCAGTGTCACTTCCGTTTTTCCGGTTGACAGTACCATACCTGACGGTGCCTTTTTTTCAGCCAGAAAGTATTTCCCCGGCCAGAGTCCCTCCACCCGGTCAGTTCCGTCCGTGCCCGTAATCAGCCTCGACCGGACAAGCGCGTTTTTACCGTATACAGTTTCACCACGGCTGTTTTTTATCGTCTCTGCCGCATACAGGTCAAATTCTGCCCCCCGGAGTCTCTGAACCGTATACTGAAACACCACACCCGTATCATTCCTCCGCACGCCGGTTAGCATTTCTCCTTCTTTGTACAGAATCAGACCGACTTTCTGTGGGCTGTCTTTCAGATTCAGCAGAATATCCTGCTGCTGTCTGCAGTTTACAGGATACACGGTAGTATCACGACAGTATCCCGCCGGAGCCGTAATTTCCCTGACATAATAGATATCCTGATCTCCCGACAGATCAGAAAGCACACTCTCTCCATTTACGTCTGTCGCCGGAAAGCGGGCCGCAGAAACAGAACAGCTTTCGTCTTTATACAGTCCGTATACAGCACCCTGCAGATTCGTTCCGCTTTCTGCGTCCTGCTTTCGGATCCGGACGCTGAAATAAATCCCTTCCGCCGTGGCAGTCACCTGGGGCTTCTGCTCCGACAGTGCCGCATCCAGCTCCAGAAATGTAATATGCTGCCTTTTGTTGCTTCCGTCTACGGGACGATACCACCAGCCGCCATACTCCTGTGACGTCACTGATAAGGTTGCACTGACTGTGATTTTATTCTGTACCATCCGGCGATACCCGTCTTCAGTCGCTGTGAACCAGAAAGGGGACAGCGGATCGTTGGAATCCTTTACCTTCAGGCTGACACCGGATGGCGTTCCGCTGCCAACGGTCCTTTTCACAGCGACAACACGTGATTTCGGTGCTGCGGAACATACATAATCGGATGAAGTTCTCCACGTCCCGTCTGACTGACGGATCCAGTCCTTCTGGGCTGCGGGAGAAACCGTGAATGTTACCTCCTGTGTCTGATTCGTCACGCTGCTGACTGTCTGGCTATCTGCGTACGCATCCTCCACCATTTTATAGACAAGTTTGTAGACAGTAGGATCCTTTGACTTATCCAGTTCATCTTCAATGGAACCTTCCCGGCCCTGCCTGTGATTGATAATATGGACCGCCACCTGCGTAATGTAATAATCCTTTTTCCAGTTGCCCGTGGAATAAGCTGCATTGTAAGCCGTCTTCCCCTGATAACGGCAGCCGTTATACATACAGTATGTAATTTCTTTTGAAAATGACTTCGTTCCATCCGGCTCATAATCCACCGTATCGGGTGCCTCTCTCGTATTGTAAAGGCAGTATGCCACAACCGTCTTCCCTCCGGTATCCATCCCGTGGCCCGTAACGTATTTAAAATAACAGGGAAACCCGAGATAAGACAGAAGTCCCGAATTATCCCGGTGGATTACGGTATTGGACAGTGCTCTGGTTCGCATCCCTGCACGCATTACCGGTCCGTCCTGCCAGTTTTCATCCAGCCATTTGCTCATGTCTGTTTCCGTTTCTGACTCCGTCTCTGTTTCCGTTTCCGACTCACGGTCTGTTTCTGGTTCCGCCTCTGTTTCTGATTCAGCCTCTGCTCTCAGCCCGTTTCCACTTTGCAGCTCCATCTCTGTACTGCTCTCCAGGATCTCCGGAAGATATGTCTCTGCCCCGGTATCAGCCACATCCATTGTTTCCGTCTCTGTCTCTGTTTCAGTAATATCCTGCCCTTCTGTTTTTCCAGCTGTTCCGGCCGGATCCTCTTTTTTTACCGGTTCCTCTGCCTGCTCCGAATTATCCGTCTGCTCCGGTTCCTCTGTCTGTTCCGGATGATCTGTCTGCTCCGGTTCCTCTGTTTGCCCCGGATGATCTGTCTGCTCCGGTTCCTCTGTCTGCATCGGATTCTCTGCGTCTTTTCCATTGTCTGCTTCAGTCAGTTCATCTGGTTCAGCTGAATGATCCGCTGTATTACACGGTTCCTCCATCAGCGTCTCCTGCGTCGTCCCGTATGCGTTTGCAGCGCACAAAAACAGAAGTGCGCAGGCAAAACAGAATGCACTTATTCTCTTCATCTTTTTTAAAATTTTCATCAAATGCTCCTTCAGAATGAAATAATGTACAGGGAAATACTGGCGAACGCCGAAGGGTCTTAAGATGTTGGTTGTATATTAACATATTGTTTGAATATATTCAAGTATTGTTTAAAGTTTAATAGTATAAAAGTACCGCAAAATCACTATTGTCTTGCGGTACTCCCGTTCTGCCAAAAAACTATTTTTTCATAGACTGATAAACTCTTTATTACTGTATTCTCTCCACTGTCCCTTCCCAAGTGTCCATTATTTTTTTCCTGGATTCTTCATCATACCAATGCTTTGTCACAGTTTTGGCTCTTGTATAAAATCTGACTCCATCAATTCCTAATACATGCTGATCTCCAAAAAAGGATTCTTTATTTCCGGAGAATGGAAAATATGCGGAAGGAACAGGAATTCCCACATTAATGCCAACCATTCCTCCATCAGTTCGCATTTCAAACTGACGGGCATAATATCCGCTCTGAGTAAATATCACAGAACCATTCGCAAATGGGTTTCCATTCATAATGGCAAGTCCCTCCTCGAAATCCTTTACCCGTTTAATCAGTGTTACCGGTCCAAAAATTTCTCTGTTTCCAACTGTCATATTTTTAGTGGCATGATCCAAAATTGTAGGACCAACAAAAAAACCCTTTTCAAATCCGGGCACCTTGATATCTCGCCCGTCAAGAACCAGTTCAGCTCCCTCATCAATACCTTTCTGAATCCACTCACAAACAGATTTTTTATGTTTTTCACTGACAACAGGTCCCAGCTTTGTTTCCGGATCGTATGCGCATCCTACCTTCAGTGCCTGAGCCTTCTTCTTCAGCAAAGCAACAAATTTATCTGCAATACTCTCCTGCACCACAATTACGGGTAATGCCATACAACGCATCCCTGCGCACCCATATGTAGAGTTAATAATTGCATTTGTAGCGCTCTCCAGGTCGCAGTCTTCTAAAACCAATGCATGATTTTTTGCTTCACACTGTGCCTGAACTCGTTTTCCATGAGATGCGGCAACAGAATAAATATGTTTTCCCACCTCAGTTGTACCCACAAATGTGACCGCTTTTATTCTGGGATCTGTCAAAAATAATTCCGCTTCTTTGCGGGAACAAGTAACCAAATTGACAACACCCTTTGGAAATCCTCCCTCACTATAGAACAATTCCATAATACGCATAGAAGTCAGTGGAGTCTGAGACGCTGCCTTTAATACGACTGTATTACCAGTTGCAATTGCAAGAGGAACAACCCACCCCCACGGAATCATCGCAGGAAAATTAAATGGAATAATACCTGCCACAACTCCAAGCGGGACGCGATAGCTTGCAGTATCAAATCCAGTAGTAACCTGCAAAGAAGCGCTTCCCTGTGTAAGGTATGGTGCAGCACAGGCCAATTCTGTAGGTTCAATTGCTTTCAGAATATCTCCTCTTGCTTCCGAGAGATTTTTTCCTAATTCCCGTGCACAGATCACTGTAAGTTCTTCCAGATGTTCATTCAAAATATTTCTCCATTTGAAAAGCATCTGAGTTCTTTTGCTCAATGACATCATAGACCATTCCGGGAAAGCTGCATCTGCTGATGCGATAGCCGCTTCAACCTCTTCTGCTGTACAACATGGTACTTCTGCAATTACTTCTCCCGTAGACGAATCTGTGACAGGCATCCACTTTTCTGTTTTAGATTCTCTCCATTCTCCATTAACACAATATTTTTTTCTTTCAATAACAGCCATTTCTTTTCTCCTCAATTTAATCTTACTTCTCGTTATGTAACCAAGTAAAACGTTCGTCTTCACATCTGTCTGTCTGCAACCATGGATTCCCCTCAATATGGCGGATCATCCAGCAAGTATACATCTGATATCCCGGCGCTACTGCCTGTGGATGAAGTTCGCCTCCCGGTATTGCTGCAAAACTATTATTAACACTTTTAAATACATGATCTCCTACAAAACTGGCTCCAAACCCCTCCGAGTGGTCAAACTTAAATAAATATGTCTCAGGCTGTGGATGTCTGTGCGGCAAATATCCTGACCAGTTTCCCTTATCATTTAATACTTCTCCCAAAACCATATTCGACTCCGGACAAATCGAATGATCAAAAATGGTATTTACTCTTCTTTTTGCCACATCTCCAAACTTTCCAATACAGGAATATTTCCATGGAGCATCCTCCGGTGCATATAGCTTTGATGAAAAAGCTGCCTTATTCTTTGTGCACTGTACCAGGATTTCCGAATCACTGCAGGCGGTCACAGCTACTCTTTTTCCGGCACAAACGTGCATACACCAAGGTCCTTCTGTAAATACATCAATTCTTGAAACCGTTTTATCAATATTATCACTCTGAATTCTGATCTGACCGGAAAGCAATAACACTGCTACTTCTTCTTCCATCTTCTCAAAAGAAAGACTGTTTCCGGATTTTATCTGATACAAACGGATATCCATATTCATATCACTGTATTCATTATCATATGTCGTAAGTGTCATAACACCATTTTCATCAAATTCCGGATAACCAAATAATTTATTCATAATATTCCCTCAGTCTCTGGCAATCATTTCACCATACAATTTCTTTTCCCCCGCTATGAATGCTTTTACAGCATCCGTATCCGGCAAAGAATTTGCACAACTGTTGCTTCTTACCATCATTGATGCTTCTGCAGATCCAAATTCAAGACAGTCTATCATATCCCATCCCTGATACAGTCCGTACAAAAAACCAGCACCGTATCCGTCTCCGCCGCCAAAACCTTTTCTTGCAACAACGGGAAAAGGTTTTACGCTGTAGCTCTTTCCATCATTTGTATATGCTGTAGAACCTTGCATTCCATGTTTTATAATTAAAATTTTAACTCCGCAGGCGTGCCAATAAACTGCAGACTCCTTATCTGTCATCTTACCGCAAATCAATCGTTCTGTAAGATCAAGTTCTTCTCTTGAGCCCATAATAATATCTGAGAACCGGGCTGCCATAGAATAATAAATCGATATTTCATCAATATTTTTCCAATTATAATTTCTATAATCAATATCGAAGATAACATTCGTACCATTTCTTTTTGCCAACAGCAACGCTTTGAATGCCGCTTCTCTCGATGGAGACTCTGCAAAAGATGTCCCGGATATTAAGATTGATTTTGCTTTTTTAATGTATTCTTCATCGATGTCATCAACACTTAGAGTCAAATCAGCAATTTTATTACGATACATCAGAATACTGCTCTCCGTCGGTGATAACATTTCTGTAAATGTAAGACCCAGTTTTTCTCCGCCGGTACATCTGGTAATGTGAGACGTATCCACAAGGTTCTCTTTAAAAAAATCCGTCACATAATCACCGAACTGATCATCTGAAACCTTACCAATAAACCCTACCTTTAATCCATGTCGCGCCGCGCCCACAGCAATATTCGCAGGTGAACCTCCTACAAACTTTTCAAAATAATGAACGTCTTTTAGAGGCTTGAAATCCTCTTTGACCTTCTCATCATAGGCTGGATTAAAATCAATGGTAAGACGCCCAAGCAAAATAAGATCAAACGGTCTGGTCTCATCCAAATCTATATAGTTCATAATCCCCAACCCCTATTCAAAAATCTTCTTTATCGCAATTGTTTTTGTATTTGACATTTCAGCAAGTGTATAAGCTACACCTTCATGTCCAAAGCCCGACTTTTTATGTCCTCCGAATGCCTGGTGATTATGGCGATAATTGGAACTGCTGTTAATGATACATCCACCTGCATTTATTCTCTTTGCCACATATAATGCCTTCTTAATATCTTCTGTCATCACTGCACTTTGAAGCCCATACGGTATATCGTTTGCAAGCTCTATTGCCTCATCTATTGTATCAAATCCAATTACAGGAAAGACAGGTCCAAAAATCTCCATATCATGAGCCACATCCATATCTGCTGTAACATTGTCAAGTATTGTGGGTTCAATAAAGGCATGATTAAATCTATGTCCACCGCAAACAAGTGTTGCCCCCTGATTAATAGTATGAAGTATCTGTTCTTCCACTTTCAGGGCTGCTTTTTCGCTGATCACAGGTCCCATATCTGTACTGTAATCACGGAGATCTCCTATCTTAACCTGTTTCAAAGCTTCCGCCAGACGTCTTACAAATTCCGGTCTGACAGAATTTTCGACTATATACCGTTTGCTGGCACAACATGTCTGCCCTGCGTTTCCAATTCTTCCTCCTATTACTTCTTTAATACATTTGTCCATGTCACAGTCAGAGAAAATAATCATTGGATCATTTCCTCCCAGTTCCATGTGGCACTGATGGAGATTTTCCGCACAACGTTTCATAATACTTTTTCCTGTATCGCAACCGCCTGTAATACTGACGAAATCGATGTCAGGATGAGAAACAAGCTGATCTCCCATGCTACCTCTTCCTGTAAGTATCTGTATAGCATTCGCCGGAACACCCGCTTCAATTAACAATGATGTGACAAATATATTTGCCAGGGGGGTATCCGATGCCGGTTTTACAATTACTGCATTTCCCATCAAAAGTGCCGGAGCCGTTTTAAAACAGTATAAATTTGTCGGATAATTAAATGGAATTATGTTTACTACAATACCAATAGGCTCCCGTACCGTTAAAATCAAATCATCTTTTGTCCCTGGCTCACAATCCGCCGGAATCATATCTCCCGTAAAATTGCGCGCTTTTTCCGTAAACGCCCGGACGATATACGCACTGCAATGAATATCCTCTTCTGCCATTGTGATAGGTTTTCCGTTTTCCGTAATTTCATATTCTACAAGTTTATCAAAATTTTCTTTCTTCTCAATCAAATCAGCAAATCGATACATACATTCAATTCTTTTATATAACGGCGTTGCCGACCATTCCTTTAATCCTTCTTTTGCATTTTGGACCGCCAGATTAATATCTTCTTCTGTAGCAAACGGCACAGTATCTATTATCTCCTGTGTTGCAGGATTAACCACTGCAATAGTTGCTTTATCAGAACTGTCTACATATTTACCACCAATAATCATCTGCATATCAATACCCTCCTATATTCCATGTTTCACTCTGCTGATTAAAGAATCCTGATGTTCTTTGGCAAGCGCAATAAAATACGCGGACAAGCCTCCCATTCTAACCCTCAAATTTTTGTGTTCCATAGGATGAATCTGTGCATCAATCAATTCTTCTTCTCGCACTCCTGTAATTGTCAGAATCAAACCACCCAATTCCAGAAAAGATCGAATTAACGCTTCAAGTCTCATTAAACCACTTTTTCCCTGTGCCTCATTCGCATTAATCTGAATATCCAGTGGACAGCCCACATTATATCTTGTGAGATCCGGTCGCGTTACAGATTTAATCACCGCAGTCGGTCCATTCAAATCCACTCCGACAGAAGGAGAATAATTACTGGCTACAGCAGCGCTCTTAAGCCTTCCATCACATGAGGCACCAATATTATGTCCTATAGACATATACGTTTCAAACGTCGCAATACCAAGCGGAATATACAAATCTTCCGTATCAATTTTTTCGATTGTCTTATCCAACAGTTTTTCCATGTCTGCAAGCACTTTTACAGAAAACTCATCCGCATAGTCATCATCATTCCCAAACTTTGGAACCGTATTGATAACCTGTTGCCGAAGTTTTTCGTTATCTTTAAAATTAGTTTCCGTTGCATCTATCAATTCCTGTAATGTAACTTTTTTCTCTTCAAAGACAAGTTTTTTAATAACCAGCAAAGAATCTATGGCATTCGAATAACCAGTCAGCATCAACGGATAAATATTATATTTCGCACCTCCATTTGATAAATCCCTGCCCTTTTCAATACAATCATCCATTATTGTCGACAGCAGTGGTGAAGGCGCTATTTTGTAGCGATCTGAACGATACTTCAATTTACTTTTCAAAATAAATTCCATTCGTTCACGAATTAACGGCAAATAATAATGATCATAGAAATCATCAAAAGATTTGCTTTCTGTAACATTCCCTACATCTCTGCATTCCTGCCGATTTCTTATAAGGCTTTTCCCATGATGTAACGTATATTCAAGTATTTGAAGCAGGTTTACGTATTCAAAGCCAAAATTAGTTTTTCCGGGGATCAATACCTCCCAGCAACCATCATTCGAATAATTTCTTGCATCTTCAATCGGAATGCCCATATCTGTGAGCCCCTTAATAATTGCCTCATCATTATAAATAGCAGGCTCGCCTGCTCCGTTTCTCAGGATATCTGCAACCATATCATAAAGCCTTTGCGGGCTGTTCTTATGAAATCTTACCGATGCCACAGGCTGAACCAGCTCTAAATAATTCCACATTTCAATAAAAATATACGTCAACTCGTTTGTTGCATCTTTACCATCCGGGGTTAATCCACCAACAATTAAATTCATGAGAGACTGATTCGCACTCGTTCCCTTATTATAATCCTGATCATTTTCAAGATAAAAAGAACCGGCAAAATCATCAGGATTTCCACCATCTGACTGATCCATTGGAACCTCATGTCCGTCCTCAAAAAATTCCGGTTTAATCTGGACACGTTCGCTGAACTTTGCAAGCCAGCTTGCAATCAGTTCTTTCGCCCTTGTTTCATCAATTATTCCCAAATCTATGTCATGTTTATAATAAGGATAAAAATATTGATCTACCCTCTGGATCGGAACAAGTTCAAGTGTACTCTGTAAAGCAACCATAAAGAAATATACACTCTGCAATGCTTCCTGCAGAGTTTCAGAAGGATTTTCCGGAACCTTTGTACATATTTCTGCAATCTGTATCAATTCTGTTTTTCTGGACAAATCCTTTTCTCGGGCTGCCATATCAATTGCCAACTGCGCATAACGGTTTGCCAATTCCTGCACCGAATTCAAGCTGATAACCATGGATCTGTAAAAATTCAGTTTTTCCACATCCACATCTGTCTTCTTTACTTCCTCTTTTATTTTCTTAAATATTTCCTCACGAATACCTTTCAGGCCCAGTTTAAGCACTTTCGCATAATCACCCGGATGATGTCCCCACACGGATTTATATGTATAACAGGATTTTAATGCCTCTTCTTTTTCTTCCGGCAATGCATAATCCGGAAACTCATATCCTAATCCTGTAGATGCCATAGTACAAATTCCGATAATCAGTTCATCTTCTTTAATTTCAACCGGCATATTTCTCATCACATACTGGATTCCCAAAGCTTTTCTCACAACAAGCGGTTCCTTTTTAACTTCTTCATTTGTAAGGATTGTCTCATTCATTCCCCACCATGGTTTTTTTGTGACAAATTCCTTATTGAACAGCCGATCTTTAATTTTGTCAATTCGATTCATTAATCTCTCACTCTCTTTCTCCATTTCCGCCTATATTGACATATGGAATATATTGATTCAGTATTATTCTGGCATGGTTCAGACTGTCTTCTGATGGTACCTCATGCTTTTTAAAAACATAATTTCTATTTAATTCACTCCATTTAGAACTTCCAAATTGATGAAATGGAAGGATATGGATTTCATCGATTTCAAGCGACCTGGCCAGCTTTCCAACTGCATGAATGTTGTCTTCCATATCATTTACATTTGGAATAAAAGGATAACGAATTATTATATTCGCTCCTGATGCCTTCAATTTTTTTAAATTTTCAAGAATAATTTTATTATCCACTCCGGTATATTCTTTATGAATAACCGGATCTATTGATTTAATGTCATAAAGAAAGTAATCACAGTATTGATTCATTTTTTCCAATATAGCAAATTCACAGTATCCGGTGGTTTCAACTGCAGTTGTCAAACCATGATTCTTGATTTTACCAAAAAGTTCACAACAAAAATCTCTATATAACGTTGCCTCGCCACCGCTTATAGTCACTCCACCTCCGCTGTTTTTAAAAAACACATTGTCTCTGATTACTTTTTCGAACACCTCTTTTGCAGTGTACTCTTTTCCTACTATTCTTCTGCTTCCTGTATAACAATTCTCTGCACATTTGCCGCAAAGAATACACTTCTCCTTATTATTTACAGCATTATATTCACATGCTTTTTCGCAGTTTCCGCACCCAATACACAATGTCTGATCTATCATCAATTCCGGTCGTTTGTTTTGTGTTTCCGGATTCTGACACCATACACACCGCAGCGGACATCCTTTTACAAAAACTACCGTTCTGATTCCCGGACCATCATGTACTGAAAATCTTTGTATATCCGTAATAATTGCTTTTGCATTCATATTTTTCAAGAATGGGGTGCACAATAATTTATGCACCCCTGTAATTTTGATTTGTAATTATATTCCTTTTCAGCTACTCTGCATAAATCAGATCTCCATCTCTAAGACCTGTATCGATCAAGACTTTCTGAATCTCTTCTTCATTTGTTACAAGTTCTGCTGAACAGGTGATAGACGGAACATCCACTTTTCCATTGTTATATGTATCTGTAATCTCATAATTCACTAATTCACCATCATTCCGGATTACATCAACCATGGTATCTACAGCCAGTACAACCTGCTTCTGCGTATCCTGTGCAGTCGAACAAGCCTGAAGACCTGCAATAATGTTCTTGCAAGCATTAATATCGCCGTCATTTCCCGTCACAACTACAGAGCCATCATTCATTCCCACACTATCGAGTGCCTGCAACGCTCCAGAAGCAATTCCGTCATTTGCACAGATGATAGCCGCAATTTCGTTATTATTAGCAGCAAGTGCCTCTTCTGTGTATTTCAGTCCTTCTTCAGCTGACCAACCGGCACAGTACTGTTCCATAACTACTGTAATTTCACCTGCATCAATTGCATCCTGAATTACGCCGTACCATCCTTTAGGATAATCTGTAACATCCGGAGTAGACCCAACGTCACCATTCAGAAGCACATAATTACCTGAAGGAGCCAGAGAATATGCATATTCCATATTTAACTTTCCTACTTCTGCGTTATCAAACATTGTAATCATATCAATTTCGCAGTTCTCAGCCAGACGACAATATGCAGCTACATAAATGCCTGCATCATGAGCATCCTGAAGAGCAGTTCCCACCATACTCGTATCTACGGCACATACAATAATACCATCAACACCCTGGCTGATAAGACTCTCAATCTGTGTCTGCTGCTTTGCAGAATCATTGTCTGCAACCTGTAACAGAAGTTCAATATCATCTCGTTCCTCATCAATTGCCTCAAAATAACTGTAATCATTTTGCCAGCGTTCTTCCTGCAATGTCGGCATACAAACACCGATCTTTAATGTTTCTTCAGACGCCTCACTAACCATCAATGCTCCGAAAAATGTTGCTCCCACTGTTACTGCTGTTACAATTCCCATAATCTTTTTGTTCATTTGTATAACCCTCCTTATTTTTTTGCATACATAAAAGTGTTGTATTTTATAGATTTTTAATTCATCTAATGAATCTCACCCTCCTTTCTTTTTCGGTTGTTAGTTAATTTATTGAATTTAATTATTTCTTTATATGTCGATATTACATCATTTTATCCTGTATGTCAACATTTTATTCGTTATTTTTATGAATTTTCTTCATATTTAATTCATTCATTTAACCTTTAGATAAATCAATTTAACCGAAGCAAAAGGAGAGCACCACAAGATACTCTCCTTTTGCCGAATTCACATATTTACGTTTTCTTCCTGTACTCAATTGAATAAAATTTTTCCTCCAACCACGCCTACAGGCACGAAGAAATAATCGTCTGTCCACATCACTTCATTTGTCCAAATATGCGGTGCACAGAATTTACGTACTTCTCCCGTTTTATTGTGATGCGGTCCAAACAGATTATGGCGGGTCGTCACCAGCTCCATCGTAATCGTATTCTCTCCATCCCTGATCAGTTCCGTAATATCTACAGTGTATGGTTCCCACGGAACAATACCCGCAAGATTCCCATTCACATACACTCTGGCAATAGTATCCTCTATACGGTCAAAGCTGATATAAATCCGTTCATCTGTTTTTTCAACTTTCACCTGTTGTGTCAAATAAACGTGACCAGTAAAAACGGATATCCTTCTTTTGTGATATCATTGCCGATCACATGCTTTTTCGGCGCTACAACCGAAAATCCTTCCGTACGATCGAGCGCAAAATCTCCAAACAAATAACAATTCTCAACATCTGATCCGATACCAAGAACGCCTTCTATAGTAATTATATTTTCACCTTCACGAACCATCTCCCCGATCGGATACAGCGCATAACACGGATCTAAATAAGTACCAACAGGCTTTTCCAGATCCAAATATGTTCCATTGACCGAAACTTTAAGTTTATCCGGCGTTTCAACCATACACTTAATATCTTTCACCAACTCCTTCACATAAAACCGAAACTGAATTTGGTAAGAGCTGCCCACTCCACCTTGTTTTATAATTCTGTGCGCTTTCCATACAGGCATAGTTTCCGTCCAGTCGCTGCGGCCCACCTTTACCCGACAATAATCCAAATTGAGCGCATTCGGATCCCCAAACGTTACATCCCATCCTGAAGAAAGTGCTTTTTCACGTTTGAACTCCGTTGGAATTCTCGGATAATCAGGCAGTTCAGGCGCATCATCTCTACGAACAAACAAATAGGATGAGACCGGATAAAAATCAAAATCCGTCATTATATAACCATCTTTTTCTTCAGCAGGAACTCTGTATTTCTCACCTGTAAATCCATCCCACATTTCCAGATATCCTTTTCCGGGAATTTTTACTGTATAATGAAGATAGCTGTTATCAAGGCTTGTATTGGCAACAAAATAAATATCTTCTCGTTCGCTCACTCGATGCTGATATAAAATATCGCAATTATTCTCCATCACAATATCTTTTTCCAATTTTTCATCAAGCACCTTTTCCAGCGAACTGTAAAAATCATCAATCAGAATAGTACTATCAGGAAGAACTTTTTCTGCCGTTTCCCCGTCAATCAATACAGGAACAGGTCGCACAGCAATAACTATTCCCCCATTAGCCGCAAATTCATTTAAAAATCTGACAGTAGACGGTGCCCATGAAGCGCTGGACGGAACAATTACCACCTTATATCGATATTCACCAACTACAATCCTGTCCCCCTCGACGCTACCATGATTTTCCATAACGCTTTCATTACCGACGTGAAAATCTCGATGCATCGCCAGAAGGCTGTCCGAAATTGCCATCCATTCTTTATTATAGGAATAGAGTTCTTCTGTAGAACCTTCAAATTCTAACGGATCCGGCCTGTGAGCCTGCGGATAATCAAGGGATGGAGTATACATAGTCCATGCCGTATTCAAAGGCTGCATTAAAAGAATATCTACCTGGCGTTTGCCAACCGTCAATGCGTAACTCAACCTTCCATAATAATCATACATATACTTTTCATATTCCCAATAAGCCTGCTGAACAAAAAGGCTGGACGGTTCATCCCTCTTCCGTCTCCCACGATAAGAATACAGGCACACATACGGAATTAAAAAATTAGTCCCCAGAGCATACTCCCAGTCTGCTATCCATCTGCGTTCCTTGTGTGTAAGATTATGACCACCCATACCATAAGTTTCAGATGCCATTCGTTCACGGCCAAGCTGTTCAGCCACCGTAGAGGCCTGTTTGATTCCAAGAGGATCTTCAATATTTCGAATGCTGTGATCCATAGAAACCATATGCTGATACATAAAATGAGTCATACAATCACCAACCCATGGAATCTGCCAATGAAGCGTCTCTTCCCCCCAATAATGAGCTGTATATTGAATCCCATTCTCATCGCACCAGTCATACAATTGCTTCGTAAAGCTCTCCACAAACAATTTATTTGATATGCGCCAATAATCACATCTAACCTTTTTATAGTTGCCAAGATTATAAAAAAGTCCCGGAAGCTCCGGAAGAATATCATACCCGGCCTCCTTTTTAAAATATTCTTCAAAACCAATCGTCCATGGAATAGACGGATGCGGAGTCGCATAATTCCAATTGCTGCAGGGAATATCTGAAAAGCCCCCCATCAAGGTTTTTCCAAACTCATCCCCTACCGCTTTCTTGTAGCTTCCATAAGTTACATCAATGAACTTCTTCGCCGCATCAGGATTCAGATTATCAGAGGAAGGAAAACCATGTATAATATTATCATCATAATTTGAAAATCCAGGTTGATGCGTTTGATTACATGACTCCGTCCAAAGATAAAAATGCATAAAATGATGTTCAGGGCCATTATAATTTTCCGGATCTGTTACCGGATGACAGGAAATCGGCACATCATGTTCATCCAGTTCCACCGCAAAATAACCCCGTGCTTCTTCCGGATCGATCGGGGTCAATCTGTTATGCATTCGCATCACAAGAGCTTTATGGCGGTATTCCTTCTTGCAAGCAGTTGCGAGTCCGCCCGCGCATCCTGCCGGGAACGGATGTTCATCATAAATCCACGCTTTAATACCCTGCTTTTTTGCCTCATCAACCGCTGTTTTCATGCGCTCCATATATTCATCGCCCAGATATGGTGTCTCCAGTCCGTATCTTGCATGAGTAAAAAAGCCGCCCCATCCTTTATCCTTCATTTCTCTCACCTGATGCCGAATAACCTCGTCATCCAGATCATCATTCAGTCCCCAGAAAGGTTCCGGTCTGTACTCGACATCCGGATCTGCAAACTGATCATAAGATAAATACTTGTCCCCCATTTTTAGCCTCCTTTATCACACTTTAATCAAACACAGCTCCATCTTCTTTGCAATAAATGCCGTCATAGCCTTCTGTACATGTTCAGGTATTCCAAGAAAATCCAGACTGTCTGCCGGTTGGTGTTTTTCATGGTATTCCCGTATCGCCTGATCATAGCAGCGAAGTACATCCGTTCCGTAATTAAATTTATTGATCCCCCGTGAAAAAGCCTCCACCAGCTGGTCATCCGGTATACCGCTCCCTCCATGGAGTACAAGAGGAACATCTGTAACATTATTAATTTCATCAAGTCTCTCCAAATCAAGTTTTGGCGGGAAAGGATAATCTCCATGCGCATTTCCAATCGAAATAGCAAGTGAATCTACTCCCGTTTCTCTGCAGAATCTTTCCACCGCATCCGGTCTTGTAAAAAAATCTTTTCTTTCATTGTCTTTATTTTTTGCAAGCCCAACAGCTCCAAGTTCCGCTTCCACTACCACACCTTTCGAATGTGCATACTCCACAATTTTTTTCGTTCTCAGAATATTGGTTTGAAAATCTTCCCGAGATGCATCAAACATTACCGATGTAAATCCCGCATCAATCGCATCATAAATTTCTTTTTCATCATAACTATGATCCAGATGAAGTGCTACCGGCACAGACACAGATTCGCCCATCTTTTTAACCATAGCCGCAAATTCCTTAATTTCTGCTACTTTATTCACAGTCACATGCTCAGGCAAAAGCATGATTATGGCAGGTTTGCGTTTCGCTTCTGCCGCAGAAAAAACAGATCGTACCATATTATAATCGAGACAAATAAATGCAATCACAGATGTATTGGCCCGATCTGCCATTTTCAGAATTTGATCCGCCCTTACAATCCCCATACTTCCTTCTCTCCTTTACAAAGTTTTATATAATTCTTTTGTAGCACTGTACACTTTTATATACTGTCTGTATTTTTCACGATAATCTTTGCATGGAACATATCTCCTGCCGGTTTTTACAAAATATTCTGACGCTTCTTTATAATTCTCATATTTCCTGTCTGCCACCGCACAAATCATTGCCAGTGCCGCTATTCCGGCATCCGGATTCTCTAAAATATCAACAGGGAATTCCAGCACATCCGCTTTCGTCTGCATTAATATTTCAGACTTGGAGCACCCTCCGGAAGCAACTATTTTATTAACAGGAATTCCTAATGATTGAATAACCTCAAAACAGATTTTCGTTTCAAAACAAAGCCCTTCAAGAACCGCTCTATACATTTTTGTTTTATCCGTACTCATTTCGAGGCCAACAAATGCTCCCAACGAAGAATTGTCAGGATCCATCAGATGAGCTTTTGTGAGATGCGGAAGAAAAAAAGGGATCCAGTTTCTGAAGCGCACATCTTTTCCGCCATTTCATATACATCAGCCCCCCCCAGATATCCCCAGCATTTCACCAGAGTTCGCAATATTACTCCATCCAATTTTTTCAACAAACCAGCGAATACTCGTGCCATGTGTATGCTGTCCTACCGGGATTAGAAACTGTCCCGGGCGAACATACGGTTCGTAACACAGTTTTCTTCTCTTGAATTCTTCTGATATGTATTTTTGTTCTACAACCAGATTAAGACTTTCCGTAGATCCTTCCCCCGCCGCAATATCTCCCGTTTCAACAGCTCCGGATCCCAAGGCTGAAGCACACTGATCATGGCACCCTACAACAACCACCAAATTCTTCGGCAATCCTGTTTCCAATGCTAGCGAAGGGCGAATCCTTCCCAATTGAGCACCCGCGTCTGCTAACTGTGAAAATTTTCCCAGAGGAACATCAAAAATATCCGCCACCTCTTTTGACCACTGGCGTTTCATAACATTCAGCATACAAGTTTTTGAAGCACTTGAAATATCAATTACACGTTCTCCGCTCAGCATATATGTGATATAATCACCAAACAAAAAATACTTGTCTGTACGCTCTATATTTTGAGGTTCATGTTCACGCATCCACAGAAACCGATTCAAACTGTAAAAAAAGCGTAACGGAAGCCCCGTAATATTTTCTATCCTCTCCCGTCCAATTTTTTCTTTCACCGTTTCGCATGTATCCATTCCGCGTTCATCAAGATACGTAATTCCCTTTCGGACTACTCGATCATATTCATCCAGCATTACCAGCGTTTCTCCAATAGATGAAACAGCTATCATTTTTAATTCCGCATCTGTTCCGGCAATTTCAGAAAGCACTTCTTTTACAGAGCTCCAAACCTTCAGAGGATCAAGCTCAACAATGCCTTTGTCAGGGCAATAAAGGTCATATTTTCTTCTGGCGCAGGCAAGAACATTCCCTTTATCATCCATTACCGAAGCTTTGCACCCCGACGTCCCCACATCCAGCC
Source organism: Candidatus Choladocola sp. (assembly GCA_034093895.1). GTDB lineage: Bacteria > Bacillota > Clostridia > Lachnospirales > Lachnospiraceae > Choladousia. The sequence goes on along the minus strand of JAXEBU010000178.1, from coordinate 2,781 downwards.
CTATGTATCCTTCATTTTTCATTCGTTTTCCTCTCATTAATCAATTCCTGCCGATACGCATGCGGCAAATATTTATTCGCTTTGCAGAGCAATCCTGATTGTACCTATGATATCTTTTTTGTAAAGCTGCTCTAACACATAATAGAATCCACCAAGCATAAACGAATCCTCACTCAGTTCCGAGAATCGAATATTTACATATTTGCGCAAAGGAGCAGGTATTCTTTTGCATGCAGATTCTCTTACTTTTTCCAAAAAGTCTTCCGTATCAGGATAGTCTGCTCCAAGAATCACGCAGTCGGGATTTATGGTATAAACTACATTTGCAACGCCATATCCAAGCACCCACGCAAGTTTATCAATTGCCCACTGCGCCAATTTATCACCTTTTTTATAAGCTTCAAGAATCTCTTTATAACTGCTTTCGCTGGTCAGCGGACTCTCCGGAAACTCAAACAGCCGTTCATTCACATAACGGACAACACTCTCCGTTCCCGCACAGTATTCCAGCGCACCACAATCCATATCCCGAAAATATCTGCTTTTATAATCAATACCGGTGTATCCAATCTCTCCGGCAATTCCCAATTGACCTTCTATGATTTTCCCATTAATCACTATTCCAGCTCCGACACCATACCCTCTCGATCGTATGATAATCAGGCTGGCTTTTGGATTCTCTCGTGTTTCTTTTGAGTGCTTCCATTCTGCATACGCCGACAATTTAGCATCATGCTTAATAAAAACAGTTCTTCCAAGAGCCTCTTCCATTTCTTTATGTATATTGATCTTATTCAGCTCGTCAAATTCTGTCACAATATACATCTCCGATCCATTTTCAGGATCTTTTACAAAAAGGCCCGGTACCGCAAGACATATACCAATCACCTTATTCCTGCCGTATTTTTCAAGAAAGCCCAGTGAATCTCTTTTCATTTTCTCAATAATAGAATCCATACTTTCTTTTTTTTCAAAAATATAATGTATGTACTCCACTCTTTCTCCAAACATCGACAGCATACCAATTTCATAATCTTTTCTTGTTATACCAATCGACATAATAAAGATTCCATCCAATTTCAAAAAAAGCTTTTCGCCTCTCCTGCCTGTAACGCTATCTCCATCGCTGGTCACAATCCCAATTTCATTAAAACTGTTAATAATATTGGTAATTGTCGCTTTCTGCAGGCCCATTTCATTCGCAAGTTCAGTCCTGGTAATTCCTTTGTTCTCCAGCAAAGCTTTAAATACCAATGTACGATTTGTTTTTTGCATTTCACTGCTGTTTACACCTTGTTTCATATTTTTCGCCACATCTGCGCTCTGCGCATTCTCCTTCCGGATATTTTTACTATAATCATTCTATTCTGTAAAAATCTTCAACACAGACATTCAAATAGATACAGTCTTTTTTACTATAGCAGAACAATTTGTAACTTTTCAAGAGCACAGTTACTGCGAACCGGCAAAAATACTCATCTCTTTTTATATGTGTCTGCAGAATAATCTTATTTTTTTCTCGACTTGCTTTTTATATCAAGCCACACTGCCAGAATCAGAACGACTCCCTTAATCAGATACTGCCATGTGGTTCCCATATTCATAAGTGCCATTCCATTATCCAGACCTGCCATAATAACAGTTCCAAGAATTGCTCCGATAATCGTACCGCTTCCACCAAGTGTTGAAGTACCGCCCAAAATGCAACCTGTAATTGCGCTAAATTCAAATCCATTACCCGTTGTAGCAGATGCCTGACCAATTCTCCCAAGGTAAACCACAGAAGCTACTGCCACCACCAAACCATGTATCAGATAAACTCTGAACGTAACCCAGCGCGCATTAATTCCCGAAAGCTGAGATGCATCCCTGTTATTACCTATTGCATATACTCCACGTCCATATGGTGTATTCATTCCAACAAAAGTTAATATCGCAGCCAATACAGACAAAATGACAACCGCAATAGGAATTCCTTTATACATCGTCAGTATCATTCCAACCACAACTACAACCGTCGATAACACAACCGCTTTCGCCAAACATGCCGTTATGCTTTCCACCTCAAATCCATATTTAACCTTAGAAGCTCTGGTTCCAAACAATACAGCAAATATAATAACAACAAAGCACATCATATAAATCAGCGACGGAATCATCGCGAGACAGCCCTTGCCAAATTGAGCAAACGTATCTGATACCGGACCTACAGACATTCCTTTGCCGACCATTAAAGTCAGTCCTTTAAATACATTCTGCCCTGCCAGTGTTACAATAAAAGCCGGCATCCCCTGATAGGCTATCCAATATCCATAAAACGCTCCAATAATAAGGCCAATAGCAAGTGTTAAAAGAATAGCAATAACAACACCTATACCATTCTGTTGAAGGGTTGCTGCAAAAGTACACAAAAAGCCCAGGGTCATACCAGCTGATAAATCAATCCCCCCAATAACCATGACCGAAACCATACTACAACCTATGATGGCATAAGTACATGACTGCATAAAAAGATTATTGACATTCGCATTTCCCAAAAACAATCCCTTTGAAACAATCTGAAAAATCAGGAAAATAACTACCATCTCTATTACAAGAGAATAACGAATCACATTCTGTAATAAGCTACTTTTACTTTCTTTCATTTTTATAATCCGCCTTTCTGCGAAAGGCACCAATGCGTCATGAAACATGTTGGCTGACTTTCGCTTTTCTATTCTATCTTCCTTCTGATACAATTCTTTTATAAGACTGACACACTACAGAACACGTAGAGGTGAG
>JAXEBU010000177.1:0-8765 GCA_034093895.1 Candidatus Choladocola sp. | reverse complement strand
GACATCCTCAGCAGGTTCCGGATCAGCGGTTTCATATTGTAGACCGGGACATTGGAAAACTGTTCAATAATATAATCCAGCTGTATCATATGCTCCAGCGTTCCTTCCACAGTTCTCGAGATGAATGCCCTGTCCCGTTTTTCCAGATACTGGTACTTTTCAAGCACCTCCCGGAGCACTATATGACTGTACGCTTCTTCTTCTGTAATCTCCTGAAGAATTCCCAGCACAATCTCCCGTAAATTAACCGGTTTAGTCACGATCTCTTCCTCCTGCAAGAATAATCAGCCGCAGCAGCTGAAGAATCGAAGATGCAAGACTGGCCACGTACGTCATTGCAGCCGCTCTCAGCACCTTTTTCCCCATGCCAAGCTCCGTATCTCCGAGAAGATGGGTATCCGACAGTACGCGCAGCGCACGCGTGGATGCATTGAACTCCACCGGAAGCGTGACCAGCTGAAACAGGACTGCCAGAAGAAACAGCACGATTCCGGCTGTCAGCAGCGGCTTCACTGAAAAAATCAGTCCCATCAGAAATACCGGCCAGAACATGCTTGAACCGAAATTTGCAACCGGAACCAGCGTACTGCGCAGAACAAGCGGACCATAACCCGTCTGGTGCTGAATTGCATGGCCGCATTCGTGGGCTGCCACGCAGACTGCAGCCACAGAATTGGATCCGTAGGTACTGTCCGAAAGACGCAGAACCTTTGATCTCGGATCATAATGATCGGTCAGATGACCGGAAATATGCTCAATCCGCACATCATAAATACCTGCACTCTGCAGCACTCTCTGCGCCGCCATTGCTCCCGTCAGACCTGACATACTTCTGACACGGGAATATCTGGCATACGTGCTTTTTACCTGCGCCGATGCCAGAAGCGACAGAACGAGACCTGCCAGTACGAGAAGGTACGTCCAGTCAAACATGTAACGGTAGCCGCCATATCCGCCGTATCTGTAAAATGAATTTGCCACTGATGTCAATAAATACATATGACCACTCCTTTTCCATCAAAGTTAATTTCCCCGCGGAGCGTTTCTGAGAAGAAAGATGTCAGCTTAAGCTGACCAGAATCGCACGCCAAGTCTCACATGCGTTCGACTTGAACGAATAGGAAACGAAGTTTCCTATTCGACAAAAAATGTTTCTCCCTGTTCAACCGGATAGCCGCGCAGGAATGCGTCCACCATCATGCGCTTTTTACCTTCCGGCTGCACCTCCCGTAACGAAAGCAGACCGGATCCTGTCTGTATCTTCAGTGTGGTTTTCGTCACTTCCACTGCCGTTCCCGGTATTGCTGCTTCTTCTCCTGTCTGGCTGTTGCTGTCTTCTTCCACTTCTGCCGTCCAGATTTTCAGCATTTTCCCGCGATACCGCGTATATGCACTGGGCCACGGATTCAATCCGCGAATCAGACATTCGATCTGGCGGGCACTTCTCGTCCAGTCAATGGCACCGTCCTTCTTCGTCAGCATTGACGCATAAGGCGTCGGACTCTGCTCCGGCTGTTTTTCAAAAACTGCCGTGCCGTTTTCCAGTGCCTCCAGCGTCCGCAGCAGAAGAGAAGCCCCCACACTGCTCAGCTTATCAAAAAGGCTCCCGCCCGTCTCATCCTCTGCGAGGGTAACTCTTTCTTTTAATATCATATCGCCGGTGTCAAGCCCCGTATCCATCCGCATCGTCGTGACTCCCGACTCGCAGTCGCCATTGATGACAGCCCACTGAATCGGTGCCGCTCCGCGGTACATGGGCAGCAGGGAGGCGTGGACATTGATGCAGCCGTATTCCGGCAGATCCAGAATCTCCTTTGGAATCAGCTGTCCGAAGGCAACCACTACGATCACATCGGGGTTCAGCTCTCTGAGCACTTCCAGCCATTCGGGCTCCCTGATTTTCACCGGCTGATAGACAGGAATTCCGGCCTTCACCGCAGTTTCCTTCACCGGCGGCATCTGAAGCGATTTTCCTCTTCCTTTCGGTTTGTCAGGCTGGGAAAATACCGCCTGTACGTGATACTGTTCAGCATCAATCAGCGCCTGCAGCGTTCCCACGGCAAAATCCGGTGTTCCCATAAAAACAACATTCTTTATCATATCTTCCTCCGGCATCGCCTTTTCTGCGATCCTCATGCTTCCGTATCTTCCGCGTCCTCCACATCAGATACATCAAACAGTTCCCCTTCCACATGGCGGACATACATAATCCCGTCCAGATGGTCGCACTCATGACAGATGGCTCTTGCCAGCAGCTCCGTGCCCTCCATCACATATTCATTCATGTCTGCATCGAACGCTTTTACTTTTACGTAATTCGGCCTCGTCACAATACCTGCCTGCCCCGGAAGACTGAGGCATCCCTCCTGTCCCGTCTGTTCCCCGGAGGTCTCCAGAATTTCCGGGTTCACCATGACGAGCGGGCCTTCTCCCACATCAATCACTACAATTCTTTTTAAAATGCCCACCTGAGGTGCGGCCAGCCCCACGCCGTTTGCATCGTACATGGTATCCAGCATATCCTGAATCAGCTCCTGCGTCCGCGGTGTCATCTCCGTCACCGGTCTGCAGACCTTTTCCAGTTTGTCGTCTCCCATAATTCTTATCTGTCTGATTGCCATTTTAATCCCTCCATTTTGTACAATTGTTTATCCTCGTTCAAAATTAATCCTGATTTCCCGGAAACCGGAATTCATTCCGATATACTGTTCTACTATATTCTTAACCGCTGTCAGCGATTTTCTGTCGCTGTGTTTGATATAAATCGCCTTACGGTAAATATCATTGATTCTGGCCACCGCCTCATCCGCCGGACCCAGTACCACCGCCTGGTAACGCTGGCACACCTGCCTGACAAATCTGGCCAGATAATCGATTGCCGTTTCCAGCTGCTCTCTGTCCGATGATGCACAGTGAACAGCCAGCACATCCCCCACCGGGGGATATCCGGACATTTTACGGAATTCCATCTCTTTTTCGTAAAAGGGCAGATAAGCCTGCCGGGCGGCACACGTGATGGCATAATGCTCAGGATCATACGTCTGAATCACTACCTCCCCCGGCTGTTCTCCTCTTCCGGCCCGGCCTGCTGCCTGGGTCAGAAGCTGAAATGTCCGCTCAGAAGCCCGGTAATCTCCCACATTCAGCGACAGATCCGCCGCCAGGATTCCGACAAGCGTCACATTCGGAAAATCATGTCCCTTCACTATCATCTGAGTACCGATCAGAATATCTGCTTCTCCTGCTCCGAAAGTCCGGAGAATCTCCGCATGGCCGTCCTTTCCTCTTGTCGTATCTGCATCCATCCGCAGAATCCGTGCTGCAGGAAAGGCAGCTGACACGATCTCCTCAATCTGCTGTGTACCGGCTTTAAAGCCGCTGATATAGGGCGAACCGCACACCGGACATTTTCTGACTGCCATTTCCTCATATCCGCAGTAGTGACATACCATACGTCCGTCTCTGTGCATGGACAGAGAGACATCACAGTGAGGACACTTGATCACATGACCGCAGGCGCGGCAGGAAACAAAGCCCGAATAACCTCGCCTGTTTAAAAAGAGCATGACCTGCTGATGCTTTCGCAGGCGGTCTTCCATTCTGTCATACAGAAGTCCGCTCAGAATAGAACGGTTGCCCCGTTTCAGCTCTTCCCTCATATCCACCGTAAAAACTTCCGGCAGCGTGCCGCCTGATGCTCTGTGCTCCATGGTAAAAAGGCGGCTGATGCCCATTTTTGCTTCATAATATGATTCCAGTGAAGGCGTTGCCGAGCCAAGCACAAGGCGCGCCCCTTCCAGCGCTGCTCTCTTTGCTGCCGTCTCCCGGGTGTCGTACCGCGGCACCGTCTCGCTCCGGTAAGAAGACTCATGCTCCTCATCGATAATGATAATTCCAAGATTCTGAAACGGAGTAAACAACGCAGACCGCGGACCGATCATTACATCGATGTCACCGGATCTGGCCCGCTCAAACTGATCGTACCGTTCTGCCGGTGAAAGTCTGGAATGAAGGATGGAGATACGGTCACCAAAACGACGGTAAAACCGTATGACATTCTGGTACGTCAGTGATATCTCAGGAATCAGCAGAATCGCCTGCTGCCCACGTTCCAGAGCCGTCCCGATCAATTCCATGTACACGGCCGTTTTTCCGCTGCCCGTCACTCCGTGAATCAGGTATTTCCTGCTGCCGGGCAGTTCCCATTCTTTTCGGACCGTATCCACAATTACCTGCTGCTCCCTCGTCAGAACAAAGGGAATATGGCCTCCCGCCGTCTCTGTCCCGTCAGCTGCTCTGTCGGTATCCGTCTCAGATACAGATTCTTCCCTCAGCTTCCGCAGCACTGCCGGTGTCCGGTATACCTGCTCCGTTTCACAGGAAAGAATCCCCTTTTCCTCCAGACTCTTCCATACGGGCGATGTGATTTTCAGGCTGCCTGTCACAATCTCCATGGGCAGCACGGGCTGGTCGATCAGCGCTTCCAGCAGGCGGGCACGGGCACTCTGATGTTTCCGTCGAAACTCTGCCAGCTCCACAGCCGCTTCCTCCGCAGAAATTTTCAGTACAATGGTCTTTTTCTTTTTCTCTGACACCTTCTGGCGGAAAGGCAGCACTGTCCGCAGCGCCTGTACCGTCGTGGAACCGTAATAATCGCGCATCCAGAGTGCCAGAGCCGTCAGCTTTGAATCTGTTCCTGCAAAATCCGTCTCAATCCGGATAATGCTTTTCATTTTTTCTCTGGGACAGGAAGCGTATTCCGTGATCCTGAGAACGTAGCCTCTCGATGAACGGTCTCCTCTCCCGAAGGGCACCTCAACCACATTGCCCGGTTCCAGAATCTGCTGAATTTCAGACGGAATGCGGTACTGAAATGTCTGATCCAGCTTACTGTGAGAGATATCAATTATGATATCTGCAAATAATTCCATAAATTCTGTTCTATCTTCCTTCCAGTATCTCCTGAATCAGCACACGCTCATCCATCGGATACTTCTTTCCTTCAATCTCCTGATAATCCTCATGACCTTTTCCGGCCAGCACTACAATGTCTCCCGGCTCTCCGTGATGAATCGCATACGCAATAGCTTCTTTCCGGTCAGTAATCTTCACGTACCTGCCATCCGTCTTTTCCATTCCTGTTACAATATCTGCGATAATATCCTCCGGTTTCTCAAACCGTGGATTGTCTGACGTGATAATCGTCAGATCCGCCAGACGGCCGGACACTTCTCCCATCTCGAAACGGCGCAGCTTCGAGCGGTTTCCGCCGCATCCGAACAGACAGACGAGACGATGGGGCTGATACTCCCGCAGTGTCGTCAGAAGGCTCTCCAGCGCCATTGCATTGTGAGCATAATCGATCATCAATGTAAATTCATCAGATACCTTCACCATCTCCACACGGCCTTTGACCTTCGCCTTCTTCAGTGCATTTTTGATATCTTCCTGATTCACCCTGAAATGGCGGCAGATCGCAATGGCTGTCAGTGAATTATATACGCTGAATTTTCCCGGAATATCGATTTCCACATCAAAGTTCATATCTCCGGTTACGGTATAAGCAATGCCCAGATATCCCGGTCTTGATACCAGCTGCAAATTTTCAGCCCGCAGTCCTGCATTCTCTGAGAGTCCAAAGCTCTCCACCTGGCACGTATGGTCTTTCAGAATCTGCTCCAGATGCGGATCATCCGCATTCACAATACCCACACGACACTGACGGAACAGACGGCTCTTGCATTCCATGTACTCTTCAAAGCTTCCGTGCTCCGCCGGTCCGATATGATCCGGCTCAATATTCGTAAATATACCAATCTCAAAAGGAATTCCTGCCGTTCTGTGAAGCATCAGCCCCTGGGAAGAAACCTCCATGACAACAATCTGGCATCCCTCATCCGCCATCTGACGGAAATACTGCTGTATTGTATAAGACTCCGGTGTCGTATTGCAGGCCGGAATCACTTTATCTCCTATGATCACCTCTATGGTGCCGATCAGTCCGACTTTATAACCGGCCGATTCCAGAATTGATTTCACCATATAGGTGGTGGTCGTTTTTCCTTTCGTTCCGGTAATACCGATAATTTTCATCTCATTGGCCGGATACCCGAAATAGGCAGCAGAAATCAGAGCCATTGCATAACGCGTATCCTCCACCTGAATCACTGTCACATCCTGCGGAGCCTCCACCGCATCCTGCACCACCAGAACGTTTGCCCCTTTCGCAACAACATCCGACACGTACTTATGTCCGTCTGTCACCGCACCTTTGATACAGAAAAACAGGGAACCCTCTTCCACTTTTCTGGAATCATTGACCACATTTTTCACCTCAATATCGGTCGTTCCCTGCAGACACCGGTAAGAAACATGCTCCAAAAGCTTTTCCAATTTCATTTGGATTACCTCCGCTGTAAAATATATTATCTTAATATTTTACCATGTCTTCTTATTCACCTCAAGAAAAATATTCCGCAGTCATCGAAGACGTATAATGGCTGCCGGCACAGGCGGATGATTGGGCCTGTTATAATACTGTGTCACCAGCACCAGGTATCTGCTGCAGTCCAGTCCCTTCATCCAGGAAAGCACTGCTTCTTTTTCCTCAAAGCCGCTGTCCCCTCCGCTGTAAATGCAGACACTCATGATCCCGTTTTTCTTCAGAATTGAGAGTCCCTGCGAAAGTGCCTCTATTGTCGTCTCAGGTTTTGTGGCAAGTCCGTGATCCCCTCCCGGCAGATACCCCAGATTAAAAGCAATACAGTCTGCCGATTCCGGGCCTGCGTACTGTTCCATATGGCTGTGAGAGTCAAGAATCAGCTCATAATTACACCAGGGCAGCGATTCTTGCAGCCGCCGCCTGGTCGCATCCAGTGCCTGCTGCTGTACATCAAAAGCCAGCACGCGGCCGGTCGGCCCTGCCAGACGGCAAAGATACTCCGTATCGTTCCCGTTTCCCATGGTTGCATCGATACAGAAAGCACCTTCACTGATATGATCTCTCATCATTCTCCGGCACCACGCTGTTATCTGATAATCCTGTTTGTCCATATTTAGTATCCTTCTTTTCTGTCAATCACGTTTATGAGCGGTGTATGATTCAGATAATTAGTAAGATTCATGGCGCAAATATCAGCAACCATTTCAAGTGTAATCGGAATATGAAAACCTCCAGCCACATGTGGAGTGATATATAAACCCGGAGCATCCCAGAGTGGATGTTCATCCGGCAAAGGTTCCGGGTCCGTAACATCCAACAGTGCTCCTGCAATTTTTCCTTCGATTAACGCCTGACAAAGATCGTTGCTGTTTACAACATTTCCCCTTCCCATATTAATTAAATATGCTGTTTTTTTCATTATTGCAAACCTGTTTCTGTCAAGCAGACCTTTCGTTTCATCCGTACCCGGCAGTACTGCCGCTACAATGTCCGCTCTGCTCAGACAATCATCCAGCTTATCTATTGTGTATACTTCATCCACACCTTCTACTGCTGCTCCAATATGCTTTCTTATTCCAATAATATAACAACCCATTGCCTTCATTTTTCTGGCATAATTTAAACCAATATTGCCAAGGCCAAGAACAAGAACGCATGAACCATGTGCTGAGAGAACCCTTCCTTCATCACGCCAGATATGCTGTCTCTGATTATCATGGTATATATACAATTGTTTCATCAATGCCATTGTCGCCGCCACCATGTTTTCTGCCACTGAAATGTCATATGCTCCGGATGCGTTTGTCAGAATCACTTTTTCCTTCAGAACACCCTTTTTGCAATATGCATCAACGCCTGCACTGTTCAGCTGTAGCCACTTCAATTTTTCAGCTTTGGGGAGCATAGATACCGGAAGATTTCCTATAATAATTTCAGCCTCTTCAATCTGCCGGATCGTCACACTGTCTTCTGAGCAAAATATTACTTCTCTGTTATCTGCTGCTTTCAAAATTTTCATTTTCTGCTTTTCTGTAAATGGAACAGTAACCAAAATACTGCTATTCATCTTCTTTATTCTCACTCCTTTTCATCACATTATCGTAACTATTATAATTAGTTTACGGTTATATTTCAATCTGATCCATACGACAAGGCATCTCCCTCTTGCCGAACAGACTGCCATATTCCAAAATACCACGTCACGCACCGGCACAACAATAATTCAAGTCGAAAGCACGTGAGACTTGACGCGCGATTCTGTCAGCTTAAGCTGACCAGAATCGCTGCGCTCGCGGAACGTTTATCTCAGTCAGAGATTTGACTACCACTGAGATGAATTTGTTATTACTCACCACTTTTAGAAGTGGGATTCTTCTTCGACTGAGATAAAACTATGCAGACTCATTCATTCCTTTATTACAATAAAGAACCATCTGACAGTCCTTGCATTTTTTTGACATAAAAAAAGTGCAAAGTTTTCTGTACAAAAACTTTACATCACTCTATTGCTGTTTCCTTATAAGTGCATTCTGCCTCGTGCCAATCTATCTCATCTTATAGATAAGCATCTTCCTAATAATAATATTTTAATTTCATTTGAAGGAAAGCAGAAGATGCCGCAGAAATCCCTGAGGAAAATTCTGCAGCATCCACTGTTTGTACACACCGGGTGCGGTCAGTATCATTTACCACAGCAGTGCTCCTGTCTTTCGCTGACGGGCAACAATCACAGATTTGTATATCCCATCAGATATTCATCAACTTCCTTTGCAGCTTCACGGCCTTCGCGGATCGCCCATACCACAAGAGACTAACCCCTGTG
>JAXEBU010000176.1:0-4571 GCA_034093895.1 Candidatus Choladocola sp. | reverse complement strand
CTATGAATCTTCATTTTAAAATGTTAAGCGGTGGCAACAGTCACCATATGGCAGAAGCTATGTTCAAGGCTTTTGCAAAAGCCCTGGATGAAGCAGTCAGCTTTGATCCGAGAATCTCAGATGTGCTTTCCACGAAAGGGTCGCTTTGATACTGTATACAGAAGGAGCGGGAGGAACAGGATGAAACAGAAAGAACTGATTGTACCGATGTACCTGAAAGAAGGCAGAGCCGTCTGCTCTCTGAAGGATACTTCAGTATTTATGGACGGGGACGCAGTGTGGCTGGCAGAGTGCTGCAGCAATATGGGAGCAGACGGAATACTGCTGTTTGATCTCTCCGGTGATGATGCGGAACACGATAAATCCGTCGGGCTGATCAAAAAAATCACCCGTGCCGTGGACATTCCCGTTTACGGCGGCGGCAACATACGCCGGATGGAAGATGTGAAGAAGCTGATCTATGCCGGCTGCAGGAAAGTATTCCTGAATTACGGGAAAGCATCAAATGAAGAACTGACCCATGAGGTTTCCGGAAAATTCGGAAAAGACAAGATTATGGCCTGTGCCAGAACGAAGGATGAACTGGAAATGGCAGTTCTGAACGGCGATATGCTCTGTGGTGTTGTACTGCTGGATCCAACCCTGCGGGAAGCGGCAGAGGAGACGGTCAGAAAACAAATGTCTCACTCTGTTCCTGATTTGTATCCCGTGTTTGGAAGCGATGCAGATTCTGCGTTTGACCGGATGTCAGAGGTCCTGTCCGAAGAAATGACAGCAGGCATCTGTGCAGCCGTATTTACCCGGCCTGATTATGATTTTATGGAGCTGAAGCACAGGCTGAAAGAGCAGGGAATCACCGTCAATACGTACGAATCCTCCATGAGCTGGAGTGAAATACAGACAGGCAATGATGGTCTTCTTCCGGTTGTGGTGCAAGATTATAAGACGCAGGAAGTGCTGATGGTGGCATACATGAATCAGGAAGCCTTCGAAACAACGATTCGTACGGGAAGGATGACGTACTGGAGCCGCAGCAGACAGGAATTGTGGGTTAAAGGGTTGACATCAGGCCATTACCAGTACGTAAGAGAGCTTCGGATTGACTGCGACAGTGATACTCTTCTGGCAAAAGTATCACAGGTGGGAGCAGCGTGTCATACGGGAAACAGAAGCTGCTTTTACCGTACAATTCTGAAAAAGGAATATGATGATACGAATCCGCTGAATGTATTCCAGGATGTGTTTGCTGTCATCGAAGACCGGAAGATCCATCCGAAGGAGGGTTCCTACACCAACTACCTCTTTGAAAAGGGAATCGACAAGATTCTGAAAAAAGTGGGAGAAGAGGCGACTGAGATTGTCATTGCAGCCAAGAATCCTGATCCGGAAGAAATCAAGTACGAGATTTCCGATTTCCTGTATCACGTGATGGTGCTGATGGCAGAGCGCGGCGTCACCTGGGAGGATATCACAGAGGAGCTGGCGAAGCGATAGAAGAGAAACAGAAAAAATGACAAAAAGAAAGCTGTTTGAATGAAGGCGTTCACTCAAATGGCTTTTTTTGCGTAATTATGAGGTACAATCCTCCTCTTTACCATGAAAAATAATCAGAAAGAAGGTTTTACATTATGAAAAAAGCACTGATATACGGAATCCTGGGATCGCTGTTTTTTGCATCCACATTTATTCTGAACAGAAGTATGAATCTCACAGGAGGCTACTGGATGTGGAGCGCAGCACTGCGTTATCTGTTTACCCTTCCGATGCTGGCAGTGATCTTATGGAGAATGTCGGGTGACAGGTTTAACCCTGTAATCTCGGATATACGAAAACAGCCGGTAAACTGGTTTCTGTGGAGTACTGTCGGATTCGGTCTCTTTTACCTGCCACAGGCATTTGCATCCGTCCACGGAGAATCCTGGCTGGTGGCTGCCTGCTGGCAGATTACGATTGTTGCCGGTGTTCTCCTGACACCGCTGTTCGGGAAAAAGATTCCCGTAAAGAACCTTCTGATGTCCTGTCTGATTCTGGTCGGTATCTTTCTTTTGCAGGTGCCCCATCTGAAAGAAGGCATCGGCAGCAGCGCGCTGGTATTGCTGCCCATTCTGATTGCTGCATTTTCCTATCCTCTGGGTAACCGAAAGATGATGCAGTGCTGTCCGGAAGACATGGATACGACACAGCGTGTATTCGGTATGACATTGTGCAGCATGCCATTCTGGATTGTAACTTCTACTATGGCATTCGTAAACGCAGGACTGCCCTCCACAGGGCAGCTCATTCAGTCACTGGGCGTTGCCATTTTCTCCGGTGTGATCGCCACAATCTTGTTTTTCAAAGCCACAGATCTGGTAAAAAACAATCCGAAGCAGCTGGCCGTCATCGAAGCAACCCAGTGCGGAGAGGTGATCTTTACTCTGATCGGTGGTGTACTGCTGTTGGGAGATGCGATGCCGGATCAGTTCGGAGTGGCAGGGCTGATACTGATCATAGTGGGGATGGTGGCCAACAGTTTTATGAGCGCGTAATTATTTTATTAGGACGCCGTCCGGATCTGTATATCCGCGTGTGCTGCCTCCGTCCCGGACAGCCATAGAATCTGTCTGCCGGTGCAGGACAAATTGTCCTTTCCGGTCAGACAGATCCCCTGTCAGTCCGTTCCGAGGTCAGACACGTCGGATATACAGATCCGGACGGCTGTTCTGAGACAATACATATAAATGAAATTGTATAGTTTTTGAGTAGCGTGAAAAACAGAAAAGAAGACTTACACGATCTTCTTTTGCTGAAAAACGTCAAGTTTATGGAGTTAAAACAATATATTGCATTAATAAATATAATGTGATATATTGTGAGGGAGATTCATTCATTTCTTATAGATGATTGTCAAAGAATTTCAGGCCGTTCGGCCGTTTGTTTCAAACAATGAGGATAAAAAATATACAACGAAAAGGAGGAGTTGAATGGGGAAAAGGAATCTGGCTGTAAACCGGCTTCTGGAACGAAAAGAGATTTTTGCGGATTTGATTAACGGGACGGTTTTTTCCGGTAAACAGATCCTGCATCCTGATCGGATGGAGCTGTTGTCTGCGCAATCCGGTGTGTTCCAGCAAAAAGAAAACGGTGTTCTGCGTGCCGTCGAACGGAGCGGGGATATTCGGATGAAGGCGGATATAGGAATGTATACGATCATTCTTGCAAATGAAACACAGGGAAAAGTAGATTATGGAATGCCTGTAAGGAATATGCTGTATGATGCGCTGGAATATACGAAGCAGATGGAAGATCTGGAAAAGCATCACAGAGAAGCGGGTGATAACATGAAAAAGGATGCATTCCTGTCCGGAATTACAAAAGAAGACAGGCTGGTTCCCGTATTGACTACGGTTCTGTATCTGGGAGATCAGTGGGACGGCGCGGAGAAGCTTCATGAACTGTTTGATGTCGATGAAAAGGATGAACTCTGGCAGGAACTGAAACGGTACATTCCTGATTATCATATAAATGTTATTCATGGCGGCAATATGGAAGACGTTTCAGGATTTGTAACCAGTTTACAGATTATATTTCAGATGTTACAATACAGAAAAGACAAAGAGAAGCTCAGGGAGTATCTCGATTCAAACCGGGAAAAAATAGAAACTATGGACAGTGTGGAACGAATGGCAGCGTTTGTTATGTTAGGAGAACAGAAAAGAATCGAAAACTGGCTGAGCGGCAGAAATGAGAGTGAGGAATGGAGTATGTGTCAGGCGATAGAAGATATGATCCGTGAGGGAGAACGAAAGGGAGAAAAACGCGGAGAAAAACGTGGTGAAAAGCGTGGAGAAAAGCGTGGAGAAATACGCGGTGAAAACAGAATGGCATCTCTGATGAAGTGTCTGCTGAAGGATAACAGAACAGATCTGATTGCCGTGGCCGCAGAGGATGCTGCGATGCGGCAGAAGATGTATCGTGAATATGGGATTTGAATCGGGCAACTCATATGTAAGTTGGTCGGATTCGGAACCGTTTGAGGGAGAAGAAATTGAAAAATGAAACAGTAGCCAGTTATTTCGAGGAATTAACTGGCTGTTTTGTCGTAGTGGGAGTTTTGTCTCCAATACGTTAAAAACGCTCTGCTTTACAATCAGAACATGTTGTTGTATGATTAAACAATAATGTACCTGCAGGGGGGAATGAGTATATGAGTAGAATTCGAACATGGACTTCGTGTTTTCTGTGTGCTGCCATTCTGGCATCGGGCTGTAAGCTGCAGCCGCTGGCAGCCTTTGAACCGACGGTGGATACTTCGTACAATACGGCCGTTCAGGGCCAGGATGCACTGGACGGGCTGGATGTGACAGTGAAGGAACGAACCGTCTCTTCCATGACGAATGTATCTTCCGAAAAAGAAGTAAAAATAAAAGTTTCCGGCATTAAGGGAAATTCCCTGAAGGCGGACGTTCTTGTGAGTACGGAGGAAGGAGAGAGCGAGAGTTATTATAAAGACGGGTATTACTATGCATCCACTTCCGACGGCGACAGGAAGCGGCAGATGGAGCGATCTGATATCTGGAGAATGATCAACT
>JAXEBU010000175.1:0-46573 GCA_034093895.1 Candidatus Choladocola sp. | reverse complement strand
CGCCCTCTTCACACGTTGCTGCCACATACTTCTCATTCGTCGTATCCAGCACAAGGTTATGGCCAAGGGCTTCGCTTCCCTCTACCGGTGTCATTTCTCCGTTAGTCGCTCCACAGATGGTGCAGACTTCTCCAATCATTTCAGGCTCTGTACAAGTTGCATCCGTATATCCCATCTCATAGTCATGTACATACTCTGAAACGTAATAAAAATCGCCGCATTCACTACAGGTCCATTTCCAGATACCTTTCGTGTAACAATCCCCTTCTTTCAGTGCCTGTTCAGCACGAACATAATTATGTTCGCATGTAGAAGGCTCTGCAGCGAAAGTGGTTGCAGGAAAAGCTCCCATTGCTGTAACTGCAGCAAGCAGTCCTGCAAAAATTCGTCTTTTCGCTTTCATCATTATCCTCCATTTCTTATCCGGCCTGTTATCAGTTAAATGATTCTGTTGTGTCTCATTTTCTTTTTCGGCCTTTTCCATTTAAATCGGCATTTCGCCAATTGCAGCATATACACGTTCTGCCTAGGGGGGTTCCCTCGGCTGAATTCTCTGCTGTTTCACAAATCGATTCATGATTCATCACCATCCATTTTCAAAACCAACACATACCATAATTGTACTTATTACAGCGGTATATCCGCATACACATTGCGGCAATGCGGTTATAGCAATGAAATCATGTGCATCCCTAAAATATGCTGATTTTAACCGTTTGCTTTATCCAGAGAATGCCCGTTCTGTGTCTCAATGACAGAATTATACCGTTTAAATTAGTCATTTCAATTATATATTACCGTTTTAATCGTGTCAACATGCATTTTGTCATGCGTACAATAAAAAAAACGAAAAGGGAAAAATATTACTAATTACAAACGGAAAGGAAGGGAATCATGGACGAACAGTTTATCCGTGACAGGATTACAGAATTGCGCATACAGAAAAATATATCGGAATATAAAATGAGTCTGGATCTCGGCCACAGCAAAAGCTACATCCAAAGCATTTCTTCCGGCCGGGCAATGCCTTCCATGTCAGAATTTCTCTACATCTGTGAATATTTAAATATTTCACCAAAAGATTTTTTTGACACTGAGCTGAATACACCTCTTTTGTTAGAGCAGGCATCAGAAGGCATGAAGTCATTGTCCGGTGATGATTTAAATCTTCTAATTAATATCATCAACCGACTGAATCAGAAATAAAAAGCGGCTTATTCTTTTATTGAAACAACACTATTTTATAATATTTCCGATAATACACTATGATATCTTCATAATTAAGCGCATACTAAAACCCCGCGCAGGCTACTGACCTGAACGGGGTTCTGTCATTTTTCTATATTTTTACTTTTACTACAGCACCACCGGGACTTCCCGGTCCAGTGTAATCGTCTCCGGCGTTACCACACAGTCGTAAGAGAGCACATGAACTCCTTCCTGTTTCGCTTTGACGAGCGCCTCTCCGAACGCCCGGTGCGTGTTCCAGTTTGGCTCCATCTGCCGGACTCCCTTCATCTGAATCACAAAGATGACGTATGCCTCGTACCCTGCCGCAGCACAACGACACAGCTCTGTCAGATGTTTGACGCCCCGCTCTGTGGGGGCATCCGGAAAACGGGCAATCCCATTCTCCTCCAGAGTAACGCCTTTTACTTCCAGAAATGCTTTTTTACCGGATTTTTCTTCATTGTCCCCTTTTGTCTGTGGCGGATCCGAAAGCGCGGGATCACCTGCTGCGGAGAAAATCGACCGGCCATACTCCGCATAGAGATCAAATCTGGAATTTTCAAAGGTCACTTCCCGCCGAAGGACGGAAATATCTCTCAGGAGCAGTTCCTTCCGCAGCCATTCCTCCACCACCCGGTTCGGAATCTGGGAATCCATATTGACCAGCGTCTCTCCCTTCTGCACCGCAATCAGATCATACGCGGTCTTTCTGTTTGGTCCGGCTGCCTTCTGTACATATACTTCTGCGCCGGGAAGCAGCAGTTCCCGGCAGCGCCCGGTATTCTTTACATGGCAGATTTCTTTTTTCCCTTCTATCTCAATCTCTGCCAGAAACCGATTGGGACGGCGCAGAAAAATTCCGGGACAGATTCTGTCATAATACATAAGCCACCTCCCGGCAAAGCTTAAATCCACCCATAATCTCCGCCTGTGGCCGCCAGGCTTAAGAGCCCGTCCATTTTTTCCACATCTTCCCCTTCAATAACCTCCAGCAGTACGGCAGCCTCTCTTACTTCCGGCATCTCATCATCCGGACCGATCTCCAGATCCAATTCCTCTCCGCAGTACGGGCATACAATTCTCGGTCCGATCTGCAGCGCCAGAAAACGGCTTCCGCAGTCCTCACACTCATAAAATCCACATCTTTCTGTTCCGTCCGGTACAAAATACATGACCTCATCCTCCTTATGAATTTCTCTGTTTACCGAAAAAGGATTCCTGATATCGGGTATACACATGTCTGAGACAGATGTCAGGAAGACATAGTGAACACCGGATACAGAAATCCCTGAGCAATATTCTGCAGCAGCCCATCTCTTTTATTGGTTCATTTTTGCCGCTTTGCAGAACAGTAAAAATCCGATCACAAACATTATGGAAAGGCTCGATACTCCCGCACTGGCATTTCCTGTAATCTGGGCAATCACACTGATCAGTGTTGTGCCGAAGAATGACGCTCCCTTGCCGCAGATATCATAGATACCAAAATATTCGCCTGATTTTTCCGGCGGAATAATTTTTGCAAAATAGGAACGCGACAACGCCTGTATGGCTCCCTGAAACATTCCCACCAGGACAGCCAGCATCCAAAATTCCCACTGTTTATCCAGCTGAATTGCAAACAGCGCGATTCCTGTATACGCCACAATGCACACCTTGATCAGCAGTGCCGTCTCATACTTTTTCGACAGTTTCGAAAAGAGCAGAGCACATGGGAAAGCAACCAGCTGCGTGACAAGAAGTGCCAGCAGAAGTCCCTGGGAATCGAGTCCCAGCGCACTTCCGTACGCCGTGGCCATCTCAATGATCGTATATACTCCGTCGATAAAGCAGAAGAACGCCAGCAGATACAGAAAAATCTTTTTTTCATGGCGGATATCCTTCAGCGTAGACCACAGACGTCCGAAGCTGCTTTTTATGGGATGTTTCGGCATTTCCACATAATTCTTCTGCTCATATTTTCTCAGCAGCGGAAGTGTCACCAGAAACCACCATGCTGCATTCAGAAAGAATGCAATGATCATGGCTGTATTTATGGTGATTCCGATGCTGTCATACAGAAGCACGAACAGAAGAGAAATCACAAAAGGAATACAGCTTCCGATATATCCCCAGGCAAAACCGTGGGAGGATACCGTATCCATCCGCTCCGGCGTCGTCACATCCACCAGCATGGAATCGTAAAAAATCAGACTGGCACTGTAACCTACTTTTGCTATTACGAATACTGCCAGAAACACAATCCAGGAAGTCGGAAAGGATAATGCGGC
This sequence comes from Candidatus Choladocola sp., assembly GCA_034093895.1. GTDB lineage: Bacteria > Bacillota > Clostridia > Lachnospirales > Lachnospiraceae > Choladousia. Next base: position 43,073 of record JAXEBU010000175.1, on the reverse strand, counting down.
GCAGCCCAGCACACCGATCATCATGCAGACGGTAAACATTGGTTTCTTGAAATTTCTGGTATCTGCAATGGATCCCAGAACAGGGCCGATCAAGGCCACTATGACAGTCGCCACCGATGCCGCATATCCCCAGTAGGCAAGATAATCCACTTCTGAAATCCCTGCATTTCCCGCCAGATAGTTAAAATAGATCGGAATGATCGTTGAAACCAGCATGATAAATGCCGAGTTGCCAACATCATAAAGAATCCAGTACTTCTCCAGCTTTGTTAATTTTGTATTTTCCATAACTTCCTCTCTGTGCCCTCATTTGTGTATTTGCAGACTAAAACGTAAAAACGCGGTTATTCAAAGGTGCGGTCAAACCGCGGATCCAGCGGACTTCCGGTCTGCAGGCTCTCATCAAAACACTCCATCATCTTCACAGCAAGGGGAACAGCACGGTCAAACCGGCGCATAAGCCCTTCATTGCTCGCAAAGCATTTTTCGTTGTCCTGATGCTGGTTCATCAGACCCTTCCAGTTATCGTATTTCCCCAGAAGCTTCATGACAGAATTTATCGCATGCTGCTCCAGCTTCCCCGGAGCTGTAAACAGCCGCTTGACCATTTTCAGATCACGCAGTGCCTGATGCACCGTTTCCGGATCCGCCTTCTCATAAAAAGCTGCAGCCGCGGCTGCCGTTTCAGCATCTGCAGGAACCAGCTTCTCCAGACGGTATGCAAAAGGATCTTTTCCATCCATCCGCAAAAGCTTCTTTTCAAACTCTTCCTCAATCTCCAGATGGGGCACTCCCGTCTCTTCAATCATCTGCGCCACATAGGGATGGCATTCGCTGTCCAGAATAAAATGACAGATGAATCCCAGCAGATACGCGTACTCCCGGCTGTCTCTCCCTTTCTCCTTCACTACCGATACACCGTGTTCAAAAAAAGGATAAGCCGATATTTCATGAAGATGGTACCCGTATGCAGACACTTCATTGGATGACCAGGGTCTGTAAAAGAAAAAGAGATCCGGTCCCTGAAGGCCGATTGCAAACTGCGCATGATATTTTGTAATAATTTTCCTGATTTCACCGTCCAGCCTGCCGGAAACTCTGGCCCCGAAACGGTAATGTGCATAGAATGCAGGCATGATATCACTCCAGTATCTCATTGATGATGTCGGGATCAAAGAAGGGTCTCCTTTGTCCCGGCCGCTTATACAGCTACCATTCTATCACGGTTTCACGGGGAATTCAATCAGGCACGCTTCAATTGGCTGATTTTACCAGCTGCGATACAGAGTACCATGGTCACCAGCATGTCCGGCAATGTATTGCCCACCACAATATCCACCTTCATCAGATAACGGTACAGAATAAATCCGATCAGCCAGATAATCAGATTGCGCACATTACACATTCCCCCGTCGTCGGAATTTCGCAGTACAAAATAGTCACCGATCTGAATTGCAATCATCGGAGCAAATACGGAACCGATCAGATACAGGAAATCCGTAATATTATCCATGGGATAAACAATGGCAGCCACTGTACCCACCACCGTCACACCGATGGCAAACCATTTTTCTTTTATTTTTGAGCAGATGGAGACACTGGACACTCCCGCAGAGTAAGCATCGAGGAATGTCGTTGTTACCGTTGAAAGCACAACGATCAGAAGTCCTGTAATGCCCAGTCCGCAGTGCAGCAGAATCTGTGCAAAATCAGACTCGCCGGCCAGCTCGGCAGCGCCCATTCCGATAATATACATAAAGCAGCTGACAATACCGTATACAACGGCACTGACCGCCGTGGCTGCCATCGGCTTTTCCGCCTCTCTCGTATAGTCACTGATCAGCGGCAGCCAAGATAAAGGCATGGCCACAGCCAGCTCCACAGCCGCTCCGAAGCTCATGGCATCCGGTGATGCAGGTGACATATGTCCGCCGCTTCCGAATATCCTGAACCCAAGTACGATTGTCATGATAAACAGAGCCGCCATTGCCACGGTATTCACCCATTTCAGGTTCGTGATACCGATGGCGATCCAGAGGATGATCAGCCCGCCGATCACGAGACACCACACCCAGGCTCCCGTATGTATCACACCGTCTGCTGCCAGTGACCCGTCATAAATCATAATGGCGGTCCATCCCACCAGCTGCAGTACATTCAAAACGGAAAACAGAAGGCTTCCTTTTTCGCCAAAGCTCATTTTCACCGTTTCCATGGCACTTTTCTTCGTGTATGCTCCGATCAGGCCTGCCAGAAACAGCATCAGGCAGCCGATCACATGTCCGATCAGAATCGCCGCCAGTCCTCTTGTGAATCCCATTCCGGCATAATACGTTCCGGTCAGGATCTCCGCAATGGAAACTCCTGCTCCGAACCAGATCAGGCCATTGCTGAATACTGATGTTTTATTTTTCATTTTCCTCATACTCCCCTTCTATTGCAAATGCATGATTCATCGGTCCGCTGCCCGCGCCCAGATCCAGCATAGCGCCCAGAGCACCGGAGATATAATTTTTTGCGTTTTTCACCGCTTTCTCCATTGGATACCCTTTTGCCAGATTGGATGCGATGGCACTGGAAAGTGTACAGCCTGTTCCATGGGTATTTGGATTATCAATCCTTTTGCCGTAAAACCACATACTCTTTCCGTCCGCATAAAGCAGGTCATTTGCATCATTCAGCTGATGGCCTCCTTTGCACAGAACGGCACAGTGGTACATGGTACCGATTTCCCGCGCTGCTGTTTCCATGTCGTCTGCCGACTGAATAGATTTTCCCCAGAGCACTTCTGCTTCCGGAATGTTGGGGGTGATGAGCGCTGCCAGAGGCAGCAGTTTCTCCTTCAGTACGGAAATGGCTTCTTCACTGATCAGCCTTGCGCCGCTGGTTGCCACCATGACAGGATCCAGCACAATATTCTCTGCCTGATACTGACACAGTTTTTCTGCAATCGCTTCGATCAGGCTTCCCGAAGAAACCATTCCGATTTTTACTGCATCCGGACGGATATCCGTAAATATACAGTCAAGCTGCTGTCCTAAAAATTCCGGAGTTACCTCCATAATTCCCGTTACGCCGGTCGTATTCTGTGCAGTCAAAGCCGTAATCGCACTCATGGCATACACGCCATTTGCGGTCATCGTTTTGATATCTGCCTGGATGCCGGCGCCTCCGCTGGAATCACTTCCAGCGATTGTCAATGCTGTTTTCATCCTGAAAACCTCCTTGATTTTTCTGTGATTGTCCGGTCTCATTTTCCGGACGGCTGCGACAGAGAGTGGTGCCCCCGGTCTGCCCCAGCTGTGAATTTTTTCTCTCCTGAATGCCAAAATGCGGCAATACTGTCAACGTATCACCGCATAAGATCTATGTGTATTCTCCTACGTTGGCATTATCCAAATCAGGTTACGGGTCCAGACGCCTACGTCTGTTCTCAGCCTGCTGGTGCAAGCTCCCCTTTGCTTTCTTTTTCTCTTTCCTGCCATTGTACAGCAGGAATTCAGTCTTTCTTTCCGTTCTGAAGCATCTGCCGGAAGCCTCTGATATTGGCCTCCACATCTCCCTTCAGAATTCCAGCGGACACTGCCAGTCCATGTGCGCCGCATGCCAGCGGCTTTTCACAGTTTTCCACTGTCAGCCCGCCGATTGCAACGTTCGGCAGTCCGCTTTTTTTTAGAATTGCACGATAGGTTTCCTCTGTGATCGGCGCCGCATCTGATTTTGTCATCGTGGGGTACCACGCTCCGCTTCCCAGATAATCCGCACCGTCTTCTCTGGCTCTGACTGCCTGTTCCACTGTTTTGGCCGTCACACCGATGATTCTCTCCGGCCCAAGCAAGGTTCTCGCTTCATCTGCCGGCACATCTGACTGTCCCAGATGAACACCGTCCGCACCGGAAAGCAGAGCGATATCCAGTCTGTCATTAATAATAAACACGGTGCTGTATTTTTCCGTCAGTCTTCGGAGAATTTTCGCCCGCTTCAGATATTCCGCGGAAGAAATATCCTTCTCCCGAAGCTGAATAATATCCACGCCGCACGCAAGTGCCTGCTCCAGTTTCTCCAGACCGTAAGAAAAATCTGCAATCAGATACAGACTGTTCTGTTTCCACTTCATCGTTCATCGCTCCATTCTGTTTTCACAGAAGCTGTCACAGCTTTTCGGACATACTGTTCAAACTCCTGATAATCGATCGCTGTGAGTGCATCCAGAAGTGCACACTTCTGACTGCCGTACCCTCTGACAGACGATGCCTTCTCTCCTGCATAGGACATAATCAGAAATGCAGCAAGGGCTGCAGCCGCAGGATCCTTCTCCACCGCATAGCAGGCTCCCATAACGGCTCCCGTCAGACAGCCGCTCCCGGTCAGCATCATTTTATTCTGCCCCTCATGGTGCAGAGAAAAACATGCATTCCCGTTAAAAACAAGATCCTGTTCTCCCGATACCGCCCAGACTCTTCCGTCGCGCGCTCTCGTATTCAGCCGGAATTCTCCAATGGAATCGATTCCCTGATGGGAAACACATCCCGACTGAAGCGTGGCAATCTCGCTCCGGTTGCCCTTGACAATACCGGTCCATTTCAGATCCAACAAGCGAAGAAACTCCTGCCTGCGAAATCCGGAAGCACCTGCTCCCACGGGATCCCACACAATGGGAACGCTGCACCGCGCAGCCGTCGTAAGTGCCAGCCTGGCAGCCTGTATTTTTTCTCTGCCGGGCTGTCCCATGTTGATCACCACCGCATCGGCATAGGAGGGAATTTCCTCCATCTCCTCCGGCGCCACCGCCATCAGAGGCCGTGCACCCAGAGCAGACAGCCCGTCTGTACAAAGCGCGACTGTCACCGTGTTGGGAATCATATGTACCAGCGGATGCTTCTGCATAATCCGCTCCGGTACTTCTGCCAGCCGGATCGCCAGCGTCTCTTTCTCACAGTTTCCTGTCATCCCTTCTGTCCTTCTCCCAAAATACCATTAATATAATGCATTGCTCCGGAACGGTACAGTGCTTCCAGCAGAACAACAGCGATGCATGTTCCGCCCAGTGTACTGATTCCGAACGGAATCACGTAGGCGAACAGTGCCGCTTCTTTTCCCATCAGCAGTGTGGCCACCGGATAACAGAGCATACCGCCCAGCAGAGCGGTACCCACTACTTCACCTGCATACGCAAAAATGCGTTTTCTCGTATACCGGTACAGAATTCCGCACAGGAATGCTCCCACCATGCTGCCCGGAAAAGCCAGAAGACTTCCTGTTCCGGCCAGATTGCGCAGTACGGAAATACAGAATGCGGTCAGCACTCCGTACGCCGGTCCCAGTATCACGCCACAGATGACATTGATCATATGCTGAATCGGAAAACATTTTGATGCACCGATCGGGATAGAAAAAGTGGACAGTGCAAAACCTATCGCCACCAACATCGCTGCTACTGCAAGTTTCTTTACATTTGTATTCATACGCTCTTCTCCTTACATGAAACAGTTCTATTGGGCGCTACATCAGTAAGAATAGCACAAACCGGGGGATAAGAAAAGAGTCTTTTCTCATAAATCCCTGCTGTTCCCTGACTGCTCCAGCAGCATGGCATAAATGTCCCTCTTTGAGATTCCGCGATCCTTCGCCGCCTGCTTCATGGCTGATTTCCGATCCATTCCCTGCCGCTCATAGCAGGATACATGCTCTTCTGCCGAAAGATTCTCCCACTGGCTCCGTTCTTCCTGCAAAAGCTCCGCCCGGCTGCGCCCTTCCATGACAATCACACACTCTCCCCTGGGCTCGTTGGTTTTGTACCAGGAAAGCGCTTCCGACAGCGTTGTCCGGAAAGCCGTCTCATGCTTTTTCGTCAGTTCCCTGCAGACGGTCACACGCCGGTCACCCAATGATTCCAGAAGCTCCGACAGCGTACGGACAAGTCTGTGCGGTGCCTCATATACGACAGTCGTCCTCGTTTCCGTTTTCAGTTCTTCCAGTACCTGCTGCCGTTCCTTTTTGTCGTACGGCAGAAATGCCTCAAAGCAGAACCGTCTCGTGGCAAGACCTGAGAGCGTCAGCGCTGTCACGCAGGCGCATGCTCCCGGCAGAGATGTCACCTCTATCCCCGCCTCACAGCAGAGACGCACCAGCTCCTCCCCCGGATCAGAAATCCCGGGAGTTCCCGCATCCGTAATCAGAGCCACGTTTTTGCCCTCCATCATTTTCCCGATCAGCGTATGAGCCTTCTCAATCTTGTTATACTCATGATAGCTGGTCATGGGCGTCTTTATGTCAAAATGATTCAGCAGATGAATACTGTTCCTCGTATCCTCCGCCGCAATCAGATCCACTTCCTTCAGAATCCGCAGCACACGCAGTGTGATATCTTCAAGATTGCCGATCGGAGTGGCACACAGATAAAGCTTTCCTCGTTCTTCTCCCATCTTCTGTCTCCTCATTCATACGATACATATAACACCAGACAGCAGATCATAAAGTGCTCAATATCCGTACAGTCCCGTAATCTCCGGTGTGTAGACACCGGGCCGTTCGTATACGATCAGTGGTTTTTCCACCGTCATCCTTGATCTGCCGCCCCGGACTGCTTCAATCAGCACCATGTTCGGCTCCTTATCCACAAAAGGATAGACAAGCTGCATTCTCTTTGGCTCCAGCCTGTACTTTGCAAGTGTACAGATAATCTCTGCCAGCCGGAAGGGACGGTGCACCATGTAAAAATGGCCGCCGGGACGAACCAGACGTGCTGCCGCCCGAACCACATCCTCCAGCGTACAGAAAATTTCATGACGCGCCGCCGCCTTCTCCGGATCGGGATTGACCAGTCCGTGCTGTCCGATCATATAAGGCGGATTGGAAGTTACCGTGTCAAAAGAAGCCGGAGCAAACAGTTCCCCGGCTTCTTTGATATCTCCCTGAATAATCTGTATCCGCTGTTCCAGTCCGTTGAGCAGCACACTTCTTCTGGCCATATCCGCGCTGATTCCGGATATCTCCAGCCCGGTAAAATGTTCTCCCTGCGTCTTGGCCGCCAGCAGAATCGGGATAATTCCCGTTCCCGTTCCGAGATCCAGTGCACGCTCCCCCTCTTTGACTTTTGCAAAGCCGGAAAGCAGCACGGCATCCATGCCAAAACAGAACAGCTTTTCATTCTGAATGATCCTGTATCCGTTCCGGTGAAGATCATCCAGTCGTTCCCCGTCTTTTAACTCAATTGTCATCCGGTTTTCTTTTCCTTCCTGCGATCAGTTATCATCCAGTTTCGATTTTCCTTCTTTTTTCTCAAGAGCTTCCAGCTCCTTCAGCTCTTTATCCATTGCCGCATTCTTTCCGCCTTTTTCCTTCCGGCGTCTCGGCTTGAACTTCAGGTCCTTCGCGTCATATTCCTGCAGCTCTTTTTCATCATCGATGTCCACCAGAATCTTCACTTTCTGGCGCAGTACATTCACGCTCTGCACCTCACCCTTCTGTCCGTCCGCCGTCGTCACCGTGTCCCCCACAGAAGGCAGTCTGCTGTTCAGATACTCATACGTATCCTCCTCATTTTTCAGACAGCACATCAGTCTTCCGCAGACACCTGAAATCTTTGTGGGATTCAGGGACAGGTTCTGCTCTTTCGCCATTTTTATTGAAACAGGTGCAAATTCGGACAGAAAACTGTTGCAGCAGAGCACTCTTCCGCAGATTCCGATTCCGCCGAGAATCTTCGTCTCATCACGCACTCCGATCTGACGCAGCTCAATTCGCATCTTGAATACGGCTGCCAGATCCTTTACCAGCTCGCGGAAATCGATTCTGCCGTCCGCAGTAAAATAAAACAGCACTTTATTATTATCAAACGTATATTCCGCATCAATCAGTTTCATTTCCAGCCCATGCTTCTGTATCTTCTCAAGACAGATCCGCATGGCATCCTTCTCCCTGGCACGGTTTTTCCGGGCTCTGGCATCGTCGTCGGGCGTCGCCACCCGGATCACTGCTTTCAGCGGCTGGACGATTTTATCTTCCTCCACGGACTTCACGCCGCCAACCACAGTACCGTACTCAATTCCGCGGGCCGTCTCCACAATCACGTGGTCGCCCGATCTGATTTTATAGTTCTTCGGATCAAAGTAATACACCTTGCCCGCATTTCTGAATCTCACTCCAACAATCTTAACCATGTATATTCTCCTTAATGACAAGGAACAGAAGCTCCATTGTCAGATCAAAATTAACGTTTGCGTTCAGACGTGTCTTGGCACTCTCAATGGCCTTCATCACTTCTTCCACACCTTCATAAGAGCAGACCTTCACCGTATCCCGGATTGTCCTGATCTCATCCTTGAAAATTATGCCGTCGATGTCCTTCGTCGCCTTGAAATATACCATATCACGATACCACAGTGCAAGGATATCGAGATAATCCTGTATGGTTATTTTATATTCCTGAACTGATTTGACAAACTCAATAATCTCGCTGATTTCCATGGAACCGGCATTGCGTATCAGCTGCATGGCAGATGACTTGATTGCCGAAAAATCGTCGGACGATGCCAGGCGTACCGCCTTTCCGATATTTCCCTGGGCAAAAGAAGCACAGATATCCGCCTGATAGTCCGGAACCTGAAGGTGTTCCATCAGATACGCTTTTACCTGCTCGTCGGGCACCGGCTTCAGATTCAGTGTCACACACCTGGAGCGGATCGTATCCAGAAAACTCTGTTCATTGGCTGGCAGCAGAATGATCACCGCATATTCCGGCGGTTCCTCAATTGTCTTCAGAATGGCATTCTGTGCCTGCACAGTCATCTTTTCCGCTTCCGGAATGATATAAATCTTGTATTTTCCGTTGTATGGCCTGATCTGGATATCTCCCGTCAGCTGATCCCGGATATCCTCCACACCGATACTGGCCGGCTTGTCGTGTCTGATGTATATAATATCCGGATGATTGCCGCTCCCGGCCTGTCTGCAGGAATGACATCTGCCGCAGGGCCGCTCCCCTTCGCTTTCGCATTGAAGCGTCATGGCAAAAGCGTCCGCCAGCGTCTTCTTCCCTGTCCCCTTCTCACCGCTGAATATATACGCGTGGCTCACCTTTCCGGCACTGATCGCCTGTTCCAGATGGGCAATTTCACGTTTATGTCCGATAATTTCTTTAAATCCAGCCATTTATTCTCTCCTCCGGGCCTGTCCTGAAATATTCACAGTTCATTTTATTATACCACATTTTGTGTTTCCTGTGAAGCACCGCCTCATGATGTTACGTTTTTTATCTGTTCTGCAATATATTTCGCCACTTCGTCCATACAGATCTGTCTGTCATCATTATTCGGAAAGCGTTTTTTAATCCCCGCCTGATGAATTTTTGCCTCTGAAAAATCCCTCTGATCTGCCAGAAAACGTCTGCACACTTCCTCATAATTGGGACTTTCCTGCTTTTTTTCTCTTTTGATGGAACGTTCCAAACGGTTTATATCATCCACTTCTATATATACCGGTATCACCCGTTCCTCCCCATAATACTTTTTCAGCTTCTCATAGGATTCGAGTGTACCAAGAGCAAGATAATTCCGGTGTTCCATATCGACCGAATCTCCGTCGGCTGTAAAATAGTGCCACGTTCCGTGCACCGTATCATAGGAGCGAAGCTCTATGACCTGTCCCTTTTCCTCCATACTGCGCAGCGCTTCTTCCGATACGAAATGATACTGCACGCCGTCTGTCTCACCGGCGCGGATCGGTCTCGTGGTGTACATGACAAAAGGATGGAGCGCAAGCTCCGCCCTTGTAAGAAGCTCCTCGTACACTGTATCCTTTCCGGAAGCACTTTTCCCCATTATGTAAAACAGTTTTCCCATATTCTCTTCCCCTGGATTTTCTCTGATCTTTTATTCGAAAAACGTCTGCCTTTCTTTTACGACAAGTATGGTACGTCCGGTATAATCGCTCAGTCCCTGCAGCTTCAGTCCGGCTCTCCGGTAATCCTCCAGCTGCTGCACCAGCGTATCCGATATCCGTTCTCCCGGCACCAGCAGCGGAATTCCCGGAGGATACAGGTACGCATACTCCGCTGAAACCTTTCCGCGGCTGTCCTGCAGAGATACTCTCATCTGTGTTTCGTTTTCTGCAGCCGTGATTGTCAGTACTTCCTCATTTTTCTGCCAGAAACACGCCTTTTGCTCCGGCTCATTTTTGCTCCCGCATGCTTCCAGCCCATCATCGATGGCAAGGAGCGCCCTGGAAAACCGCTCAAACCCCTCTTCGGTATCCGCAATGGTAAAAATGGCGGTTACGTACTGTTTCGCTTCCATTTCGACTTCCATATGATAATCCCGGCGCAGAAGCTCTGACAGCATGGGGCCGGTCAGTCTGCTTCTCTCCGTGGAAATCAGTACCTTGGACCGGTCAAAATCAAAAGCTGCAATCCCCTGCTCCCGCCCATCCACAAGGTGCAGTACCTTCATTTTTTTCAGTGCAGACCGCATCTGTTCCAGCCGTTTCGCAAATTGTGCAAACAGTGTATCACCGTCACGCTCCAGCAGACGGATACATTCATCCATCGCTGCCATCATCACATAGCTCGGGCTGCTGCTCTGATAAATTCCGAGATATTTCCGCAGTTTTTCCCGGTCGGCCAGCTTTCCCCTGACATGCAGAAGCGCCGTCTGCGTCGGTGAAGGAAGGGTTTTGTGGAGACTGCTGATCACAATGTCCGCACCACAGGAAAGCGCCGATTCCGGAAAATACGGATGCATTCCAAAATGAGCGCCGTGGGCGCCATCAACAATCAGAGTAACTCCTGCACGGTGCACCAGCTCTGCAATGGAACGCAGGTCTGACACCACACCGTCATAAGTCGGCGAAGTGATCAGCACCGCCCGGATATCTTTCTGCCGTTCCAGCGCCTCTGACACATCCTCCGGTGCAATCACTCCGTTGATTCCCCTCACAGTATCTGTCTTTGGATAGAGATACGTCGCACGCAAACCATTCAGCAAAACCGCGTGATACGCAGCTTTATGGCAGTTTCGCGCCATGAGAATATGACCGCCCCGGGGAACCGCGGCTGACACCGCTGCCAGGATTCCGCAGGTACTCCCGTTAATCAGATAATACGTCTCCTCCGCGCCGAACAGCCCGGCAGCCCGGCGCTGTGCCTCCAGCAGGATTCCCTCCGCATGGAATAAATTGTCAAACCCGTCGATTTCCGTTATATCGATGGAAAACGGGTTATCAAAATAGCCGATTCTCCGTTTGTGCCCCGGCATATGCAGCGGATAATAATCCGATGCCCCGTACGTTTCCAGAGCCTCCAGAAGGCTCCTGTCTTTTTTTTCTTCCACCGCATTCTCCTTTTACCGCAGGAAATGCAACTGAGATAAGCTACAAGGCTGCAATCAGCGCATCCACATGTTCTTCTTTCGTCGCCCAGCTGGTACAGAAGCGCACCGCCGCATGAGTTTCATCCGTTTTTCCCCAGAAACTGAAGCCAAACCGACCGGAAAGCTGTTCCAGCTTTTCCAGCGGCAGAATCGGGAACTGCTGGTTCGTCCAGGATTCTACCATAAACGGATACCCTTTTTCCGCCAGGGCACTGCGAAGCTTCATTGCCAGACGATCCGCATGAGCTGCAAGTTCAAAGTACAGGTTGTCCTCCAGCAGTGTTTCAAACTGGATACCGAGGAGTCGGCCTTTTGCCAGCATTCCGCCTTTCTGTTTGATCATGTAGCGGAAATCTCTGGTCAGAGAAGTGTTCGTAAACACCACAGCTTCTCCGAACAATGCTCCCACCTTTGTTCCGCCGATATAAAAGACGTCACACAGGGAAGCCAGCCTGGGAAGTGTGATATCATTTTTTTCTGATGCCAGCCCGTATCCCAGCCTTGCACCGTCAATAAACAGCGGCAGACGGAATTCCCGGCAGACGCTGCTGATCCTCAGCAGTTCCTTTTCCGAATACAGAGTGCCGACCTCCGTCGGGAAAGAAATGTATACCATGCCAGGCTGCACAATATGCTCATGGGAGCTGTCGGCCCAGTGTTCTTCACACACAGCCCGAATCTGCTCTGCCGTAATTTTTCCATCCTTACCCGGTACAGAAATCACCTTATGACCGGTGGACTCAATGGCTCCCGTTTCATGGACACTGACGTGGCCCGTATCTGCTGCAATGACACCCTGATAGGGGCGCAGAATGGAACTGATCACTGTCATATTCGTCTGTGTTCCTCCGACGAGAAAGTGAACTTCCGCGTTTTCATTTTCACACAGAGCCCTGATCTTTGCTGCCGCATTCCTGCAGTGCTCATCCTCCCCGTATCCGGGTGTCTGCTCCATATTTGTCTCTGTCATACGCTCCAGTATTTTCGGATGAGCGCCCTCTCCGTAATCACATTCAAACAGTATTTTTTCCATTGTATCTGATCCTTCCGTATTTATCTTCTGTCGCCGCTGCTTTACAACCATGTATTCACGCGGCATCATTTTATTCTACGGTTGATTATATCGAATCGCCTCCGATTGTGCAATCCTCAATCTGTGGAATCAGGACGCCGTGGGGAATTGTGTATCCGCACAGTATCAGAATCAGGACGCCGTGGGAAATTGTGTATCCGCGTGTGCTGCCTCCGCCCCGTACAGGCCGGAAATTTGTCTGCTGCTGCAGGACGATATACGTCCTTTGCGTTCAGACAAATTTCCGGTCTGTTCGTTGCGATGTCAGACACGTCGGATACACAATTTTCCACGGCTGTGTTTCCTTCTGCCGGGATGCGAATACACTGCTTCCCACGGCTGTGTTTCCTGATACCGGAATGCGAATACACTGCTTTCCACGGCTGTGTTTCCTGATACCGGGATGCAAATACACAGTTCCTCACGGCCGGAGTTTCCTGATACCGGGATGCGAATACACTGCTTTCCACGGCTGTGTTTCCTGATACCGGCGCTAAGAATACACTGCTTCCCACGGCTGGGTTTCCTTATGCCTGGCTGTGAATACACTGCTTTCCACGGCTGGGTTTGCCTCATATCAGGACTGTGAATATCCTCTTATCATCTACTGGTGAAGAAGTCGCAACAGCCTGAGAAGGAAAATATATACCTGAGGCAAACCCTGTGAAGCCGCCGGCACCTGGCGAATTCGAGCGACAGCGATGAATGAGTCTGGTACCGCTGCGAGTCTGAACGGAGCGGGAGCGTGTTTGCCGCGGTATATATTTTCCTTCCAGGCGTTCGGTAGAAAAGGTTGACAGGATGGTATATAATGAAAACGTATCGGAACTGTCTGTTCCGGACGTACAGCTACTCTGACGTTTTTCAGAAAGGAAGTGCATGATTATGAAACTTGGTTTTATCGGCTGCGGCAACATGGCCAGAGCGATCCTCGGAGGTATATTAAAAAAACAGCTGATTTCTCCCGATGAGATTATCGTTTCCGCACTGCATCAGGAAACGCTCGACCGGGCAGCGGAAACATACGGCATACATACAACACTTGACAACAGAGAGGCCGCCGGTGCCGACATTCTTTTTCTTGCTGTGAAGCCCCAGTTTTATGAAGAAGTGATCAGCGAAATCAGAGACTCTGTCTCGGAAACACAACTGATTGTATCGATCGCTCCCGGAAAATCCATAGAGACGATCACCGGATGGTTCGGGAAAAGCATTAAACTGATCCGGACAATGCCAAATACACCGGCCATGGTCGGGGAAGGTGTTACCGCCGTATGTCCCGCTCCCACGGTCACAGAGGAGGAACTTGCGCAGGTGATCACCCTGCTGGAATCCTGCGGGACGGCAGAAGTGATGCCGGAACGCCTCATTGACGCTGTGGTTGCCGTCAGCGGAAGCTCCCCCGCCTACGTATTCATGATGATTGAAGCCATGGCAGACGGAGCTGTCCGGGACGGCATTCCGCGGTCTCAGGCGTACCGTCTTGCTGCTCAGGCTGTGCTTGGCAGTGCAAAAATGGTTCTCGAAACGGGAAAACATCCCGGCGAGCTGAAGGATATGGTCTGCTCTCCGGCAGGCACCACAATCGAAGCCGTCGCCGCTCTGGAAAAAGCAGGCTTCCGCAGTGCCATACTGGAGGGTATGAAGGCCTGCACTGACAAGACGAAAGGAATGCGTTAAGTACTGTTTTTCTGTTCCAGCTCTTTAAGGTCTCCGAACCGGTATCCCATCTCCTCCCACCTGGTCAGCAGTTCATCGAGAATTGCTGCGTTGGTGGACGAGGTGCTGTGCAGCAGTACAATGGCTCCCGGATGAATACGCCCAAGCAGTTTGTCAAAAGCCTCTTCCTTCGTGGGCTGGCGGTCATCATACCAGTCTACGTAGGCAAGGCTCCAGAAAAACGTCGTGTATCCCAGCTGCTGCGCCATCTTCAGATTCGTTTCGCTGTATTTTCCCTGAGGCGGACGATAATACTTTGTCATCTGCTGTCCTGTCATTTCTTCATAAAGTGCTTCCACCCCTTTGATTTCCTGCTCAAAGGATGACAAATCCGATATTTTTGACATATCCGGATGGTGCATCGTATGGTTTCCGACGGTATGCCCTTCTGCCGCCATTCTCCGGATCAGATCCGGATTCTCTGAAAGAAAATTCCCGACTGCAAAAAAAGTGGCCGAAACTTCATGCTTTTTCAGCGCATCCAGAATCGCCTCTGTATTTCCATTTTCATATCCACAGTCAAAGGTCAGATAGATTACCTTTTCCCCGGAGTCTCCCACGTACCATGCATTATATTTTCCCAGTTCTTCCTGTGTGGCATTTCCCACAGGTGTTTTTCCTTCCTCCTGAAAACTGAGTCCCCAGCTTCCCTCCGATGCAACGGTACGTGTTTCTTTTTTTTCACTGATTTCTGCACCGATCTGTCCCACAAAAAAAGCAGCGAGGAGCAAAAGCGCCACCGCTGTCTTTCTGAGTGAAAAATACGTTCTGAATTTTTGAAATTTCCGGATCATCATCTTCCCCCGGATGACAGATGTTACTCAAATATATGTTTCTCCTTCTCCCGTTATGATCCCGTTTATACTGTACAGGTGCATGGCGGCAAATGACGTTTGCAGCCTGCTTCCTATAGCGTATAAATCACAATTCCCGCGATGATAATCAGATTTCCGATCAGTTTTTCCTTCGTTATTTTCTCCTTCAGCAGCATCCAGGAAAACAGAAGGACAAATACGTATGTAAATGCATCCACGACAGATCCGTACCGCATGGGTACCATCGTAAATGCATACGTATTCAGCAAAAGTACCAGTACAAAAATCGAGTAGGAGAGTATGACCCTCCAGTTCAGATATTCATAAATAAAGCTTTTATGAGGAAGATTGGCGCTGCGTTTCAGCAGAACCTGTGAGACTGCAGTCAGGATGGTACAGCCAAACATAATCAATATCCCGATATTCATGACTGTTTCGCCTCCTTCTCATCCTTTGCGTTTGCCAACTGAACAATGACAACACCCACCACAATTATCACCATTCCGACAATGTTCCAGACGGACAGTGACTCTTTGAAAATAATCACCGCCCACACCTGAGACCAGATCAGATAAACGCTGCGGTTGGCAAATGCAAAGGACAGATCAAACTTTTTGATTGCCCGCTGCCACAGCACCGCATAAATGGCGCAGTTTAAAAGCATCAGACCGACAAACACGAAAAGCATGATACTTTCAGGGCCGCTTTCTTTATATACATTGGATGCCATCTTGGAAAAAACGCCGGTAAAAGAAAACAGCATGATATTTAAGTGAAGAAAAATACAGTCTCTTAACCGTTTCATACATCCTCCTGTGCTTCCGGATAAACCGTCATCTTATTCGGGTACAGAATCTCTCTGCCTTCCGGATCTTTAATGGAAATCCGACGGAAAATTTCTTCTGTGGAACGATCCACTGCAGCCCTTGAGTCCCCGGTAACGTAATATCTTGCCACATAAGGATTCGGGCCATGCTGAACCACACGTTCTCCGTCCCGGTAGAAAATCTGGTCGAATACCACATCTTCCCGGCCGGCAATCTCTCTTGCCTTCGTCTGATCTGCAACAATCCGTTCCTGTCCGTGAAAATACAGTACGGCGCAGCACCGCTTCATACGGCTGTCATGTGCCATCAATGACGCTCTCAGTGCAGCTTCATCGTATACATAATTCAGCAGCAGATCCTCCATACAGAAGCCGCTGCCAAGCTCTACCAGCTCATGCTCATATCCCAGGAACCGGCCGGCAACCTCACAGACCGAAATTCCATTTCCGGGGCTCCAGAAGAACTGCATGGAGAGCGCTCCGTCTTTCTGTCCCGTATAATCTGCCACCTTCTGCAGAATCTCCAGTGCTTCATCGTGTACCTGACGGTACAGTCTGGACGGATACACATTTCTTGTGCTGATCGGAATATCCTCTGTGCCGATGGGTGTCTTCTCCCGGTCTGCAATACTGATCACCCGAACCGTGCCGTCCAGCACCCAGGTCATCATATTGAACTCGTATCCGTCATTGTATTCCTCCACCAGAATCTTCGGAATATCAGAAAATCCACTGACCTCCGCGAATCGCTCACGGATTTTTTCCATGCTGTCCAGCACAAAAATACCGCGGGAGCCGTATCGGTCAACCGGCTTTACTACCACCGGAAAGTGAAAATCCTTCAGCTCGTCATCCGCAAAATCTGCGGAAAGAGTAACAAATTTCGAAGTGGGTACACCAATTTCATGAAACATGGTCTTCATCGCCGTTTTGTCTCTGTAATACAGCAGTTTGTCCGGCGTCAGATAGCATTTCAGTCCCGCCAGAGATGCAATCTTAACCATACACTCAAACAGGAGATCCGAAAAAGAAGTGATGATACCATCCACCTTCTCCTGTCGGCACACCTGCGCGATTTCCTCTGTGTGTGTGACATCAATATCATAAGCTTTATCCGCAATCTGCTTTGCCGGGCTGTCTTTGTACCCATCACAGACAATCGTGTAAATTCCACGCTCTCCTGCCATCTGCACCAGACGCACAAATTCATCAAGAGAGCCCAGGATCATCAATCGTTTTTGCATTGTTCCTCCAGTACCGCACCTGCTGCGGCTATTATCAGGTATTAAGACATCTGTTCAGTTCCTGCACCATATACTTCAGATCCTCCGGCGTATAACGCTGGTCACAGGGCAGCGGCAGAATATGAGCCGCATAATCGTATTCGACACTGTCTTCCGGCATCTCTGAAATCACGCTGGACCAGTAAACCGGAATATAAATTTTCTTTGATGCCAGTTCCTTCCGTATCTGCGGAGCGCGTTCACTGTAAAAAGGATACGTAAAAGCTCCGTCCGGCTGTCGGAATTTCAGCCTGTTTTCTGAACCCAGCTCACGCTCCAGCCAGGAATAGTTTTCATTTCTGCGGCAGCGGACTCTTTCATAATCGATACCATTCAGAAGATTCTCTGTCAGTCTCGACATTGCTCTGACCGGCTCCTGATGAAAACGGCCGGCATTTTCCAGCATGATACTGTAGTAATCCGATGCAGTCCCTTCATACCGTCCCAGAATATGCGCCATCCTGTCTTTCGAAACGTCCCGCGGGGGAAGTGGTATATTACCCGTATCCGCAGACAGATATGCCCCGTCAGGAAGGCCGAAAAATTTCCGGCAGGAATAAATCGTCGGAATTCCTTCCAGCGGCCGCTGGAAAAAGCTGTGTGTATGGTCCACAATTATGTTTTTATATCTGTTCTTACAGGTAAGTATTGCCTCGTCTGTCAGCTGTCCATAATAATTTACAAGATAAATATACTCCTGCTCTCCCATGGGCTGATTCACCTGAGGCACCAGATCACGATCCACCGAATAAAATGTGACTTCATATCCGGCATTCACACAGCATTCCGTGACAGAATCGCAGAGATAATACGGTAAATACAGACGTTTGCAGTGCAGCGCTTCCAGAAGATACAGAAGAGCGGTACGCCCCAGATTCAGCCGGATCAGATCCGGGTAATATTCATTTCTGACAAAATCATCCAGCTCAAAATAGCCGCCTATTTCCCTCATACACGCTTCTCTCCGCATTCCAAAGTTCCGTCAGCATCACATTTCTCTGCCTCTTCCGTCACTGCCTCCTGCTTCCCGACCGGAGTATCATCGATTTCCACACGTCTCGTCACGTAATTGGGCATCTTTTTTGCCTCCTCGAGAATATTCATGAGGTAAATACCAATCACTCCGATGGACAGCAGAATCAGCCCGCTGAATCCGAGAATCAGCAGCACAAGCGTAGTAAATCCCTCCACCGGCACATCCACAAAGAACGACTTGCACAGATAATAGATTCCGAGAATC
This sequence comes from Candidatus Choladocola sp., assembly GCA_034093895.1. GTDB lineage: Bacteria > Bacillota > Clostridia > Lachnospirales > Lachnospiraceae > Choladousia. The sequence continues at coordinate 24,752 of JAXEBU010000175.1, read as the reverse complement.
ACACTCAGAAGAAAACTGAGCACGCCGATATCCCTCACTACCACCAGCGGAAAGGCTGAATTCGTGGTAATGTCATAAATCAGGCTTTTTGCCAGTGCCCGAAAAGAATATCCGCTTTTTCCGTAAGCACGCGAATCATGCCGGATCGGTACATTGATAATCCGGTTGGAGGTCAGTACCAGCAGATTTCCGATCTGAGGAAGGTGTGTGTTCGTCTGCAGAATCGCATCCACAATAAACTTCCGGATCAGACGGAAGCTGGTGATTTCCAGATTCGGATCCTTGTGCAGCATTTTCGAAGTTGCATAAACAGAAACCTTCGTCCCCAGGCGCCGGATAAAATTATGCTTACGCCCTTCGTATTTTGCAATAATGACATCCACATCGTCCCGCTCATTCATGGTATTCACAAGCTTCGGGATCTCCTCAGGCGGATGCTGCAGGTCATCATCCATCGTAATTACAAAATCTCCCTTTGCATAACGAAAGCCGCAGAGAAGTGCCGGATGCTGTCCAAAATTTTTGGCCATCTGTATAATCTTGACACGGGAATCAGCCGCCCGCAGCTTCTGCATGATTTCATAGGAACGGTCTCTTGAGCTGTCATCCACCAGTATCAATTCAAAAGGCTGACAGATTGTTTCCTCAAATACTTTCTTCAGACGCTCATACAGCTCCTCCAGTGTATGCTCGGAGTTGTATACCGGAACGACAATCGAATATAAACTCATATTTCCTGTCTCCTCATATGTATTCACATTAATCACTGTTTTCGGCTGTCCTGCCACGTTTTCTCAGCAAAACAGCAACGTAACCGTCTAACATCATATCATTATGAAATACTTTTTTCAACAGGAAATAACACAGGGCCGGTGCAGAAATCACCGGAAAATACTCCCGTTTCTTCTGCATCGGCCCCGTCACTGTCTCTTTCTTCTACTGAATATGTTCGCGGATCGTCTCCCAGACGAAATCCCTTTCATTTCCCAGTACCCAGGCTGCAATTCCGCCCAGGTCATACTGACTCACAAGATCAGCCCGCCTTGCAACGGACGCTTCATCCTCCAGCCAGATCTGGCAGAATCTGCCATCCTCTGCTGTCCACTCCGCATACTGCTGTCCTGTGCTCTCATCATAGACAGAAGTCACACCGTTTTCTTCCAGAATCTGAAGCGCCCTGTTCATTGATACAGCTTCGCTGGTCACCCGGGTCGTTCCGTCCTCCAGTGTTTCCGTATACCAGAGTCTGGAATAGAATGGAATTCCACTGATCAGTTTCTCTTTTGGCACTTCTGTCAGCATGTTCTCAATCCCCGTAATTTCAAAATCCATGGATGCCACACTGCCTGCAACGTCCGATCCGGCGTAATGCTCGTCATACCCCATAACGATCACGTAATCACAGACGGTCCCCAGCTCTCTGCGGTTATAATGCTTTGAAAAATCCATCGGAACCGGGACATCCACAGAGAGGACAATTCCGTTTTTGCGGCAGAGTATCGACAGCTCACGCATAAACTGGACGTAATCGTATCCGGCCTCCTGCGCAATTCCTTCAAAATCAATGTTAATCCCGTCAAAGCCGAGTTCCAGCGCCTGATTTACAAGATAATTCTGCACCTTCTGTCTCGCCTCCCGTGATGCAAGAAGCTGCGTCGTGCTGACATTTTCGCTGAAATTACTGATCAGAGGCCATACCTGAAGACCGGCTTCATGTGCCTCTTCCACATAGGCTGCGTCGGCAAAAGAAAGGATTTCTCCTGTACTGTCACTCAGGAAATACCAGGTGGGAGAAATCACGTTGACCCCCGTCATATTTTCGGTGTCCTGAGCAAACTGAGCGTTCATCTCTTTATAATCGATCTGATGCCAGACAAGGTTTACTCTGTCTTCCATTGTAATGGTTGTATACTCCGGTCCCTGATAATACGTCTCCCGCACTGTTTCTTCCACATTTTTCAGACGGCTGTTTTTCACGTAGCCGATATAGCCGTCCGGCGTACGGATCTGAGACCAGTTTTCCATCTGATCCAGCACCGTCACCTCTGTACCTGCCGGCACATCACAGATAACGGGGCTCTTGATTCCGCCCTGATACCGCACAGACGTATTCCTGCCCAGCACCGCTGTTGTCACAGAAGTACTGCCGAAAGAAACCACAATTCTGGAAGGCGACTCATACATCTCACACTTCAGGTCAGAATACTGCTGCATAAAATTCACAGACAGAAACATTCCGCCCGATGTGGTCTTCAGAATCTCATATCCTGCGTCAAACGTCTCTCCATCCACTGTATAGGAGGTACTGTTCGGCGCAATCTCAAACACCTGCTCCGCCGTAGTAAAAAGCATCAGTCCCACCGAAGCATCCCAGTGAAATCTGGAATTCAGTTCTCTCTGAACGAGTGTATAATCAATATATGCACTGCCGTCGAAAATCAGTGCGCGCTCCTGGGCAATGTGGTCTTCCAGAATAACCAGTGCTCTTCCGCCCGGAACCGTTTCTCCTTCCGGATTTCCCTCCGACTCCTGCTCTGCCCCTTCCGTCATCCAGTACTCCTTCTGTTCGTCCCCAATGCCAAAATATTCTTCCGGACTCATCCGTTTCGATGTCGGCACAAATTTCAGAATACAGACAACGAGGATGGACAGTAAACCGAGCCCGGCAATCACACCGGCAAGAATCTGAAACTGTTTCTTCTTTATATGATCCTTATTATGATTCATCGCTGTACTTCCCCCTTCGTAAAATGTCCAGGTATTACCGTATTACTCCCACCTAACGTCTCCTTTGCCCCATGGACCGGTCGCGCAGAGTGTTCATAAGTGTTCACATTATACCAGCTAACACAGAAATCGTCATCAGCTTCCCTTGCATCTTTATAAAAAAATAAGAAAGTGCATTCAGGGGAATACCGCTTCCGCGGCTGCTTTTCCTTTCTTTTTCAGTTCTGTTTTTCCAGTTCAGCTGCAATTTTCACAAAATGAATTTCTGTGATATGATCTGCCTCATCACTGATAAAATCCCTCATATAGTCTGTGTTTTCCGCAAACATGCAGGCTCTGACAATATCCCGGGCTCCGGTCTGTGTCCCATCAAGATACAGCCGTGTTCCCGACCGCTCGTAATCACGGAGTTCTTTCATCAGGGAAGCAGCTATGGCTTCTTGTTTTTTCGGATTCGTTTTTTTCTTCAATTTTCTCCTTTTTCTGCCTTCAACAATTCCGGAGATGCTCTGTGATATATTACCGGCCCGCCCATCTCAAACCGGAGCCTGTGTGATCCCGTCTGTTTCTGACAGACCGCCTGTGGAATGTATGAAATGCAGTTTAGAATTATTTTACTTGCTTTAAAAAAAGAAATTGATTATAATGCGTAAAAGAAGGAAAGAAAGGGTATATGATTCTGTTTTTCGTACTGTTTTTTATTAATGGAAAGTACAGCGAAACGTTCAAAAGAAACTACGGATAATTTTTCCGCTGAATTGAGTTTTGATGGCAGCTGTTCAGGACGCGTAAAGGCAGCTGTTCAGCCGCATTTGATGAATGAAATGAATCAGATGGTGCCAGACCAATGATTTGCTTTCGTCAACCGAATTGATAACCTCCTTTCCCAGACCCGTTCATATAACCTTTCTGTTGTATATTATATATAATTTGTGAACTTTTTGCAAGCAATTTTACTCATTTTTATCCACTTTACATCTATGCACAAATGCGTATATAATGGCATCAGGTGATTTATCATATAATGATCCGAAGGATTTCAGGAGTGCGCAGCACAGGAAATCAATGTCAGGCTCATTTGTCGGGCAACTCATATAATATAACAGGAGCAGATGCTCACCCGACAGTCAGATTATGCCGGGCAGCAAAATTATTAACAGGGTAAGGATGTGATTGAATGAAGATTGAAAAAATCAACGACAAACAAATTCGCTGTACCCTCACGAGAGAAGATCTGGCGAACAGAGAAATCAAACTCAGTGAACTGGCTTACGGCTCTGACAAAGCCAAAGCTTTATTTCAGGATATGATGCAGGTGGCAGCTCAGGATTTCGGTTTTGATGCCGAAAATATGCCCCTTGTGATAGAAGCGATCCCTGTCTCTATGGATTCGATCATTCTGATCATTACCAAGGTAGAGGATCCGGAAGAGCTTGACACAAGATTTGCCCGTTTCTCGCCGGAAGATCCCGCCAGAGAAGGAGCATTTTCTCCTTCCGATTTCAGGGATCAGATCGAAGGAGCCGACGATATTCTGGGACTGATCCAGAAAATTTCCGAAGCGAAAAAAAGAGCAGCGGCAAAATCTGAAGATAATACAAAAAAACAGCAGGCAGAAAGTGTTTCCGAGCAGGAGGAGAACGATGAAGAACTGCGTTCACTCACCCGCTTTTATCTGTTCCATTCTCTGGATGATGCGATCCGTGTTGCCGGTGTACTGGGCACTGTCTATGACGGACCCAACACACTGTTCAAGAATCCGGAAAACGGCTGTTTTTATCTTCTTCTGAAAAAAGCCGACAGTCCGGCAGAGCAGTTCAACAAAGTATGCAACATTCTGTCCGAGTATGCACTGTCCTGCAAATTCACACCCGGAATGGATGCACATTTTGAAGAACACATGGAAGTGATTCTTGCAGATCATGCACTGCAGGATCTGGCGAAACTCAATTAAAAATCCTATACAGCAGAGGGCTGTTGCGGAATAGTTCTCAGGAATTTCTGAGAACTGTTCTGCAACAGCCCTTTTTCACATGGTCCGGGTACAGCGGAGAGAACCGGCAACAGAGCCGACCACGTTTGCTGACAGGAAACAGACTGTCTTTCTGCTTTGAAATTATATTACGAATCCTTTCGATTCTCCGGAGCAAGTGCATCAGGCGGGTTAAACAGTCGCCATGTAAATCTCTTTTGGCACGTACGCCCTGACATAAATACCCTCCGGGCGATACTCTTCCTCCAGAAGCTCTCCCTTTTTCCGGATCAGCTGAATCATGCCTGCCTTTTCGTAAGGATACAGCCGCTCAATATAAATCTTCTGTTCCCGCAAAATCTTTTCTATATCACTCCGGAGTTCTTCCATTCCTTCTCCGGTGCGTGCAGATGACAGAATGCTGTATTCTGCACGGAAATCACGAAAGCTCTGTCGCTCCGTCAGGAGATCCTGTTTGTTAAATACAGTAATCACCGGCTTTTTCTCCGCTCCCAGTTCACCAAGTGTCTCATACACCACCTGCATCTGCAGCTCCATCTGCGGACTGGAGGAATCCACCACGTGTACCAGTATATCGGCACAGCATACTTCCTCCAGCGTGCTTTTGAATGCTTCTACCAGATGATGGGGCAGCTTGCGGATAAATCCCACCGTATCAGTCAGCAGTACTTCCTGTCTGCCTGACAGCCGGATTCCTCTCGTAGTCGTATCCAGCGTTGCAAACAGCTTCGGATCTTCCAGTACGTCTGCCCCTGTCAGATAACGGAAAATGGCTGATTTTCCGACAGAAGTATACCCTACCAGGGCGACAATCTTCTGTTCCGTCTTTTTTCTCTGAGAGCGGATCAGTTCGCGGTGACGGATCACTTCTTCCAGCTCCCGCTTCAGATGGCTGATTCTGGTCCGGATCACACGGCGATCCATCTCCAGCTTTTTCTCTCCCGGTCCTCTCGTTCCGATTCCGCCACCGAGTCTTGACAGTGAATTTCCAAGTCCCGTCAGTCTGGCTGCACGATACCGCAGCTGAGCCAGTTCCACCTGAATTTTACCTTCTCTGGAAGTGGCATGACGGGCAAAAATATCAAGGATCAACAATGTCCTGTCCATCACTTTACAGTCCAGCTCCCGCTGCAGATTGTTCAGCTGGGCCGGCGAAAGCTCATCATCACAGATAATTCCCGTTGCCTGCAGACGGTACAGAAGCTCCTGTACCTCTTCAATTTTTCCTTTTCCGATATAGGTGGCAGGATGAATGCTCTCCCGGCGCTGTATCACCATTCCTGCCACTTCCGCTCCTGCTGTACGTGCCAGTTCCCCAAGCTCCGCAACCGATTCTTCCGTATCATCACAGATATTCTGCTGTACACCGACAAGAATTACGCGTTCCTGTATTGCTTCAAATTCGATCAAGTTCATTCCTCATTTCGCTGTTTTTCCTGATTTTCATCATTCCATGCGTGTAAACCACAGTATTCTGCGGCAAAATATGCACTGACAGATTACCGCGTGGAAAGAAACGTCCATTCCTTCAGGCCGGCTTCATCCGCCGGATAATTCTGTACGTATGATTGTGCCTTTTCCTTTGCTGCCGCAAAATCCATTTTTTTCTCGTATGCCACAATCTCATTAAAATACAGCTCCTGTTTTCCTGCAATTTCTTCCAGCTCCAGTCCCTGACTGATATAAGAAAGTGCCGCATCGTAATCACCGCTGTCTATCGCACACAGTGCAAGTCCGTTATAACTGCCTGTGCTCTCACCGAACTCCGCCTGCAGCTGTTCATAAACAGCCTGCGCATGCGCATAATCTTCCATAGCCAGATACACCTGTCCGATCAGGTACATCGCCGGTTCATACTTTGCTTCTACCGGGCCGATCAGCTGTCTCTGTGCCTCCTCATAATTTTCCAGATAATAATAGATCTTTCCGCGATTATAATAGTGTTCCATATCTTCACCCTGAATATTCAGTGCGCTCTGCAGATACGTCCCGCCTGCCCCCGAAAGATTCAGTTCCCGGTAACACTCATATATATTCAGATACAGATCATAATCCTCCGGTTCCAGTGCTACTGCCGCGTCGAAATCCCTGGCGGCATCCTCCTGCTGTCCCTCGTGAAGATAACTTGCTCCCCGCAGATAAAAGGCATCCGCATTTCCGTTCTTTGTGCTCTCAAGGATATCCGTGCAGGTGTCTGCCGTCTCCTCATACTTTCCGTTCCGGTACTGAGCAGTTGCCAGATACAGCCGGAGATCCAGCCTGTTTTCCGGCATCCGACTGTCTGTATAAGAAAGTGCTGTCTCAAAAGCCTCTTCTGCCTTATCATACTGAGCCAGTCCCATATACGCCATGCCAAGTCCGCGGCAGGCAAGCATCTCTTCCTCACCCTCCAGGATGGCATCCTCAAACAGCCGCTGCGCTTCCTGATACTGTCCCGCTTCCAGTGCATCCGTTCCCTGAACAGTCTTCGTTCCCGTCGCACCGCCCATCGCGCAGCCTCCGAGCAGCATTGATGCTGCTGCAATTATGAGGCACTTCATCCATCTCACCGATATATTTCTCTGCATCCGTCAGTTTTCCTTCCTTTGTTTTATATGCTTTATATGCTCATCTGTTCTTTACAGCCATCCTGCCAGGCTGTATGAACCTGCTTCATCATACCATAAAAACAGTGAATAGTAAATCGCTGCTGTTCTTTTCCGGTGTTATATGATAAAATGAGAATCATCATTTGAACAACCGTACGGGAGGAGTTTATGAAAAAATTTACCGCTACCATTGTTATGACTTTTCTGCTGTGTGTATTTCCGCTTTCTTCTGTCCTGGCTGACGGTCGGAATACCATCCCGGAAACACAGCCGGTGCAGCAGGGAATCTATGAAATCGCCAGTGCTGTCAATCCCGATTACGTACTGGATCTTCGCCACTGTACTGTAAATGAAAGTGAGGACAATACGCTGCAGCTGTATCGCTCGCTCGATGTTAACCAGCAGAAATTTTATCTGGAAAGACTGAATGATGTGTATTTCCGGATTACCACACTCACTTCAGGCAAAGCATTTACCGCTGAAGACGGTTTTGAAGATGCATCTGTCTCAGCTGAAACCGCAGACCGGGAAAATGAATCCGGACTTCCCGACTCACAGTCATGGGTCATTAAGGATGCCGGTGATGGATTCTTTTATATTCAGTCCCGTCTCGGAACTTTTCTCACGGCTCAGGAACGTGCCGCCTACAGCGGTGCCCCGGTATGCCTTGAACGGTTTTCCGGTGATCTTTCTCAGAAATGGGTGGTACGCGAAACATGGATCAGTGAAGAAGCCACTGCCGATACAGATCTCGTAAATCCTTACGGCGAGGACGGCAAGTTCAGCAGCCTGCGCATTGCACTCAAATTCGGATCAGAGTATGAAATCCTGACTGCCGAAGATTTTCTCGCCCACACGACGGAGACAGACGATCATCAGTACGTCATGGATCCCGAATTTCTGACTTCCTATGCTGAAAGACTGGCGGCCAAATACGACACACAGGGTCAGCCAAAAAGATTTACCACCAGCTACGGCAATACGATTACCCTCTACCAGGGCAACTATGGCTGGAAGCTGAATGTCAGCAAAACCGCAGCACTTATTGAGGAGACATCAAAAACGTATACCCGGAAAACCATAAATCCGGTATGGGATCATGAAGGAAAATCACTGAACGAGGAGACGGATATCGGAGACAGTTACGTGGAAGTGGATCTTGTAAATCAGAAAGTCTGGCTGTACAAAAACGGAAAACAGCTTCTGGAAACAGACTGTGTAACAGGTACATACGGCACGGACCGCCAGACACCCGGCGGTGTCTACAGCATTTATTATCGTCAGTCCCCGGCTGTATTAAACGGCCCCGGCTACAGCAGCCCCGTCACATACTGGATGGCCTTCAACGGCGGAATCGGACTCCACGATGCCAGCTGGCGCAGTGAATTCGGCGGAGATATTTTCCGCACAAACGGTTCCCACGGCTGTGTGAACCTGCCGCTGGAAGCTGCAAAGATCATCTACGAAGAGACGGAAAAAGGATATCCTGTGGTATGTTATAACTGATTGATACAATTTCAGTGTGAAAATACCTCTGAGAGGATATTATATAATTATCAGATACGGAAAGGAGGCTGCCTTAGCAGCCTCCCTTACTTTTTCTGCTTCAATTTCTAAAACTGTTTTCAGTCTTTGTGAAGAACATTCTTTTTATAGAACGGCATATAAACTTCCTGATCTCTCATGACACAGCCTGTCTGGCAATGGCCAAGCTGAATCAGATCATAGCATTTATCACAGAGTACACAGCACTTGTTGCGATGCATCGTTTTCTCTTCCAGCAGATCTCTTGCGAAATCCGGATAAGCAGTGAGCTGACGTCCGAAACCTCCGATATCGAACCATCCTTCATTGATTCCGCCTGCAGCTACATTTCCGCCAAACTGTTCCATCCATGTCAGACCGGTACATACGAAAATACCTTCCGGAACGGCCTCTTTGATCTCTTTTGTAGCCTTCCACAGATCATAACATCCTTTGTAAGGATTGATTTCTGCCTCCGGTCCTTCCTCATGCTCTGCCATCAGACCTCTTCCATACGGCTGATAACGCGGCATCATAGTAGACAGGTCAATAAGACGTACCCCTTTCTTAACCAGCATCTGGCACAGCTTAATCGGCTCGGTGAGATCCGGTTCCATAACGCCATCTTCCATCTTCATGCCCCAGCCATACGGATAAGGTACACAGTCATATGCATTCAACCGTACGCAGATATCAATAGAATCACCACAGTTTTCCCGGATTCCGTCAATGATCTCGAATAAAGCTCTCGTTCTGTTTTCAAAGCTTCCGCCGTATTTACCAGGTCTTGTAAATGCTGAGAGCAGCTCTCTCAGGATATACTCATGACATACTTTAACATCTACTGCGTCAAAACCGGCTTCCTTTGCAAGAATAGCTCCGTCGATAAATCCTCTGATAATTTCCTCAATTTTATGATCTGATGCAATTGTAATTTTACCGCTGCTGCCGTCAATACTATTGTGGTCATCCATATACGGATTTTCACAGACAGCCAGTGGTGTGGATTTCCAGTTATGGTCATTGCTGCGGCGGCCAGAATGTGTAAGCTGCAGCACATTATACGGTCTTCTTCCAAAGTTTTTAACAGCTTCCGTATTTGCTTCATCCACCATATGCTTGATTGCTTTTACTGTCGAAGGGCGGATTACCATCTGAAGCGGATTACAGCGTCCATCTTCAGAAATTGCAATAGACTCATACCACACAAGGCCTACACCGCCTCCGGCAATTCTTTTATATCTCCGGATATCCAACTCTGACGGACTTCCATCCGGAAGGCCATCAAAACCTTCACAGGGCTGAGAACACAGTCTGTTCGGAATGACTTTATTTCCAATCTGAATCGGCTGAGAAAGAATATCCACATTCTCATCTGCCGGAATCGGCAATCCTGCTTCTGTCATAGCCTTCTTAAAATCGTCAACTGTTTTCATCTGTGAAAACTTAAATGGTTTTAAAACTTTTTTCAAAACTGATTCCTCCACTCAATAATATGTGCCATCACTTACCCGAAGGTTTGATGGAAAACTTTCACGCATTTTTAAAGGTAACTGCCAGAAAAGTCATCTCTTCTGTCTGTGTATTCCGTATTTCATGAAACTCCCCTGCCGGGATAAAAACAGCATCTCCCTTTTGCAGAACCCTCAGCAGCGTATTATTTTGCAACACTTCCATGGTTCCTTTTAATACATAGAACACATGATTTTTATCTTCATGTACCTCTTCCTCCATACCGGCGCCTGGCGGGAAAGAAGTAGTATGAACATCAATAATATCTTTATATATAACATGGGAAGTGACAGATTCATCATGTCCTTCCGGCGTGTAACTTTTCCCTTCCTTTGCAGCTACAAATATCATACAGCAACCTTCCTTTTTGCTACCTGTTTTCTCACTACAGTATCCAGAAGTACCGTCACTATGATCAGCACTCCTATAACCGCATCACGCAATTCACTGGGCAGAGCCAGCAGGTTGATACAGTTCAGCACAATCTGCATGGCCAGCGCACCGACTATGGTGCCTCCTATGCCGCCTTCGCCTCCGGCAGCACTGGTACCTCCCATGTAAACTGCTGCCAGTACATTCAGCAAATACGCACTTCCAATATCTGACTGAACTGAATTCATGCGGGCTACATACAGAATTCCGGCTGCCGCTGACATTACACCACTGAATATAAAAGCTTTCAAAATTACTTTTTTTGTATCAATTCCTGACATTCTTGCCTGAACCGGATTGGAACCAACGGAATAACACTTTCTTCCAAAAGTAGTTTTTTTCAGAAGCAATATTCCGATGATTACAATGATAATCATACAGACTGTAGTCATTGAAAAGTATTTCAATATCATTCCATTTCCAAGGAAACGGAAATCATCATCAAATGAATACAATACGTATCCATTCAAAAAAACGTACGCAAATCCAAACACAGCCCACTGTAAACCATAAGTGGAAATAAATGCCGGCAGTTTGATGTACGCAATCATGAATCCGTTCAGGGCACCAATCAGTGCTCCTACCAGCAGTCCGCAAAGAATTGCTACAATATAATTCACTTGATAGCTTTTCATCAAAATAGCGGATACAACTGCCCCCATTGTCATGATCGACCCTGCTGACAGATCGGGTCCCGCAGTAATAATCGCTACCGTTTCCCCGACACCAAGAATAATCAGAAGACTGGCATTCGCCAGATTATTTCCGATATTCCGAAGGCTCAGAAAAGAAGGATCTATGATGCAGCCAAGCACTACAAGTACTACCAGCATCAATCCTCTGCTCATAGAAGGCGTCAGTCTCAGACCGTTTCCTTTCAGAATTTTCTCCCGCATCACTTCGCCTCCTTCATCGACGCACTTACTTCAAATACAATTGCCAGAATCAGTATTGTTCCGAGAATTGCCGGCTGCCAGATCGACGGAATCCGGATGACATTCATACCGCTACGGATAATTGTCAGCAATGCAACACCGAGAATCGTTCCTTTTACATCACCTTTTCCGATATTCATACTGGTTCCGCCAAGAATCGCACAGCAGATTGCTTCAAATTCCCATTTTTTCCCGACAATCGGGTCTGCCACTTCCAGACGGGAGGTGAGAATTACAGCCGCCAGTCCTGTAGCCAGTCCGGCAAACAGGTATACAAAAAACTTCCAGAATTTCGTATTGATACCTGACAGCCTTGCGCCCTCGGCATTACCGCCGATTGCGAAAAGATATCTGCCAAACCTCGTATAATCCTGCACCAGGATAATCAGAACATAAAGGATAAAGCAGCAGACAAATGCCATCGGAATTGTTCCATTCAGTGTAGCACCAAGTCTGATGAAAGCCTCATCGTAAATTACGATTCCTTCATTATTTGTCAGAATCAGCGCAAGCCCGTAAAAAATCCCCTGCGTTCCAAGTGTTGTGATAAAAGGCGGCAGACCACAGTAGGAAATGAAAAAACCATTTAATGCGCCACATACAGCGCCCGTAAGCCCTCCCACGAAAAGTACAATCGGTACCGGCACTCCGGCCTCAACCGCCATGGCAGCAGTAATTCCACTGACGGTCAGAATTCCACCCAGAGAAAGATCCAGTCCTCCACTGATAATCACAAATGTTGCTGCAGAAGCAACCACCAGCAATGCTGCTCCCTGCTGCAGTAAAATCAGAAGATTTCTTACCGTCAAATATCTGCTGGATTTTGTACTGAAAATAATGATTAAAACAAGTATGCACCAGACAATCAGCGGAATTTTTCGTAAAATCTGTTTCACTTTATTCATGTTCCGCCTCCGTTCTCGCACCTTCCAGTGCATAAGACAAAATTTCTTCCTGTGTTACATGCTCCGCATCAAGTTCTTTTACAATCCTGCGGTTTTTCATTACGTAAATCCGGTCGCTCATACCGATAATCTCCGGCATTTCGGAGGAAATCATAATAATTGCCTTTCCTTCCTTTGCCAGCTGTTCCATGAAAGTATATACTTCCTTTTTGGCCCCTATATCAATTCCTCTCGTCGGCTCATCAAAAATAATAATATCCGCCTGTGTACAAAGCCACTTTGCCAGAACCACTTTCTGCTGATTACCGCCGGAAAGATTATTTACAATCTGTTCAGAAGACGGAGTGGATATATTCAGCTCTTTTATGTACTGATCCACAATCTCTTTTTCTTTCTTTTTCTGAATCCATCCGCGGGGACTGATTTTATCCATATGGGCCATTACAATATTCTGGGAGACCGGGAGAATCAGAGATAATCCCTGCCGTTTTCTGTCCTCCGGAATCAGAGAAAGCCCTTTTTCAATCATCTGATGCGGTGTTGCCTTACGCTTTATCTCTTCCCCTTTCATCCAGATCCTTCCGGACTCATAAGGATCCACATGGAAAATGGCTCTTGCCAGTTCCGTTCGTCCGGCGCCTACCAGCCCGGCCAGACCGACAATTTCACCTTTGCATACTTCCATGCAGATATCTGTAAGCCGTTCCTTTTTTGAATTCAGATGTTCTACCTTGAGAACAACTTCACCACGGGTATGTGGTTCTTTCGGATACAGATTTCCAAGCTTTCTTCCTACCATCAGCCTGACAATTTCATCACTTGTAATTTCTTTCACATCGTGAGTGGCAATGTACTGACCGTCCCGCAGGATCGTGATACGATCACCAATCATCGGTATTTCCTGCATTCTGTGAGAGATATAAATGATGCCGATTCCTTTTTCTTTCAGAGACCGGACGATAGTGAAAAGCTGCTCAATCTCCACACCGGACAAAGCTGCGGTCGGCTCATCCATGATCAGAACCTTCAGATCATGGGTCAGAGCCTTCGCTACTTCTACCATCTGCTGCTGTGCAACCGGTATCTCACCGGCCAGTGCATGCGTATCCACCTTCATCTTCATATCAGCAAGAATCTTCTGTGCATTCGCATGCATGGCCTTCTTGTTTAAAAAGAATCCTTTTTGAGGCATTTGATCAATAAAAATATTCTCAGCCACATTCAGGTAGGGAACCATGTTCAGTTCCTGGTATATGATTCCGATTCCCCTGTTTTTCATGGAAATCGGATCAAACTGAGTAACCTTTTCTCCCTCAATGTAAAGCTCACCTTCGTCGGGGGTATAAGCACCAGCCAGAATCTTCATCAACGTTGATTTCCCGGCACCGTTTTCGCCCATGAGAACATGAACCTCTCCCGGTTTCAGATTAAAATTAATATCATCAAGTGCTTTTACTCCCGGAAATATCTTGGAAATATGTTTCATTTCTACCAGATATTCATTCTTTTCTACTTTCAAATCGTACCTCTATTCTTTTCTTTTTCAGTCCAATATTTTTTATTTACTCTGAAGAGCATCCGGACGCTCATCCATTTCAGCCAGATTGTCCTGAGTTACAATAGTGATCGGGCAGTTAATCTTACGCGGAACATCTTCGCCGTTCAGAGCACGAACTGCTGCAACTACGCTGAGGTAAGCCTGATAATAAACGCCCTGAGAAACGGTAAAGCACTCGCTGCCATTTTCAACTGCTTCATACTGCGGTTCCTGAACATCAAATCCGTTTACTACAATCTGATCCTGCAGTCCTGCTGCTGCAATTGCCTCTACAGCACCTTCTGCCTGGTTTCCGCCTACAGAGATAATACCCTTCAGGTCATCTCCCCATTTTGTAATGTAATCTTCTGTCAGTTTTCTTCCTTCATCTGTCTGCCAGTTTGTTACACCGCTCTCTACCGTGATGTTCTCATACTGTTTCAGAGTGTCTATTACAGCTGCAGTACGATCATCAGAAGTAGCCTGTCCCGGAACACCTTCCATTACCAGAATGTTTCCTTCGTAGTTAATGGTCTCTGCCATCTTTTCAGCAATCATGACTCCCACTTCTGTATTGTCCACACCTACGTATGTCAGATAATCCACATCTGACGGTCCCATGGTATTGTCATAAACAACCGGAATACCTGCATCAATCAGTTCCTGTACCGGACCCTTTACTGCTTCTGTATTTGCCGGAGCAAGTACAACTGCATCAACACCCGTCGTAATCAGATCTTCCAGAATTCTTTTCTGTTCTTCTACGTTGTCTGCTTTACTTGGAGAGTAATCAAGAACCTCTACGCCCAGTTCTTCGCCTGCCTTCTTAGCTGCAACGATGTGGGACTCCCAAACCGGAATTGCCGCACTCTTTACTACTACGGCAATTGTGTACTCCCGATCCGGAGTAACATCTGTGTCAAAATCCGCAGCATTGATTTCCTCATCCGTTCCGACCATCACCGGATCTGCTGCAAGAGTGGTGAATGCTGACACTGCAAACATCGACATTGCCACACCAAATGCAACCGCCTTTTTCAACGAGTTTGAATTAAATCTTTTTTTCATGCTTCTTTTCTCCTTTTCTTATAATTTTTTATGAATGCACACGTTTCTGTGTTTTCATCCAGACCATAACTGCCGCTGTCACACCATCCGCAATAAATATGATTCCAATGAGAAAAACAGCCAGTCTCATTCCAAGTTCTGCCTGCATGGAAGATACAAATATGGGAGAGATCATCTGTCCGGCCGTCTTAATCATCATCAGTACACTGGTAACCAGACCCGTATTATTTCTGCTGAGTCCTGCTCCTTCATTAAGAAGCAATGGTATGCAGCATCCACTGGATAAACCGGCAATCGTACAAGCCACCAAAACAGCATTTGCATTTCCCGATAATATACCGATCCCCCACGCCGCACCGGAAATCAATGAGCCAAAAGCCAGAATTTTCAGTGGTTCAACCGGAATCCGCGGTGTAAAGATCCTGCTGCCTGTACTGCAAATCCAGAAAACCGAGAGACAGACAGGTGCCAGCTCTGTATCACCAAGAAAACTGGAAACGTATCTGACGGTCCACACCAGTATTCCATTCTGGGCAGCTGCCCCAAAAAACATACAGATCAGCAGTAATACGAATTGGAAATCCTGAAAAAACTGTCGCATCTGTGAAAAATTCTGAGTACCTTCCACCCTTTTCAAAACCGGTTCTTCTTTCAACCGGGCAGTCATAACGATAAACTGCAGAATCAGCAGAAAACTGAAACATCCAATGATCAGATAAACGGTTCGCCATGACAACGTAAGCAGCATACGGTGCAGAACCAGCGGAAGAACCACGCCGCCAATCCCGAATATTCCATGAAATACTCCCAGATTTTTTGCCGTGTCTTCAGGATATAAATCTGCCAGAAAAGCACTCTGGAAGGAATCTATCATACCGATTCCAAATCCCAGGAGGAGGCAAATTCCCAGAAAACAGGAAAAAGATACCGGAATACTTTTCATAACCAGCATTGCCGACATCAGCAGCCCGCCAAAAATAATAAACCCGACCTTTGGTATTTTCCCCCGCAGCAGAATTCCTGTCACGAGAGCAATCATAGCTCCTGTACTGATCAGACTGCTCATCCAGCCTTCCTTTGAAGCCGGAAGTGCATATTCTGCTATGACATAATTCAGCATAATTCCCATAGCTCCGGATCCAACAGCTGTTGCCACACCGGAAATCAGCAGAGATATTTTATATGCTTTTTTTGACCTTCTCATTCCAACAGCCCTTTCACTTGTTGCTTGTCCAACAAGTTGATTACATTTTATCATATCACTTTTTTGTTTTCAATGTACATATATCACTAATTGTAAAATCAAATTTTGTCTAATTTTACTATGTCAAAGATTTCTTTCAAAAAACTGCTGTGTAATACACTTTTTTCATTGTCCTGAATGTACGTCACATAAAGTCCAAAAATATCACTTGACAAGTGAGATTTGAAGCGATTTAATTAAATCGTATGCTTTTCGACATAAGTGTTTCACAGCCTACATAGTTTTTTACCTGTCAGTCAGTAAGCATAACAATAATGGGAAATGGGACACAAATATGGCAAATAACAAGATAACTCCTATTCAGAAAACAAGCGTTGCAAAAGAAACCTTTGATTTTCTTTTCAAAAACATCATGAACGGAACATGGAAGGTCGGAGAAAAAATTCCTTCTGAAAATGAACTGAGAAATTCCCTGATGGTCAGCCGTCACACGATCCGTTCTGCTGTCGCCAATCTCAATATGCTGGGCATTCTGGAAAGCCGCCAGGGTGACGGCAACTATGTAAAAGCTACGGGAATCGGACTGTATATTGACTTTCTGATCCCCTATCTGATGATCAACGAATCAAATGCGCATCAGATCATTGAGTTCAGAGAAGCAATTGAGGTCACTGCAGCACGGTACGCCGCCATCCGGGCAACGGAAGAGGATCTGCAATCTATCAAACAAAAGCTCGACCTGTGCAATGAGAATAAGCACAATCTCGATATTTATCCCGTTTATGATCTTGATTTTCACTGCGAAATCGCAAAAGCTTCCAAAAATGATATGCTGTATCAGTCCATGAATGTTATCAAACAGTACTGTTTCAAGGCAATCAGTAATTATTTCAATGAAAATCTGGCAGAAGAAGGCGCTGATTATCACCTTTCGATTTATTCCGCCCTTCTGGCCCATGATCCGGATGCGGCAGAGCATTATACATACGAGCATATGCACAATATCAGCACAAAGCTTGCATAACAAAGGGGCTGTTACAGAATAGTTCTCAGACATGTGTACACCCGGATACCAGAAATCCCTTTGTACTTATTCTGCAACAGCCCTTTTGCGCGCCGGATGTGGTCAGCTTCGCTGACATTTTCTCTGCACGCGGGTGCACAGGCCCGCGGCGTATTTTTTTATCCTTTTTCTATTTCACTGTAATACGGATCACTGCAGGGTACTCCCGTTTCCCCTCAGGAAGCCATACATGCATTGCCTGACTGTCCGTATACCACTGCAGATGCGCCTCACTGCCCAGCAGTACCACTGACTGAATCAGACCGTGAAAATCAGGCCGGTTCTGATTTTCGGAATCACGCAGAGCATGTACTGCGATTTTCCCATTTTCAGGATATTTCATAATAAACACGTAAATACTGGATCCCCTGGCCGTAAAACAGAAATCATTTTCCTGATATTCCACTGCAGATCCATCTGTAAACTGTCCTTCTGCAGTTTTTGTCGGCCCTTCCGAAGATACTCTCCAGACATGACTGCCATAAATGGCTTCCCCATTCACAGACAGCCAGTTCCCGATTTCCTGCAGAATCTTTCGATCCGTTTCCGGAATACTTCCATCACCCTTCGGTCCGATATTCAACAGCAGATTTCCGTTTTTGCTCACAGTATCAATCAGTACGCGAATCAGTTCACCGGAATTTTTATATTTCAGTGTGTCTGTGTAGCACCACGCATTCCGCGCAACAGACGTGTCCGTCTGCCACAGATACGGTTTTGCTTCACCAAAACTGCCCCGCTCCACATCAGGAATGCCGCTTCCAAAAGCCATTGCGTCATGCTTGTAACAGATTGCACCTTTCTTTCCCGCATCCGCACATTTATTATAATAATAGGCCGCTGCCTTCTTCAGATAAGGCTTGAATGCTTCATGTTGAATCCACCAGTCAAAGTACAGAAGATCCGGGCTGTACTCATCCACCAGTTCACATGTGCGTACAAGCCAGTCACTGAGGAACTCCTCGTCCGGATACGGACTGCTTTTCAGATCTTCATGCTCAGGCTCTTCCATTGCCGGCCAGTAGAAATCCCCCCGTTGCATCGGTTCTCTGACATCACTTGAAAATTCTCTGCCATGCCCCATAAAAAACCAGTGTTCTGCCCGATGTGAGGATGTACAGAAATGAATTCCCTGTTTTTCAAATGCTGTCTTCAATTCCCCCAGAATATCTCTGTGCGGACCCATATTATATACATTGTACCGTGAAATCCTGCTCCGGTACATCTGAAATCCGTCATGGTGTTCCGCAACCGGAAACGCATAACCTGCACCGGATGCTTTTATCAGGGCAGCCCACTCCTCCGGATGGAAATTTTCTGCCCGGAACATGGGAATAAAATCCTTGTATCCGAATTTTGTATGATCGCCATAGACTTTTCTGTGATACTCCCACTCTTCACGTCCCTGTATATACATGTTTCTGGCATACCATTCATTTCCATGTGCCGGAATGCTGTAAAGCCCCCAGTGAATAAATATTCCGAATTTAACCTGGGAAAACCATTCCGGTATCTGTACCTGCCCAAGGGAATCCCAGTCATCTTTATACGGACCGCCCTGAATTATTTTTTCAATTTCCTGTAATCTCTGTTCCATAACCACCTGTATTGAATCGAATCACTTTTCTTCATTCTCCAGTATCCGGTACGGTATCTTTTTTTCCGTGATAAAAACAGCTGCCATCATGCAGGCTGCCAGACCAAACAGCAGAACATTCAGCAGTGTCTGACTGTCTGATTCTTCCCGGTGAAAAACATAAAACGCCAGCGTTCCCAGAGCCATGACTCCGAGGCAGACCGCCGAAACGAGAGACGTCCTCCGAAGTGTCACTGCACCGTGCTTATAATCCCATTTCTGGATTTTTCCGATGCCGGGGAGATACATCATAAATCCTCCCACCATCCACATCATGGCAGGGACGCAGACAACCTGGGGAAGCGTTACATACCAGGCAAAATTGCTTCCGGTTGACTGACAGGCACAGTGAACAAACAGCGCCACTGATGCAATGAAAAGTGCCAGGTAAAGCACCCGGATCAGGATTTTCTGTCTCATGGTGATGTCCTGAATATAGTATTCTCCCACGTAAACCCGCTTTGTCTCCATTCTTCCCCGTCTCGGATTATACTCTTTTTTCACGTCATAATCAGCGAAGTACCTGCTTCCTGCACGACTGCCGAATTTTTCATCCGCTCTTTTCTCTTCCCTCTTCGTCTTTTCCGTTTTTCTGTCTTCCATTCCGCTCTCCTTACACTTCTGCCTCAGACAGATATTTTCTACCGTTCTCCGGTCAGCAGCCAGTCTGCTTCCTCCCTGCTCAGCTGAATTTCCAGTGCCCCCACATTATCCAGTATATGGCGCTCCTTCGTCGGGCTGACGATCGGGAACAGATTCAGCGGCTGGGCAAACAGCCAGGCCAGGCCAATCTGTGATACGCTGCAGCCTTTCTCTGCAGCCAGCAGCTCTGCTCTTCTCAGCCGTTCCACGTTGGAAGGACTGTAATATTCTTCAATTGCGTAATCCGGCAGACACGCTTCAATGGGCTTTTCGCCGTCTGTCCTGTATTTCCCCGACAGGAAACCGCGGGCAAGGGAAGAATAATTGAAGACCGGCATCTGGTTATTCTCCAGCCAGTCACGGTACGGCTGGTTTTCTTTTCCGGAAATTGTCACCGATCTTCCCCACGGATCATGCACGTAATCAGCCAGGTTGAAGCAGGGGCTTGCAACTGTAAAGCCGGTCAGATTGTGCTCTTTTGCGTAAGCATTTGCCTCCAGAACGCGGTTCAGCTTCCAGTTTGATCCACCGAATCGGCCAATCTTTCCAGTCTCTTTCAATTCATTCAGTATCTCCACAATCTCTCCCACCGGCTCTGACTCCTCGTCCCGGTGCAGAATATAAAGCTCCACATGATCTGTACGCAGCCGCTGCAGTGATTCTTCAATCTGAACAGCGATTGTCTTTGCCGAAAACACATCGTCACAGCCCTTCTGTCCCGGATTGCAGCCTTTATCAAGAATCACCGCCTCATCTCTGTGTCCTCTGGCTTCCAGCCACGCTCCCAGCTTGTTCTCCGCATCACCGTAGGCATGCCCTGTGTCAAATACACGGAAGCCTGCATCCCAGGCCATATCAAGGCAGGCAAATGCTGTTTCCCGGTTGCCCTCATTTGTGAACAGAGAGACACCCGTCCCAAAAACGAGGGATGACATCTTTTTATTGATTCCTTCCAGATTCCGATATTTCATATAGTCCTCCTTTATACTTCCAGGAGCTGCAGAATCTCTTCCCGACTCATGCTTCCGAGGCTGGATGATTCACCGCTCATCACCTGATCGGCAAGATTTTTCTTCGTCTCCTGCAGCTTCTGTATTTTTTCTTCTATTGTGTGGCGGGCAATCAGTTTGTATACGGTTACCTTCTTTGACTGCCCGATCCGGTGGGCACGGTCCGTGGCCTGATTCTGTGCCGCCAGGTTCCACCAGGGATCGTAGTGAATGACTACATCCGCACCGGTGAGATTCAGTCCGACGCCACCGGCTTTCAGAGAAATCAGGAATACCGGCACGTCTCCTTCATTAAACTGCCGCACCAGCTCCAGCCGTTTTTCCTTTGAAACGCTGCCCGTAATGGTAAAGTACGGAATCTTCAGCCGATCCAGTTCCCGCTGCAGAATCTCCAGCATGGAGGTAAACTGGGAAAACAGGAGCATCCGGTGACCGCCGTCCATGGCGCTCTGAATCAGCTCCAGGCACGCTTCCAGCTTGGCCGTCTCGCCTCTGTAATTCTCAAAGCACAGGGACGGATCGCAGCAGATCTGGCGCAGCCTCGTCAGTTCCGCCAGTATCCGGAGTTTGTTTTTCTCAAATTCGGCTCCATCCTGGGCGGCAATCTGTTCTTTCATGTGTACTACCTGTCCGTCGTACACCTTCTGCTGCGTACTGCCCAGGCGAACGTAACGGAACTCCTCCAGTTTTTCCGGAAGATCCTTCAATACATCTTCCTTCAGCCTGCGCAGAATAAAGGGGCCAACCATTTTCTGCAGCCTTGCCATTGCCTTTTCATCGTTATTTTTTGCAATCGGTGTCTCCATCTCTTTCCGGAACGTCTCATAGTTGTACAGAAATCCCGGCATCAGATAATCAAAAATACTCCACAGTTCACTCAACCTGTTCTCAATCGGTGTTCCTGTCAGGGCAAACCGGATTCTGCTGTGAATTACCTTCACTGCCTTTGCAGCTGCCGTTGTATGGTTTTTGATATACTGTGCCTCGTCGATGATTTCATAGGAAAACTCCGTATCTTCGTACAGTGCGATATCCCGTTTCAGAAGATCATATGAGGTGACAAGCACATCCGACTCCTGATACGCCGCAATTTTTTTCTGCCGCTCCTCCTGCGTCCCCGTAACAAGAGAAACCGTGAGACCGGGCGCATATTTTTCAAACTCTGCTCCCCAGTTGAAAACGAGAGAAGCGGGTGTGACCACAAGGGATGTACCGCCCTTCCCTTCTTCCTTTGCCGCCAGCAGCACTGCAATCACCTGAAGTGTTTTTCCAAGTCCCATATCATCGGCCAGAATGCCTCCAAACTGGCACGTTTCCAGGGTGCGCAGCCATTTATATCCGTCCTTCTGATATTTTCTCATAATCTTTGAAAGACTTTCCGGCTCTTCAAAGTCAGAATCTCTCACCGTTTTAAACTCTTTTACCACTTCTTTGAAGCGGCTGTTTCGGCTGCTGTAAACGCTTTCATTTTCCTCAAGAAGACGGTCAAGGTATAAGGTCCGGTACGCAGGCAGCTTCAGCTTCCCTTTCAGGAACTCCCTGTCTTTCAGATTCATGGCCTGGGACAGCTCCGCCAGCATCTCAATGGAAGGATCTTCCAGATCCACAAAGGATCCGTCCTTCATCCTGTAGTATTTTTTTCTCGTTCGATAGCTCTTCAGAATTTCCAGAAGCTCCGCAGGCGGAATATCCTCCGTAGAAATATCCAGCTCAAGAAGACCGGAAGAGAGTGATACACCGACAGCAACTTTTGCACGCTTTACGGCATGATAGCCCAGGAACCGCTTTGTACACTGTACCTCACCCATCTCCATCAGCCTGTCTGTGCCGTTTTTCATCAGGCTGTAAATCTTTTCCTCATCCTGCCCGCAGCAGAGTACATCCCGTTTGAGATCCACCATGGGCAGCCACTGCATTGTCCGGAAGAGAATCTCATCCTCCATCGGAATATCACGGAAGGGCTCAATCTGTTCCGACTTCTCTTCCGAGATCAGATCCAGGGCGGAGACTTCTTTGTCGCCATACGTGAAACGCAACTGGCAGACTGCATCATTTGCTTCCACATCAAGATAAAAGGTGACACGGGCTTCCGGCAGCACGTAGGACCGGAAACGCTCCGGATCTGTCTCCGTGATATCCGCAATTTCCCGAAGCTGCGGGAGCACTCTGTCATAAAATTCCGATATGCGGTTTCTGCCCACCCGAAATGAAAATCCATCGTCTTCTGCGATTGCTTCCAGAGGCTCCACCTTCGTCAGAAATCCCTGCTCCACCCGGTTCAGATGATTCTCACTGATATAGTATGCCGTGTCAATTCCATGATACAGCTCCGGCAGGCTGCCGCTCACCCGGATTCCGTCAAATTCCTTCCGATCCGACTGCACGTCTTCCGAAATGTTTACCGTTATCCTCGGATTGCCGTCCCGGCAGGTAAGTGTCCCTTTCCTTTTGCCCTCCTGATCTTTATCCTCAAAATCAACCGGCTCATCCCGGAGGTTCTCAAAAAATTCATCCAGTCTCCAGCCGAACAGCTCCAGCGTATTCCCCACGCTGTCTTTTCCCATACCGTAATAATATCTTGACTCTGTAAGACGTTCCTGAAACTTCTGTTCCTCCCGCACAATCCGGTCTATGTAACGGATCCACTTTCTTCCGTTTTCTGCAAAATTATTCAGATCATGATTGATCTCGGTACTGCTGCCATACGTATCTGTAGCAGAATTCCGGACATTTTCACAGAAAACGTCCAGTTTCTTTATCACAAACAGCTTACTCTCTCCTACCCGGAAGGACAGGGACAGCTTCCCGTTTTTCCTTGTCAGCCGCGGTACAAGGCGCAGACTCTGTTCTTTTGCCCCACGGTCTTTCATGATCATACTGGCCCGTTTATCCTGGAATGCCAGCAGCAGCCTGTGGCCGCCCAGATCTGTGGCATCGCCGATATTATGCTCATCCAGGAATTCCTTCAGAAGCTTTAATGCTCCCATTTTGTATGGACAAGTCGTCTTTTTCGTATCGTACTGCCGGAAATAATTCCTGCTGCATTCTCTGCAGTTACACTCAAAGAGACTGATCCCGCCTTTTTCAAAAATAATGCGGATCGGGAACTCCCTGTTCTGCTCTCTGCCGACGGCGATCATCTGACCGATCTTCCGGCGATCTCCGCGTGAAAACCCTGTAGTAACGTCCTGTATCTCTATTTTACCCTGCCGGTCAAGCTGCTCCCCCTTCGAAACAACATCAGCAGTAGACGACACTGATCTGTAAATCTTTGCTCCGTCAAAGTACCGGTATGCTTCCAGCTCCTCGATGGCTCTGTTGCCATTCGGTGAAACAGTATCGCCGCTGTCCTCCTCCCAGGAGCCGCCCAGTGGGGAATACTCTGCTTTTCTCTTTTCTGCCGTTTCACGGCGCTCTTTTTCCTGTCTCATTCTTTTATTCTCTTCCGCTTTTTGCAGCCGTTCCCGTTCTGCGCGCAGTTTTTCTTCTTCTCTCATTCTCTGCTCCTGCGCCTCCCGCTCTCTCTGCCTTTTCTCCGCACGTTTTCTTGCCTCTTCCGCCTTTTCCTGCCGCAGCTTTTCTCTGCGCGCTTCTTCTGCCCGCCGTTTTTCCTGTTCGGCGCGGGCTGCTTCCTCCGCCATGCGCCTCTGCTCTTCTCTCTTTCGCGCCTGCTCTTCTTTTCTCTTCTCACGCTCAAGGCGTTTTGCGGCACGGACTGCTTCCTGTCGTCTTGCTTCCTCTTCTGCCGCTCTGGCTCTCTCCGCTGCTGCCTGTGCTTCCTTTTCTGCCGCTTCCTGTAATGCTTTCTTTTCAGCCGCTTTGGCTTCTTTCAGCTTTTTCTGTTTTGCTCTTTCCTCCGCCAGCCTTTCCTTTTCCGCTTTCCGTGCATATTCCGCCTGTTCTTTTTCCAGCTTCCTCTGCTGTTCCTGCTGCAGTTCCCGGTCGAGCCTGCGCCACTGTTCCAGAAGTTTCTGTT
>JAXEBU010000174.1:0-2397 GCA_034093895.1 Candidatus Choladocola sp. | reverse complement strand
TGTTATTGTATTAAATGACAACAATATGTCCATCTCGGAAAATGTCGGAGGTATATCAGCATACCTCAGCAATATCCGTACGGCAGATACGTATACGGGGCTGAAAATGGGTGTGGAGAATACACTGAACAAGATTCCTGTTTACGGGGATAAGCTGATCCGGGGAATCCGGAACACGAAACAGGGACTGAAGCAGTTCCTGGTACCGGGAATGTTTTTTGAAGAGATGGGCATTACGTATCTGGGGCCGGTGGATGGACATAATATCCAGCAGATGCAGCGGGTGTTCCGCGATGCGCAGAAGGTAAATGGTGCAGTGCTCGTCCACGTGAACACAAAGAAAGGAAAGGGCTATGATCCGGCGGAACGGATGCCTTCCCGGTTCCATGGGGCGGAACCTTTTGACCCGGAGACGGGGCTGCCGTCCAACAGAAAGAAGAAGGCAGCCTGGACGGATGTATTTTCGACAGTAATGTGTAAAATGGGTGCAAGGGAACCGAAGCTGGTGGCTGTGACGGCTGCCATGCCGGACGGTACGGGGCTGAAACGGTTCCGGAACATGTACCGCGACCGGTTTTTTGATGTGGGAATTGCAGAAGGCCATGCGGTGACCTTTGCGGCAGGACTTGCAGCAGGGGGATTGAAGCCTGTGGTAGCTGTGTATTCTTCATTTCTGCAGAGAGCGTATGATCAGATTATTCACGACGTGTGTATCCAGAATCTTCCGGTTGTTTTTGCCGTGGACCGTGCAGGGCTGGTGGGCAGTGACGGAGAAACGCACCAGGGTATTTTCGATCTCTCTTATCTGTCCGGAATCCCGAACATGTGTGTCATGGCACCGAAAAACAAGTGGGAGCTGGCGGATATGCTGAAATATGCCATTGATTATGACGGCCCCATTGCACTGCGCTATCCAAGAGGCGAAGCGTATGAGGGGCTTCAGGATTTCCGTGCTCCGATTGTATTCGGAAAAAGTGAAATTCTGTACGATGAATGCAGGCTGGCTCTTGTTGCAGTGGGAAGTATGGTCAGGACGGCTGTTGAAGTCCGTGAAAAAATGAAAGAACTTGGTTACAGCTGCACAGTGGTCAATGCCAGGTTTGCAAAACCGGTAGATGAGGAGATGCTCCAGTACCTGGCAGAGGATCATGACCTGATCGTGACAATGGAAGAAAATGTCAGAAACGGCGGATTCGGAGAGAAGGTACTGGAATATTACAATGATACAGGTGCAGAAGTTGATGTTCTGCAGATTGCTCTGCCGGACGAGTATATCGAGCATGGAAATGTAGATGTGCTGAAAGATGAGGCATGCATTGATGCAGATTCCATCTTTAAGCGGATTATATCGCAGCATCTGCAATAGACGGAATATATGGAGAGACACATGAAGGAACGACTGGATGTGCTGCTGGTTCGTCAGGGGCTGGCAGCTTCAAGAGAAAAAGCAAAAGCGATCATCATGGCAGGCAGCGTGCTGGTAAACGGACAGCGCGAGGATAAGGCAGGTACCATGATTGATGAAAAGGCAGAGATTACCGTAAAGGGCAGTCAGCTGCGGTACGTCAGCCGCGGCGGTCTGAAACTGGAGAAGGCCATGAGCCATTTTGACATTGCACTGACAGGCAGAGTCTGTATGGATGTCGGTGCTTCCACGGGAGGTTTTACCGACTGTATGCTGCAGAACGGAGCGGTACAGGTTTATTCCGTGGATGTGGGGCATGGTCAGCTGGACTGGAAACTCCGGAATGATCCGCGGGTCGTATGCATGGAGAAAACAAATATCCGTTACGTTGTGCCGGAAGATATCGGCGAACCGCCTTCTTTCGTATCCATTGATGTATCGTTTATTTCTCTTACAAAAGTTCTTCTTCCGGTGCGGAATCTCATGACGGAGGACGGAGAGATTGTCTGCCTGATCAAACCGCAGTTTGAAGCAGGACGGGAAAAAGTGGGAAAGAAGGGGGTCGTACGCGATCCGAAGGTACACGAAGAAGTGATTGAAAAGGTGATCGATTATGCTGCTTCCATCAGCCTCCGGAGCGAGGATCTCGAATTTTCACCGATCAAGGGACCGGAGGGAAATATCGAATATCTGCTTCATCTGAAGAAGCATCCGGAAGGGGAAGAGGTTTCCGATTTTTCCGGATCGGTGCAGGAGACGGTTTCCCAGGCGCATGCATCACTTGACAGATAATCAGATCGGGGAAAAAGATCTGGCAGATAAAAGGGGCAGAGGATGAATACATTTTATGTGATTACGAATTATCAGAAAGACCCTGACTCAGAGACAGCGGGATTCATAAAGAATTATCTGGAATCAAAAGGCAAAAAATGCTACATTCAGCAAAAAGAAGAGGATCCCTGTCTGGGCAATTACAAGTATACAGATGCGGG
>JAXEBU010000173.1:0-8458 GCA_034093895.1 Candidatus Choladocola sp. | reverse complement strand
GGGAAGGATCTCTCTCTGAAAAAGACCGTAAATATCCGCTATCAGCTGGGTTTTGAGAGAATGATACGAAAAGCCATTCGGAATTTTGAAAAAATGGGGCTGAAGTCTGTGATTTACAGAGCTGCGGTCAGTACAGTAAACAAACGGCAGCATCTGCGCATCGGTTATTATGGCGCAGTTCCGAATAAACAGTTTGACTATGACCACCGTGCGGACAATGCCATATATCTTGATAAAAAATTTGTGGAGCGGAAGCTGGGAGTCATGCGTACTGCGTATGAAACGTATCGACAGCTCGCAAAGGAACACGCAGGTCCGGCAGTTGTGGAAGTATTCGGCGAGACACCTTTTGCTCCGGTGACGAAGCAGGCAGCCTATCATCTGTCGGAAAAACAGCAGAAGCTGGCTGTTGCTGCCGATAATGAAGCATCCCGACTGACGAACCAGTATATTATCGGAAAAGAACGAAGCTTTACCATAATTGCCTTTCCGGTGCCTGAAATCGGAGATCAGTTTGAAGAGATCTTCCATGAAACGGTGAAGCTGAATACGCTTGATTACAGGCTTTATCAGAATATACAGCAGGTTCTGATCGATGCGCTGAATCAGGGGCGGGCAGTACACATCAAAGGAAGAGACGGAAACCGTACAGATCTGACGGTATCTCTGATGGAACTGACCGATCCGGGGAAGCAGACGCTGTTCGAAAACTGTGTGGCTGATGTAAATATTCCGGTGGGTGAAGTCTTTACTTCTCCGAAACTGGCCGGTACGAATGGTCTGCTTCATGTAAAGCAGGTGTATCTTGGAGAACTGAATTACATTGATCTGGAAGTGGAGCTGAAAGACGGTATGGTAACAGCGTACAGCTGCGGAAATTTTGAGACGCCGGAGGAAAACCGCAGCTATTTCTCGGAGAATGTAATGTATCACCACGAAACGCTGCCTCTCGGAGAGTTCGCCATCGGCACGAACACGACAGCGTATGTTATGGCCGGAAAGTACCATATTGCAGACAAGCTGCCGATTCTGATTGCAGAAAAGATGGGACCGCATTTTGCACTGGGTGATACGTGCTACAGCTGGCAGGAGGATACACCGGTCTACAACAGTGACGGCAAAGAGATTATTGCCCGCGATAATGAAGTTTCTGTTCTGAGAAAGGAAGATCCTGCCAGAGCTTATTTCGGCTGTCATACGGATATTACGATACCGTATGAAGAAATCGGCCACATCGAGGTAATACGGGCAGACGGAAGCCGGATTCCGCTGATTGAAAACGGAAGATTTGTGCTTCCCGGAACAGAAAAGCTGAATGAACCTCTGGATGAACTGTGAAAAAGGAGGACCGGAGAAAAGCGAAACTTGTATGTTTCAGCCATTGACAATGTTGGGTTTAATGGGTAGAATTTAACCGTGCAAACGACAAATAAGAAAAAGGAGCAGGAACAATGGCAAAAGTTGGTATTGTTATGGGCAGTGATTCCGATATGCCTGTGATGAGCAAGGCAGCGGATATGCTGGAAAAATTTGGTATTGAATATGAAATGACGATTATCTCTGCACACAGAGAACCGGACGTATTTTTTGAATATGCGAAGACAGCAGAGGAAAAAGGCTTCAAGGTAATTATTGCCGGTGCAGGTATGGCAGCGCATCTGCCGGGCATGTGTGCGGCAATTTTTCCGATGCCGGTGATCGGTATCCCGATGCATACCACATCTCTGGGAGGTCGTGATTCCCTGTATTCCATCGTACAGATGCCATCCGGAATTCCGGTTGCTACAGTGGCGATTAACGGAGGAGCAAATGCAGGTATTCTGGCAGCGAAAATCCTTGCCACTTCCGATCCGGAGCTGCTCCAGAAGGTGAAGGATTACGCGGCAGAGCTGAAAGGCCAGGTGGAGGCCAAGGATGCAAGGCTGAAAGAAGTCGGATATAAAGCATATATGGAAAAGAAATAAAGCGCAGAACCACAGATAATCACAACATATGCGGCACAGGAGGATAATATGGATTATAAGAAGGCTGGAGTAGATATTGAGGCAGGGTACAAATCAGTTGAGCTGATGAAAGAGCATATTAAAAAGACAATGAGACCGGAGGTACTGACAAACATCGGCGGTTTTTCCGGAGCATTTTCCATGGAGAAGTTTAAAAACATGGAGAAACCGACACTGGTGTCCGGTACGGACGGAGTCGGCACAAAGCTGAAGCTTGCTTTTATTATGGATAAGCATAACACAGTAGGTATTGACTGTGTGGCCATGTGTGTGAATGACATTGCCTGCGCAGGAGGAGAACCGCTGTTTTTCCTGGATTATATTGCCTGCGGCAAAAACTATCCGGAAAAGATTGCGGATATTGTCAGCGGTGTGGCAGAAGGCTGCGTTCAGTCGGATGCCGCTTTGATCGGTGGAGAGACGGCAGAAATGCCGGGGTTCTATCCGGAAGATGAGTATGATCTGGCCGGTTTTGCAGTAGGTGTTGTGGACGAGAAAGATCTGATTACAGGAAAGGATCTGAAAGCAGGGGATGTTCTTCTGGGAATTGCTTCTTCCGGTGTGCACAGCAATGGCTTCTCCCTCGTAAGAAAAGTATTTCCGATGGAAAAAGAAGCACTGGATACGTACTATGAGGAGCTGGGAACCACACTCGGCGAAGCTCTTCTTGCTCCGACCAGGATCTATGTCAGGGCATTGCGCAGCGTGAAGGAAGCAGGTGTGAAAATCAAAGCCTGCAGCCATATAACAGGCGGCGGTTTTTATGAGAATGTTCCGCGCATGCTCCCGGAAGGTGTCCGCGCTGTGATTAAAAAGGACAGCTATCAGGTGCCGGCTATTTTCCGTATGCTTGCTGATCGCGGAGAGATCGCTGAAGAAATGATGTACAATACGTATAATATGGGAATCGGAATGGTAGTGGCAGTGGATCCGGCAGATGTGGAAAAGGCAAAGGCTGCCATCGAGGCGGCAGGAGAAACTGCTTATGTGATCGGTTCTGTGGAAGCAGGAGAAAAAGGAGTTACCTTATGCTGAAGCTGACAGTGATGGTTTCAGGCGGCGGGACGAATCTGCAGGCAATTCTGGACGCGATTGAGAACGGAACCGTAACAAACGCAGAAGTGGTGAAGGTGATCAGCAACAGCCGGAAGGCGTATGCGCTGGAGCGCGCATCAAAAGCAGGGATTCCGTCTCAGTGTATTACGAGAAAGGATTACCCGGAACGTGACGCGTTTAACAGGGCACTGCTGGAGGCACTGCAGGAATCCG
This sequence comes from Candidatus Choladocola sp., assembly GCA_034093895.1. Lineage (GTDB taxonomy): Bacteria > Bacillota > Clostridia > Lachnospirales > Lachnospiraceae > Choladousia. Next base: position 5,186 of record JAXEBU010000173.1, on the reverse strand, counting down.
GAGCGGATCTGGTAGTGCTGGCGGGCTGTCTTGTGGTGATTCCGCAGTGCGTGGTGGATGCTTATCCGAACCGGATTATCAACATTCATCCGGCGCTGATCCCCTCTTTTTGCGGAACCGGCTTTTACGGACTGGGTGTTCATGAGAAAGCGCTGGAGCGCGGAGTGAAGGTGACGGGAGCAACGGTTCACTTTGTGGATGGAGGAACCGATACAGGCCCCATTATTCTGCAGAAGGCTGTGGAGATCCGGGAAGGTGACACGCCGGAAGTACTGCAGCGAAGGGTAATGGAAGAGGCGGAATGGGTAATTCTGCCAAAGGCCATTGATCTGATTGCAAACGGACGCGTGGAAGTACGCGATGGAATTGTTCATATCATAAATCAGGAAACGGCTGCGGTCCTGAAGTAAAAGAACAGGAAGGAGAACTGTCATGAAAGTGTTGATCGTGGGAAGCGGCGGCAGAGAGCATACAATTGCCTGGAAAGTTGCCCAGAGCCCGAAGGTGGACAAAATCTACTGTGCACCGGGAAACGCAGGAATCGAAGAGTACGCCGAGTGTGTGGATATCAAGGCGATGGAATTTGAAAAACTGGCAGATTTTGCCGGAGAAAATGAGATTGATCTGACCGTTATCGGTATGGACGACCCGCTGGTAGGCGGAATTGTGGATGTATTTGAAGCACGGGGACTTCGTGTGTTCGGACCGCGGAAAAATGCTGCAATTCTGGAGGGCTCCAAGGCTTTTTCAAAAGATCTGATGAAAAAGTACCATATTCCTACGGCTGCCTATGAGAATTTTACGGATCCGCAGGAGGCACTTGCGTATCTTGAAACATCGAAATTCCCGATTGTCCTGAAGGCAGACGGCCTTGCCCTTGGAAAAGGTGTTCTGATCTGCAATACACCGGAGGAAGCAAAAGAAGGCGTCCGTGAGATTATGACAGACAGGAAATTCGGAAGTGCAGGAAACTGCATGGTAATCGAAGAGTTCATGACGGGGCGGGAAGTATCTGTTCTGACATTTGTGGACGGAAAAACCATTAAGACAATGACCTCCGCACAGGATCACAAGAGAGCGGGAGACGGAGACACGGGATTAAATACCGGAGGAATGGGTACCTTTTCACCGAGTCCCTTTTACACGGATGAAATTGATGCATACTGCAGAGAGCATATTTATCAGCCGACTGTCGACGCAATGGCAGCGGAAGGCAGAACGTTTCAGGGAATCATTTTCTTCGGTCTTATGCTGACGGAGGATGGCCCGAAAGTACTGGAATACAATGCCCGTTTCGGCGATCCGGAAACGCAGGTGGTGCTGCCCCGGATGAAGACGGATATTGTGGATGTTTTCGAAGCATGCATTGACGGTACGCTGGATCAGATCGATCTTCAGTTTGAAGACAATGCGGCAGTCTGTGTTGTTCTTGCTTCAGACGGATATCCGGTCAGCTATAAAAAGGGATATCCGATTGAGGGCCTTGAGAATTTCAGGGACAAAGACGGATATTACGTCTTCCATGCAGGTACTGCCAGAGGAAAAGACGGAATCGTAACGAACGGCGGTCGTGTTCTGGGAGTGACGGCGAAAGGTTCTGATCTCAAGGAAGCAAGAAAAAATGCATACCAGGCGGTCGACTGGATCAGTTTTGAAAATAAATATTACAGACACGATATCGGAAAGGCTATTGACGAAGCGTAAATCATTGTTTTATCCGGAATGGGCAGAAACCGCCTGCCGGTAGAAAAAGGAGAGTATAAATGAGCAATAAGAAATACGGATGGAAGGCATTAGTTCTGTTTCTCGTAATGCTCGTATGGGTGTGCGGGATGAGTGCTTTTGCTGAAGGAGCATCCGACGACAATTCTCTGTCTTCTCTGGGAATTACAACAGAAGGAGCAGAGGTATCACCGGAGTTCGGTTACGGAACGGTCGAATATAATGTAAGAGTACCGGCGGGTACAGAGAGACTGGAGCTGGATCCGATCCCCACAAACGGAAATGCCTGGATTGTGGATATTACAGGTCAGGATCTCACAGACGGAAAAACGACCGTGCAGATTGTAGTTTCGGCGGAAAACGGAGACCAGTACAGCTATTACCTGTACGTGGAAGAGGACGCTGCGCTTGGCAGCGTATCACCGACGGTACAGACGGAGCCGGAAACAGAACCCCAGACGCAGAAACAGACGGAACCGGAGACAGAGCCGGAGACGGAAGATCCGCGTTACGTAAAGGTGGATCGAAATTCACTGGAAGAGGCAGAGAATACAATTCAGGCGCTGAAAACAGAAGCCGGCAATTACCGCGACAGAATCGGTGTACTGATGAAGATTCTGTACGGTCTGATCGGATTCTGCGTTATTCTTCTCTTTGTGGTGATCAATCTTCTTCTGAAGAAAAAGGATCTGAAATCAGAACTTCAGAAATACATGGGATACGGTTATCCCGAAAATACCGGAGAAGCGTATGACGGAGACGGTTCGGAAATGTATGGAAACGGAGCGGGATCTGAGTACGGTTATGATCAGGGCTACGACCGGGGTTATGACAGCAGCTATGATCAGAATTACGAACAGGGCTATGACCGTCAGGGCTACGAACACGATTATGACGAGAATAATGAGCAGGCTTATGAGCAGCAGCCGGAAGAATATGAAACTCCGGATTACGGATATGAGAATACTCCGGAAGCGTACGAACAGAACGCTGCAAGTCAGGAGGAGACTCCGAAAAAGCCTGTGAGGGAAAGAAAATCCAGAAAGGGCAAGGATGACCCGGCTACTGTTCCGAAGCCGCGCGAAGCCAGAAAAAAGGCAAAGCAGATGCCGCAGTATCAGAAACCGCAGCCGGATTACAGTTATGAACCGAAGGAGAATCCTTCTTCCGATCATGTGGAAATCAATATGATTGATCTGTAGAATACAGACCGACAAAGGAGCAGCTCCTCCTCTGTCAGTAAACATCTGGAAGATGACGGGTGTGCTGACGGGGAGGGGCTGTTTTCCTGACCGGATACCGCACGGTCAGTGTTGAATCGGGTGATCTTTCAGTTGACAGGGACAACCGGCTGTTATATGATAAGTAACACAAAGGAGGAGAGATTATGCTGATCGAAATAGACTTTCAGAGTGAGGAAGCGATTTATATGCAGCTTCGTAATCAGATTATTCTGGGAATTGCCACATCCATGATCCGGGAGGGGGATCCGCTTCCGTCCGTCCGGCAGCTGGCCGATGATATTGGAATCAATATGCATACGGTAAACAAAGCGTATTCTGTTCTCCGTCAGGAAGGGTTTGTAACCATTGACCGCAGGAAAGGTGCAGTGATAGCCCTCGATGCCAACAAGAGAGAAGCGGCGGAGGAGATGCGTCAGAGGCTTCAGGTGGTGCTGGCAAAAGGAATCTGTAAAAATATTTCCCGGCAGGAAGTGCATGAGATGGTAGATGAAATCTATGACGAACTGCTGGGCTGTGAGTAGGCCGGACAGAAATAATAATCAGAAATGCAGGAGGACGACTGATGCAGGATAACTATACAGAAAGTGCCAGACAGGTGCTGAAGCTTGCCGGAAAGGCTGCCGGAACCTGCGGACACAGCTATGTGGGTTCGGAACATTTGCTGCTGGGACTGGTGCAGGAGCAGCGCGGAACAGCTGGTGCCATTCTCAGAGTTCACCATGTGGAAGAAAAGAAACTGACAGAGCTGATTAATCAGCTGATTGCCCCGGGGACAGATGCGCCGGTTTGTGAGAGAGACGGCTGGACGCCGCGGGCGGAGCGCATAATAAAGGAGAGTGAAGAGATTGCCCGGTTTTTTGAGGATGAGGAAGTGGGAAGTGAACATCAGCTTCTGGCCATCCTCAAGGACGTGGAATGTGTGGCAGCCCGGCTGCTGCACACAATGGGTGTCAATCTGCAGAAGGTGTTTACCGATCTTGTCACTGTGATGGGGGTTCCGGAAGAAAAGTATAAGGAACTGATCAGAAATGCCAGGACAGACGGGGGAAATACCGGCAGCACACCGACGCTGGATCAGTACAGCAGAGACCTGACGGAGCTTGCATCCGTCGGAAAACTGGATGTTACTGTGGGGCGGCAGCAGGAAACGGAACGGATTATGCAGATTCTGAGCCGTAGAACAAAGAATAATCCCTGTCTGATCGGTGAACCGGGTGTAGGAAAAACAGCAATCGTGGAAGGACTTGCCAGACTTGTGGTGGCAGATCAGGTTCCGGAGCCCATGCGCGGAAAGCGTGTTGTGACGCTTGATATGGCCGGAATGGTGGCAGGTTCCAAGTATCGCGGAGAGTTTGAAGAGAGGATCAAGCAGATTCTCCGTGAGGTGACCGAGAGCGGCAATGTGCTGTTATTTGTGGATGAGCTGCATACAATTATTGGTGCTGGCGGCGCCGAGGGGGCAATTGATGCGTCAAATATCCTGAAGCCGTCTCTTGCAAGGGGCGAGATTCAGCTGATCGGCGCCACAACGCTGGAGGAATACCGGAAATACATTGAGAAGGATCCTGCTCTGGAGCGACGGTTCCAGCCGGTCTATGTGGATGAACCCACAGCGGAGGAGGCGGAGGAGATTCTGCGGGGGCTGCGTCCTGCTTACGAAAAACATCACGGTGTCAGGATCTCGGATGAAGCACTGAAAGCAGCAGTGAAGCTTTCCGGACGATATATCAATGACCGGTTCCTGCCGGATAAGGCGATAGATCTGATCGACGAAGCTGCAGCCAGAAAACAGCTGGGGTATTACAGAGTGCCGGAACAGCTTGAAAAGCTGCAGCTGCAGTATGATGAATTGCTGCAGGAGCGGGAGAAGGCACTGCAGGAGGGCCGAATCGAAGATGCCAGAAAGCGAAATCAGGAGAAGGAAGAGGTTCTGGTTCAGATGAACCGTCAGAAAAAGAGAACGCAGTCGAGACAGCAGAACAGAGCTTCTGTCGTGACAGAGGAAGACATTGCGCAGATCGTATCTGTCTGGACAAAAATACCGGTACAGAAGCTGGAAGAGCAGGAGGGAAAGAAACTTCTGAAGCTGGATCAGCTGCTGCATGAGCGTGTAATCGGCCAGGAGGAAGCCGTACAGGCTGTGGCGAAAGCAATCCGCAGAAGCCGTGCAGGACTGAAAAACCCGGGCCGGCCTATCGGCTCTTTCCTGTTCCTCGGTCC
>JAXEBU010000172.1:0-12356 GCA_034093895.1 Candidatus Choladocola sp. | reverse complement strand
AGGTGACCAGATGATCCTTGACGGACCGCAGAGAAAAGGCGATCTGAGAAGATCACGTGCAGGTGCTATCAATATCGTTCCGAACTCAACAGGTGCTGCTAAGGCAATCGGACTGGTTATTCCGGAACTGAACGGCAAACTGATCGGTGCTGCACAGCGTGTTCCGACCCCGACAGGTTCTACTACAATCCTGAACGCAGTTGTTAAGGGTGAAGCTACAGTTGAAGGCATCAACGAGGCTATGAAGGCAGCTGCTACAGAGTCCTTCGGATACAACACAGACGAAATCGTTTCTTCTGATATCGTTGGTATGAGATTTGGTTCTCTGTTCGATGCTACACAGACCATGGTTGTTAACCTTGGTAACGGAACATCTCAGGTACAGGTTGTTTCCTGGTACGATAACGAGAACTCCTACGTAAGCCAGATGGTTCGTACAATCAAATACTTCGCAGAGCTTGCATAATCGATATAAGTAAAGCGATTTGATAAAAGACCCAGAAGAGGTCCGGTCTGATTGGACCGGACCTCTTATTTTGAAATTTATTTTTAGGAGGAAATTCCATGCTTAACAAAAAATCTGTTGATGATATCAATGTAAAAGGCAAAAAAGTCCTGGTTCGCTGCGACTTCAATGTGCCGCTGAAAGATGGAAAAATCACAGACGAGAACCGTCTCGTAGCAGCTCTTCCGACAATCAAGAAGCTGATCGCTGACGGAGGAAAGGTAATTCTCTGCTCTCATCTCGGAAAACCGAAGGGAGAGCCGAAGCCGGAGCTTTCACTTGCACCGGTTGCAGTACGTCTGTCCGAACTGCTTGGCCAGGAAGTGAAATTTGCTGCTGATGCCAATGTAGTAGGAGAAAATGCAAAGGCTGCAGTGGCTGCCATGAATGACGGCGATGTAATCCTTCTGGAGAACACCCGCTACAGAGCAGAAGAGACAAAGAACGGTGAAGCATTCAGCAAAGAACTGGCTTCTCTCTGCGACGTTTTTGTAAACGATGCATTCGGTACCGCTCACAGAGCACACTGCTCCAATGTTGGTGTTACAGAATACGTTGACACATGTGCAGTAGGATATCTGATGCAGAAGGAAATTGATTTCCTTGGAAACGCAGTAAACAATCCGGAGAGACCGTTTGTTGCAATCCTTGGCGGTGCTAAGGTAGCTGATAAGCTGAACGTTATTTCCAACCTTCTTGAGAAATGCGACACACTGATCATTGGCGGCGGTATGGCTTACACATTCCTGAAAGCAAAAGGATATGAAGTAGGTACATCTCTTGTGGATGATACAAAGATTGATTACTGCAAGGAGATGATGGAAAAAGCTGAGAAGCTCGGCAAGAAGATGCTGCTTCCGGTAGATACCACAATCGCAAAAGAATTCCCGTCACCGATCGATGCTGAGATCGAAGTATCTGTTGTAAAATCAGATGCAATCCCGGCTGACATGATGGGTCTGGATATCGGAACAGAGACAGCAGCTCTGTACGCTGATGCAGTAAAATCTGCAAAGACAGTAGTATGGAACGGACCGATGGGTGTATTTGAAAATCCGATCCTTGCAAAAGGAACTATCGCTGTTGCAAAATCTCTTGCAGAGACAGATGCAACTACGATCATCGGCGGCGGTGACTCTGCAGCAGCAGTGAACCAGCTTGGCTTCGGTGACAAGATGTCTCACATCTCCACAGGCGGCGGCGCTTCTCTGGAATTCCTGGAAGGCAAGGATCTGCCGGGTGTGGTAGCAGCAGACGATAAATAATACAGTTCGCTTATTGCGGAACAGTTTACGGTTCTATACTAAACGTTAAGGAGAATAAAACAATGGCAAGAAGAAAAATCGTTGCAGGAAACTGGAAAATGAACATGACTCCCAGCGAAGCAGTAAAGCTTGTTGAAACATTGAAACCGCTGGTAGTAAATGACGAAGTGGATGTAGTATTCTGTGTACCGGCGATCGATATCATTCCGGTTATGGAAGCTGCAAAGGGTTCCAACATCCAGGTTGGTGCTGAGAACATGTACTTCGAGGAGAAAGGTGCATACACAGGAGAAATCTCTCCGGCAATGCTGACAGATGTTGGAGTAAAATACGTTGTGCTCGGACATTCTGAGAGAAGAGAGTACTTTGCTGAGACCAGCGAGACCGTAAACAAGAAAATGCTGAAAGCATTTGAGCACGGCATCACACCGATCATGTGCTGCGGTGAGTCTCTGGAGCAGAGAGAACAGGGCATCACAATGGACTGGATTCGTCAGCAGGTTAAGGTAGGTTTCCAGAACGTGACAGCAGATCAGGCTAAGACAGCAGTTATCGCTTACGAGCCGATCTGGGCTATCGGAACAGGAAAGACAGCTACCACAGAGCAGGCTCAGGAAGTTTGCAAGGGCATCCGTGAGTGCATCGCTGAGATCTATGATGATGCTACAGCAGCAGAAATCCGTATCCAGTACGGCGGATCTGTAAACGCAAAGACAGCTCCGGATCTGTTTGCTCAGGCAGACATCGACGGTGGACTTGTAGGAGGAGCATCCCTCAAAGAAGAGTTCGGCAAGATCGTAAATTACAAATAAAAATATGATTACAGAAGGGCTGCTGTAGAATATTTCGCAGGGAGATCAGAAATTCCTGTGTAAATATCCTTCAGCAGCCCTTTTTTATCGTATAGGACACTTCGTTTCCTATACGATAAAAACGTTCCGCGATGATGCGAACTCGCGTGCAGAGAAAATGTCAGCAGAGCTGATCACGCTCGGCGCGCAAAAGAAGTCAAGCCCCTCATGAGTATGGGAGCAGATCCTGTTATCCGGCGAATTCTCCTGCTGTAAATCTTGCCGTGATATTCCGGTCATCTGCAAGATGAATGACACGTTCCAGCCGTTCTTCCAGTGTCAGATGATCAGCCGGTGTGCCGAGACTTCTGTCATCGATAACGAGCGCATCCAGTTCGTAACCTGTTTCAAAGCTTCCTGCCTTTCCAAAAAACTGTCCGCCGCCTTTTGTTCCCAGATAGAATGCTTCCGGGATGGTGAGGAACGGTTCTTTTTTATCCGTTTTCAGCCAGTTCAGCTTTGAAAGATAAACGGCTTCTGCCATCGCCCGGAAAATGCAGAGGCTGTAACCTCCTGCAATATCAGAACCCAGTCCCACTTTGATGCCCATATCAAGCATGCGGCGGATGGGAGGAATGCCGGCTGCCACATTTCCGTTGGACTGGGGACAGTGGGCGATGGTTACTCCGCGGTCTCTGATCAGCTGCAATTCATGGTCAGTGGGATAGATAAAATGTGCCATCACAGTCTGGTCGGTCAGCAGTCCGAAGGAATCGTATACATCTCCGTCGTTATCGTATTCCGGATAGCGTCCCCGTACAACCTCCATTTCACCGATATCTTCTGAGATATGAGAGTGGATCGGCAGCTGATACTTTTCTGCCAGTCTGCCAAGACCCTGCAGTACCGTACTGGAACACGTCGGGATGAAACGCGGCGTAATGGCCGGGCGGACGTAATGGAAACGGTCTTGCGTAGCGAGAATCCACTGTTCGGTATCTGCCAGAGACTGTTCCGGTGTTTCACAGAGAAAATCCGGCGAGAGCGTATCCATATTGATTTTTCCAACGTATGCTGTGATCTGTTTTTTCTCCAGGATTTCCATCAGAAGCTCTGTTGCAGGAACGTGGAGTGTTCCGAAGATGACAGCCCGTGTCGTTCCGTTTTTTGCCATAGCTTCAGCAAAAGCATCGTAATAGATACGGGCATACTCTGTATCCTGAAAACGTGCTTCTGTGGGAAAAGCGTACCGGTTCAGCCAGTCCATCAGCTGCAGGTCCAGACCCAGACCGCGGTAGACAAACTGCGGAGCGTGTACGTGCATGTCACAGAGTCCCGGGATAATCAGCTGATCGCCATAATCCAGAACATGACATTGGTGATACTTTTCAGGAAGAGAGGAATAGATTCCCTCGATTTTATTATCCTGGCAGATCAGATAGCTGTCAGGATGGCATTCAAATTCTGCCATTGTCGGTGTGTGTATGATATTTCCATGTAAAATGATGGTACGCATAGTCAAAACCTCCTGTTACAATACGTTTATGGTTAATTTTCTGGTAATAGATAATACCATCATTTTACCATGCAGGGCGCGTGCACAGCAACATATGATTTAAAGCAAAAAGATACTCTGTATCAGTATGGAAGAGAAACAAAATAACTGGTATAATGGAAAAATGAGAGGTGTGAATGCAAATGAAGATGAAAACAGCAGCAATTCAGCTTGGAATCAGAGACGGAGAAAGTGTATGTGACAGGAAAACACGGGTGGAAGAAGAATTTGTCAGGATGGAGCGGGAAAAACGGGTCCCCGATCTTATTATGCTGCCGGAGCTGTGGCAGTGCGGATTTTTCCATTTTGAAAAGTACAGAGATCACGGACAGGAGGAAAACGGGGAAATGACTGTCTGGCTGCGATCATGGGCAAAACGGCTGGGCTGTATGATCCATACGGGAAGTTTTGTGGAACGCAGCACGAAGCCGGTAATTTCCGGTTCGGAAAAAAACGGATGCAGCGAGAAAGAAGAAAAGCTGTTTAATACGTCGCTGCTGATTGGCCGTGATGGAAAGATACTTGCAAAATACAGAAAAGTTCATCTTTTTGGGTACGAATCAGAAGAAAAAAGGATTCTCCGCCCCGGTACCCGTATTACTGAGGTGGAAACAGAATTTGGAAAAATCGGTCTGGCCACCTGCTATGATCTGCGTTTCCCGGAACAGTTCCGGCGGATGACGGAGCTGGGTGCAGAGATATTTCTGATTACATCTGCATGGCCGCTGCAGCGGCTGGAACACTGGAAGCTCTTCAACCAGGTGAGAGCGCTGGAAAACCAGAGCTTTCTGTTTTCCTGTAACTGCGGTTATGAGAGAGAGGGCTCCTGTTTTGCAGGCCACAGTATGTGTGTATCACCGGACGGAACGGTGCTTGCAGAAGCGGGTGAGACGCCCGAAGTTTTATACGCTGAAATAGATACGGATCAGACAGAAGCATACCGGAAAGCATTTCCGTCACTGGCAGACAGAGTCACTTTGCAATGACATACAAATTAATCATTGTATTTCAGACGCTTTTTGAGTATACTGGTCAGAGGAAAATTCGGAGGTACAGATAAAATGACAGAGAAAAAAATCGGAGTGGCAATATTGGGACTTGGCACCGTTGGACTCGGGACGTACAAAGTGCTGCGTGCACAGAAAGAAGAAATGATCCATAAAATCGGTGCAGAACTGGAAATCCGGAAAATACTGGTGCGCAATGTGGAAAAAGCAGCTGCAAAAGTAGACTGCCCGGAATGTGTTACGAATCAGTGGGATGAGATTGTTTCCGATCCGGAAATCCGGATTGTGATTGAACTGATGGGCGGCATGGAGCCTGCCAGGACGTATATTGAGGCTGCATTAAAAGCAGGAAAAAATGTGGTGACTGCCAACAAGGATCTGATTGCAGCTGATGGCGGCTATCTTCTCGATCTGGCAAAATCGAAAGGCTGTGATCTTCTGTTTGAAGCGGCAGTGGCCGGAGCGATTCCGGTAATTGCGCCTCTGAAACAGTCTCTGGCAGCAAACCATCTGACAGAGGTTATGGGTATCGTCAATGGAACGACGAATTTCATCTTGACGAAGATGACGCAGGAGGGGATGGAATTTGATGATGCGTTGGCACTTGCACAGAAGCTGGGATATGCGGAAGCAGATCCTACAGCAGACGTGGAAGGACTGGATGCAGGCCGGAAGGTTGCCATCCTTGCTTCCATTGCCTTTAATTCCAGAGTAACATTTCAGGACGTGACAACAGAGGGAATTACAAAAATTACAGCGAATGACATAAAGTATGCGGGAGAGATGGGATGCTGTATCAAGCTGATCGGCTGTGCGCACAGTGACGGCAGTTCTGTGGATGCGTACGTTGCGCCGATGCTGCTGCCGAAAAAGCATCCGCTCTCATCCGTAAATGACTCCTACAATGCAATCTTTGTCCGCGGAGATGCCGTCGATGATGCCATGTTTCAGGGCAGAGGTGCGGGGGAACTGCCGACAGCAAGTGCTGTGGTGGGTGATGTTTTTGAGGTGGCACGGAATATTCTGCACAACTGCTGCAGCAGAATCAGCTGTACCTGTTACAAACAGCTTCCCATGGTACCAATGGAGGATATTCGCAGCTCCTATTTCCTTCGGGTGGCAGTGGAAGACCGCAGCGGTGTCCTTGCAGAGCTCACAGAGGTATTTGCACGGTATAAAGTGAGCATTCAGCAGATTATCCAGAAGGAACGGACGGGAGACCTGGCTGAGATCGTGGTTATTACCGATATGGTACGGGAGGGCGATTTCCACAAGGCTGTAGAAAAAATGACAGAAAAACCGGGCATCCGTGAAGTGAAGTCAGTGATTCGGGTGTATACACCGTGACGAAAGCAGTTCTGAATGAAGGTGACTTACAGTATGATAAAATTAGTGGTATGTGATCTTGACGGCACGCTGCTTGACGATCACAAAATGGTGACACAGTATAACCGGGAAGTGCTCCGCGCACTGCGCAGCCGCGGCGTAAAGATCTGTTACGCGTCGGGAAGAGATGAACAGATGATGCGTGTATACGCAGACTGTATCGGAGGCGTTGATTTCATGCTCTCCAACAACGGTGCCATGCTGCGGGATAATCACGGAACAGTGATTCATCAGTCCTTTCTGAAACCGGAGGATGTACGGGTGATTCTGCAGTATCTCGATGAAAAGAATATGACGTATATGATGTATACGGCAGACACGATGTATCATTCCGAGGACAGTCCCCGTATGGAAAAGAAGATTCGGGATTATGAATCACTGACGGAAAAAATCGGTTTTCCCGTTCATCTCGATGCGCGGGAACTGAAGCGTGGAAGCGGCTTTTCCTGCAGTGACAGTGCCAAAATCGTAGCGTATGAGGATGATGAGGAAAAAGCGGGGATTTACCGCGCATATCTGGGCCAACTGGAGCATGTTCATTATGAGTCAACGGGATACGGTCTGTATGGAGCGTTTCACCGGGATGTTTCGAAAAAAAGCGCACTGCTGCACGTGATGGATCACATGGGAATCGGCCCCGAAGAAGTCTGCGTGTTCGGAGACTATGACAATGATCTCAGTATGTTTGAGTGTGCATCCCACAGAATCTGCATGGCTAACGGTTCAGACAGTCTCAGGGAGAAAGCCAGCGATCTTGCACCCTCCAATAATGAAGATGGTGTTGGCAGATATCTGGCCGGGCTGTTCGGATTGTGAACCTGCTCTTTTCTTGACAAGCAGATATTTCTGAGGTATAGTATATAAGATAAAAAAAGAGCAAGGAATCCGGTGCAAATCCGGAACAGTCACCACTACTGTGAGGCGGACAACGAAGCAGAGACCACTGGCGCTGGCCGGGAAGGTGCTTCGGAGGGGGAGGCCGAGTCAGGATATTTGCAGCATAGAAGTTTTATTTCCGGGCTGAGGAAATAATCTTTCGATTTAATCGTAAGTAAATGGCATCCCGACGGGATGCCATTCGTAATTAACAGAGGAACGGATGAGGGCAGGAGAGATGGGAATGACAGAGAAAAACGGGATTCTGGCAGTCAGCTTTGGCACCAGCTTTCCGGATACCAGAAAAAAGACGCTGGATCAGGTGGAAGCGGATCTGAGAAAACAGAATCCCCAATGGAAAATTTTCCGTGCCTGGACCAGCGGGAGAATCCGTCGGAAGATTGCCCGGAGGGATAATCTCGTGATTCCGGATGTGCGGGGAGCGCTGGAGCAGATGCGCAGAGAAGGTATTACCCGGGCAGTAATACAGCCTACCCACGTGCTGAACGGAATTGAAAATGAACAGATGCTCTCGGAAATCCGGGAATTCAGAGATCAGTTTGAGTTTTTCGGCGTTGGGGATCCACTCCTTACGTCCCAGGAAGACTGTGAACGCGTGGTTCGTGTGATTGCAGAAGAAATTCCGCTGGATTCTGATGAGGTTCTGGTGCTGATGGGACACGGGACATCTCATTATTCAAATTTTGTTTACGCTGCCCTTGATTACCTGTTCAGAGATCAGGGTTATTCCCGTATGCTTATGGGAACAGTGGAAGCGTATCCTTCCTTTGAGACAGTTCTGAAACAGGTGCGCATCCTGGCACCGGGGCGTGTCGTTCTGTCTCCGTTTATGATGGTTGCCGGTGATCATGCGGTGAACGACCTTGCAGGAGAAGATGATGATTCCTGGAAGAGCAGATTTGAGAAAGAAGGTTTTCCGGTTCGCTGCGTTCTGAAAGGCCTGGGAGAGTATCAGGGAATCCGCGATATTATACTCGATCACGCACAGGCGGCGATGAAGCATTTGGATCAGGGATCCGGAGGGGAAGAAGAATAAATCAGAAACAGATCAGGAGTACCGGAAGAAATGGGAATACAGATGATTGGAATCGATCACACTATTGCACCGATCGATATACGTACTATTTTTTCATTTACAAAAAAAGATATGGCTGCTGCTCTGGAACAGTTCCGGCAGATACGGGGAATTGAGGGCTGCGTCATGATTTCCACCTGCAACCGTATGGAGCTGTGGGTCAGCACGGGGAAGGAGTACGACAGCTCTCTTTTTGAGGAGCTGTGCAGAATCCGTCAGGTGCCGCCCCGGCTGTATCGTTCCTACTTTCGGTTTCGCAGGGAACAGGATGCTGTACATCATCTGTTCCGTCTGGCAGGAGGGCTGGAGTCGCGGATCCTGGGAGAGGATCAGATTGTAACGCAGGTAGGAGATGCACTGGCTTTTGCCAGAGAACAGTATGCGGCGGATCACGTGCTGGAGACACTGTTCCGGCAGGCGGTGACAGCGGCCAAAAAAGTTAAGACTGGTGTCAGTCTGTCTCCGTCGGATCAGTCTGTTGTTCATACGGCGATTCATACACTGAAGCAGCAGGGAATGGAGTTTCAGGGAAAAAAATGTCTCGTTATCGGCAACGGTGTGATGGGAAAACTGGCAGCAACGCTGTTTCGCAGGCAGGGAGCAGATGTGACTGTGACGGTACGACAGTACAGGAGCGGTGTAGTGGAGATTCCGGAAAACTGCAGCAGAATCGATTACGGCAGGCGGATGGAGCTTTTTGATTCCTGTGATTACGTAATCAGTGCCACAGTAAGCCCAAATTATACGCTGACGAAAGAACAGGTGGAACAGTGCCTTACCGGGCCTGTTGTACTGATTGACCTGGCAGTGCCGCGGGATATTGATCCCCGGGTACAGGAACTGCAGGATGTGCAGCTGTATGATATTGACTGTTTCCGCGAGGAAGCCTGCAGTGAGGAACAGAAAGCGGCGATTCTGAAAGCCGAGGACTGCTTTGCAGAGCAGATGGAAGAATTCTACGTCTGGTATGAGTGCCGCGATATGATTCCGAAAATTCAGGAAATCAAAGAAAATGCTGCTGTGGATCTGGAACTGCGGCTGCAGAAAAAACTGCGGGAGCTTCCTCTGGAAAATGAGCAGAGGGAGCAGCTGAAAAAAGATATTGAAGCTGCAGCGGTAAAGACATTCAATAAAATGCTGTTTGGTTTAAGAGACGGTGTGGGAAAACAGACTTTCCGGGAGACACTGGAGTGTCTGGAACAGCTTTATCAGACAGAATAAAGGGAAAGAAGCGGGAACGGTATGAAAAGAAAGATTCTGATTGGAAGCAGAGAGAGCAGGCTGGCTGTAATACAGGCCGGAATGGTGCAGGATTACATCCGAAGTTCATGTCCCGGGATGGATGCTGATATTGTGACAATGAAGACCACCGGTGACAGAATTCTGAATCAGGCGCTGGAGAAGGTCGGAGGAAAGGGACTTTTTGTAAAAGAGCTGGATCAGGCACTGCTGGATCATCGATCCGATCTGTCGGTACACAGTCTGAAGGATGTTCCGATGGAGCTGCCGGAGGGATTGCCGCTGATTGCATTCTCTGCGCGGGAAGATGTGCGCGATGTACTTGTTCTGCCATCCGGCAGAACGGAGATTGACTTCTCGAAACCAGTGGGCTGCTCCAGCAGACGGAGAATGGTACAGCTGAAGGAGCTGTATCCTCAGGCTCATTTTGCAACAATACGCGGCAATGTCCAGACAAGACTGTCCAAACTGGATTCCGGCGAATTCGGCGCTACCATACTGGCTGCAGCAGGACTGAAACGTCTTGGACTGGAAAACAGAATCAGCAGATACTTTACAACAGAAGAAATGATTCCGGCGGCCGGCCAGGGAATTCTCGGAATTCAGGGAAGAGCCGGAGAGGATTACTCCTGCCTGGAGGGGTACTCGGATCTTACAGCAGAAGCGTGTGCCCTGGCGGAGCGCAGCTTTGTACGCGGACTGGGCGGCAGCTGCAGTACACCGATCGGTGCGTATGGACGTGTGGAAGGGGACAGACTGATCCTCTCCGGAATGTATTTTGATGAAGATACGGAAAAGCTTTACCGCGGAACGGTGGAAGGAACCATGCAGAATCCTGAGAAAACGGGAGTACGTCTTGCGGAATGGATTCTGGAGCAGCGCGGAGGTAAGAAGACGGGTGCGTGAGGCGAAAGGAAAACGGACGGATATGAAGAATGAGAAAAATACAGGCAGGGTATGGCTCGTCGGAGCGGGTCCGTCTGATCCCGGCCTGTTTACCATAAAAGGAAAAGAAGTTCTGGAACAGGCGGATGTTGTCGTGTATGATGCACTTGCAGGGCAGAGTATACGGAATATGATTCCGGAAGATGCGGAAGCAATTGATGTAGGAAAGCGTTCCAGCCATCATACAATGGTACAGGAGAAAATCAATGAACTGCTGGTGGAAAAAGCCCGTGAGGGCAAACGGGTAGTTCGGCTGAAGGGCGGAGATCCTTTTCTTTTCGGACGGGGAGGAGAAGAACTGGAGCTCCTGGTAAAAGAAGGGATTCCCTATGAGATTGTCCCAGGGGTCACATCGGCTCTTGCCGTACCGGCTTATCAGGGAATTCCGGTAACCCACAGAGACTACTGTTCTTCAGTACATCTGATTACGGGACACAAGAGAGCCGGAAAAGCGTATGATATTGATTTTGAAGCACTGGTCCGCACAAAAGGGACGCTCGTATTTCTGATGGGTGTCGCTTCCCTCGGTGATATCTGCCACGGCCTGCTGGCAGGGGGAATGGATCCTGACAGACCGGCAGCGCTGCTGATGCAGGGAACAACGGCAGCACAGGATCGGGTAGTGGCTACTGTTTCTACGCTGGAAGAAGCTGTCAGTCTTCACGGGGCAAAGACACCGGCGATTATTGTGGTCGGAGATGTCTGCAGACTGGCGGAACAGTTCAGCTGGTATGAAAAGCTGCCTCTTGGCGGTGTGAAGGTGCTGCTGACACGACCGAAGGAGCTGATCAGCGAAACGGCACGGAAGCTGAGGCAAAAAGGCGCCGAGGTGCTGGAGCTGCCTGCAATCCGCACTGTCCCCAGAAAAGATAATACAGCTCTTGTGCAGGCACTGGAACATCTCCAGACGTATCATTGGGTGGTATTTACGAGCCCGACGGGCGTCCGTATCTTCTTTGATGAAATGAAGAAGAAACGGATGGATCTGCGCAGGTTGGCCGGTGTAAAAATTGCTTCTATCGGCAGCGGAACGTGCCGCGAACTGGAAAAATACGGGCTGTACAGTGATCTTGTACCGGAAATTTTTGACGGAGAGCATCTGGGCATGGCACTTGCCACCGTGTGCACCACAGGAGAACGTATCCTGATTCCCCGGGCAGCAGAAGGAAACCAGGAGCTGATCTCACTCCTGCTTGAAAAAACACCGTATGTTGACGATGTGCCGACGTACGATACCGTTTATGAGTCCGGCCGGTTTGATGATGTGCGGGCAGAGCTGGAAAACGGAAATGTTGATTACGTTATATTTACGAGTGCTTCCACAGTCCGTGGCTTTGCGGCGGCGGTGGGGGATACAGATTTTACAAAAATAAGAGCCGTCTGTATCGGCCGTCAGACGAAGGCTGCGGCAGATGCGTTCGGTATGCAGACTTGGATGGCAGAGCAGCCATCCATCGACAGTCTGACAGAACGGCTGATACAGGTACAGAAAGAAAGCAGAGAATAGCGGAGGACAGGAAAATGGATATGAAAATCAGGCCGAGAAGGCTGCGTTACGGAGAAACGCTGCGGAAGATGGTAAGAGAAACAAGGGTAGATCCTTCTTCTCTGATTTATCCGATTTTTGTGAAAGAGGGTACCGATATTGTGGAAGAGATTCCGACCATGCCGGGACAGTACCGCTACAGTAT
>JAXEBU010000171.1:0-8425 GCA_034093895.1 Candidatus Choladocola sp. | reverse complement strand
GTGCTGAATCTTTCTTCAGAAGATCCACGGGTGATCCGTTATCTCAAAGGAGAAACGCTGGAGCTTACGGATACGGAAGCAAGGGATCAAAAGGGCTGGATGCTTGTCTGTGTGGATGGTTATTCCCTTGGATGGGGCAAGGCTGCAGGCACCGGTCTGAAGAACAAATATTACCCCGGATGGAGATTACAATGACAGATGAGCACAATGCGATTGGATAAATTTCTGGCGCAGAACGGTTACGGGACGCGCAGTGAAGTAAAAAAAATACTGAAAACAGGCAGCATTACCATAAACGGCGTTCCTGCTGGAAAACCGGAGTTTAAGGTAGATCCGGAACGGGATACGATCTGCTGCGGCGGAAAACCCATTGTATATGAACCGTTTCTCTGCCTGATGCTCAACAAACCGGCAGACTGTGTGACGGCTGCCAGCGACAGAATGCATAAAACAGTGATGGATTACATAGACCATCCACGCAGGGATGAGCTTTTTCCGGTGGGCAGACTGGACATCGATACAGAGGGTCTGCTGCTTCTGATGAATGACGGAGACCTGGCGCACCGGATGCTTTCGCCCAGGCATCACGTGGAGAAAACGTATTTTGTGCGGACAGAAGGAAAAATCACAGAGGAGGATGCAGCTGCTTTTGCGGAAGGAGTTGATATCGGTGAAAAGAACAATACGCTTCCGGCCCGGCTGAAAATTCTGAAAAGCGACAGCTTTTCCGAAGCGGAGCTGACCATCTGTGAGGGGAAATTTCATCAGGTGAAGCGGATGTTTGAATCCCGAGGAAAACGCGTGACCTATCTGAAACGGATTTCCATGGGACCGATTGTACTGGATACATCACTTGCCCCCGGGCAGTGGAGAACCTTAACAAAAGAGGAGACAGAAATTTTATGCCGGAAATGTTAGAACACGTAAAAGCAGTGATCTTTGATCTCGACGGAACACTGATGGACTCCATGTGGCTTTGGACAGATATCGACATCGAGTTTCTGGGACGCCACGGTTATACACTGCCGGAGGATCTGCAGAAGAAGATCGAAGGAATGGGATTTACGGAAACGGCCCAGTATTTCAAAGAACGCTTTTCCCTTCCGGAATCCATCGAAGAGATCAAGGACGAATGGAACAGGATGGCGTACGACAAGTATGCCCATCACGTAAGGATGAAACCGGGAGCCGCCTTATTTTTGAAGGAGATCCGCAGCAGAGGGATTGCAACGGGAATTGCCAGCAGCAACAGCAGAGAGCTGATTATGGCCTGCCTGAACAGCAATCGTGCAGCCGACAGCTTTGACTGCATCACGACGGCCTGCGATGTGGCCAGAGGAAAGCCATCACCGGATATTTATCTCAGTGTGGCCCGGTCTCTCGGCATATCGCCGGAACAGTGTCTCGTATTTGAAGACGTTCCCATGGGAATTCTTGCAGGGAAAAATGCGGGGATGAAGGTATGCGCCGTAGAAGATACTGCTTCCGCGGATCAGCGTGATACCATACGGAAGCTGGCCGATTATTACATCAAATCATATGACGAAATATACCGTCATACGTACGAGGTACTCTCATGAACGGAAAATTTCTTCCTGTATCCATGCAGGAAATGAAAGACAGACATATAGAACAGCTTGATTTTGTTTACGTGATCGGGGACGCTTACGTGGATCATCCATCCTTCGGACATGCAGTCATCAGCCGGGTGCTGGAAGCGCACGGTTATTCGGTGGGAATCATTGCCCAACCGGACTGGAAAACGAAGGAGAGCGTGACGGTTCTCGGCAGACCGAGACTGGGCTTTCTGGTGACGGCAGGGAATATGGATTCCATGGTCAATCATTACTCCGTCTCAAAGAAAAAACGACAGAAGGACAGCTACACACCGGGTGGTGTGATGGGAAAACGCCCCGATTATGCGGCTGTGGTCTACTGCAATCTGATCCGCCAGGCGTACCGGGATGTTCCGATCATTGCCGGTGGTATAGAGGCAAGTCTTCGTCGCCTGGCTCATTACGATTACTGGTCTGATTCCATGAAGAGGTCCGTGCTGATGGACAGTGGGGCGAACCTGATTTCCTACGGCATGGGGGAGCGTTCCATTGTGGAGATTGCCGATGCGCTGAGTGCGGGTATGAAAGTACAGGATATTACTTTTGTGCCCGGTACATGCTATAAGACGAAAAAACTGGAAGATGTCTATGATTATGAGCTTCTTCCTTCCTATAAAGAACTGTGCAGTGACAAACGAAAGTACGCAGAGAGTTTTTATACACAGTACTGCAATACCGATCCCTATTCCGGAAAGAGGCTGGTGGAGCCGTATGATACAGTATACGTCGTTCAGAATCCGCCGTCCGAGCCGCTTTCCACTCAGGAAATGGACGACATTTATGATCTGCCCTATTGCAGAACGTATCATCCCTCCTATGAGGAGGCAGGCGGAATTCCCGCCATCGAAGAAGTGAAATTCAGTCTGGTGAGCAACAGGGGATGTTTTGGAGGCTGCAATTTCTGTGCACTGACCTTCCATCAGGGGCGGATTATCCAGACGAGGAGCCACGATTCCATTCTGCGGGAGGCTGCCGTTATGACGGAAGATCCCCGGTTCAAAGGATACATCCACGATGTGGGAGGTCCCACCGCCAATTTCCGGCAGCCCTCCTGTGAAAAGCAGCTGACGAAAGGCGTCTGCAAAAACAAGCAGTGCCTGTTTCCGGAGCCCTGCAAAAATCTGCGTGTCGATCACAGGGATTACGTGGAGCTGCTGCGGAAACTGCGGAAGGTGCCGAAGGTAAAGAAGGTCTTTATCCGTTCCGGAATCCGTTTCGACTATCTGATGGCGGACAAATCAAAAGATTTTTTCCGTGATCTCGTACGGTATCATATCAGCGGTCAGCTGAAGGTGGCGCCGGAACACGTTTCCGACCGGGTACTTTCCATGATGGGAAAACCGAAACACAGTGTTTATCTGGAATTTACAAAGGAGTACGATCGGATGAACCGGGAATGCGGAATGAATCAGTACCTCGTTCCATATCTGATGTCCTCCCATCCCGGCTGCTCCATGAAAGAGGCAGTGGAGCTGGCCTGCTATCTGCGGGAGCTTGGCTATATGCCGGAACAGGTACAGGATTTCTACCCGACACCGTCCACCGTATCCACCTGCATGTATTATACCGGTCTCGATCCGCGTACCATGGAACCGGTGTACGTGGAAAAAAATCCTCACCGGAAAGCACTGCAGCGGGCGCTGATCCAGTACCGCCGTCCGGAGAACTATGAGATGGTCAAAGAAGCACTGATTCTGGCAGGCCGCCAGGATCTGATCGGTTTCGGAAAAGAATGCCTGATCCGTCCGCGGCAGGAAAAAAGTACACGAACGCCGGGCAGAAACGATACACGAAGCAGTGAGAGCAGCAGCCGGCCGGGCAGAAACAGTACACGAAGCAGTGAGAGCAGCAGCCGGCCGGGCAGAAACGGTACACGAAGCAGTGAAAACAGGCAGCGCTCCGGGAAAAAGACAATCCGCAACGTACACAGAAAACATATTTAAGTTGTAACAATCTCCACAGACAGATTCTGTGGTTGTCCGGGACGGAGGCAGGACACATGGGGATACGAAAGCAGAAGGTGTCCTGAGAAATAAACTGTAAAGGAGAGTACAGATGAAGAAGGTAAAAAAAGGCACCCGCGGGTATATCAGATATGAGAAGAAAAAAGAATTGCTGATCACGTTTATTATGTTTCTGATTCCGCTGGTGATCTATGTGACAGGTTATATTCAGACAAAGACGCGACTGAACCTATTTACAGTTGTGGCCATACTGGGATGTCTGCCTGCCTGCAAATCCATGGTGGGTCTGATTATGATCATGATGCAGAAGCCCATGGATCAGGACAAGTATGAAGCGGCGAAAAAAGCGAACGGAAATCTGACGGCCGGCTATGAACTGGTGTTTACGGCATATGAACATACGACACCGGTCAATACACTGATCGTCTGCGGAGATCAGATTGTCTGTTATACGCCGGATGAGAAGACAGATCCATCTTATATGGAAAAGCATATCACGAAAATTATGGCGGCCAACGGTTTTACAAATGTGCAGGTGAAAGTAATGAAAGATTTCAAAAAATACCTGCAGAGAGCCCGGGAGATCTGCAGCAGGCAGGATCACTTCCGGGAAGGTCTGGAGTTCACACCGGATTCCAGATATCCGGATCTCTCAAGAGATGAATTGATCTACCACACACTGCTGGCTATTTCCCTGTAAAGAAAGAGGAGTACCGATGAAGCTGATTACCGTATCCAAAAACGAAGCCGGGCAGAGGCTGGACAAACTGCTTTCCAGACATCTGCGGGAGGCACCGAAAAGCTTTCTTTATAAAATGATGCGAAAAAAGAACATCACCCTGAACGGGAAAAAAGCCCAGGGCAATGAGATGGTGCAGGAAAACGATGAGATCCGCCTTTTTCTGTCGGATGAAACCATTCAGAAATTTCAGGGAAGTTCTGCAGTTTCGGGAATCCGCAAGACCGGTTCGGGGACGAAGCTTTCTGTAATCTATGAAGACGAACACATCATACTGATCAATAAACCGGCCGGGATGCTTTCGCAGAAAGCCCGGCCGCAGGACGTTTCCCTTGTGGAATATCTGCTGGAGTATCTGCTGGATAAAGGCAGTGTCACAGAGGAGGAGCTGGTCACCTTCCGTCCTTCCGTCTGTAACCGGCTGGACCGGAATACCAGCGGGATCGTGGTGGCAGGGAAGAGCCTTGTGGGACTGCAGACCATGAGCCGCCTGCTGAAGGAGCGCACGGTGCGTAAATATTACCGGTGTGTTGTGGCCGGAACCATGAAAGGAAGCTGTCATCTGAAAGGGTATCTGGTTAAGGATTCCGCCTCAAACAAAGTTACGGTGGATCAGAAGCCTGCTCCCGACGGGAAACCCATTGAGACGGAGTACCGGGCCCTGTCCTCCGGTCACGGACTGACACTTCTGGAGGTTCACCTGATTACAGGTCGGAGCCATCAGATCCGTGCCCATCTGGCATCTGTGGGACATCCGATTCTGGGCGATCCGAAATACGGTGATCCGAAAATCAACAGCGTATACCAGCGCAGCCATAAAGTAAACTGCCAGTTGCTCCACGCATGCCGCCTGGAATTTCCGGAGATCGATGGGCCCCTTTCCTATCTGTCCGGAAAAGTTTTTGAGGCAGAGATGCCCCTCCTGTACAGCAGGCTGACTTCCGGATGACGGGAAACGGCAGAAAGAGTTTGAAAGTATTCTGCAGAAAATAAGTTTTTGGGGAGACAGAGATGGGAACTTGGAATACGCGGGGACTCCGGGGATCTACGCTGGAGGAACTGATCAACCGGACGAATGAAATCTATCTGGAGAAGGGACTGGCGCTGATTCAGAAAGTGCCGACTCCCATCACTCCGATCAAAATTGACAAAGAACACAGGCATATTACACTGGCTTATTTTGACCAGAAAAGTACGGTGGACTATATCGGTGTGGTGCAGGGAATTCCGGTCTGCTTCGATGCAAAAGAATGCAGCACCGATACTTTTGCGCTGCAGAATATTCATCCTCACCAGGTGGAATTCATGAGACAGTTTGAAAAGCAGGGCGGAATCTCGTTCCTGATCCTGTTTTTCAGTGTCCGAAACGAACTGTTCTATCTGCCTTACCGCCATATGAAGCAGTTCTGGGACCGGGCAGAGGCGGGCGGAAGAAAAAGCTTCCGGTATACGGAGCTGGATCAGAATTACTATATCGAACCGAAAAACGGAATTATGGTGCCGTATCTGGAGACGCTGCAGATTGATCTTGATTCCAGGGATTGACAAGGACAGAAGAATCTCTTATAATTTGTTAATGCAATTTTATATGGCAGCGAATTAGCACTTTACAGTGATAAAATAATAATAATAGACCGGACATTGCTTTCCATGATGTACCTGTCCGGGAAAGGATTTTCATATGCAGGGAATTTTACATACACCGGAGGGTGTACGCGATATTTATAACAGAGAATGTGAGCAGAAGCTGGCCCTTCAGAACCGTCTGCATTCTGTGATAAAATCATACGGATACCGCGATATTGAAACACCGACCTTTGAGTTTTTCGACGTATTCAGCAGAGAGATCGGAACGATCCCTTCCAGAGATCTGTACAAGTTTTTTGACCGGGAGGGAAATACGCTGGTACTGAGGCCTGATTTTACGCCATCCATTGCGCGGGCAGCCACAAAATACTTTCTGAATGAGAACATGGCCATCCGTCTGACGTACCTTGGAAATACCTTCGTCAACAATTCCAGTTATCAGGGACGATTGAAAGAAACCACTCAGATCGGCGGAGAGCTGATCGGTGATGACAGTGCCGATGCCGATGCGGAGATTATTGCACTGGTGGTGCAGATGCTCCTAGCCTGCGGCCTGAAGGAGTTTCAGATCAGCCTTGGACACGTGGGATTCTTCCATGCACTGGCTGCGGAAGCCGGTCTAGATGAGCAGGTGGAAAGTGAACTGAAAGAACTGATTACAAATAAAAATACCTTCGGCGCAGAGAAGCTTCTGTCGGGGCAGGAGATCAGCGAATCACTGAAACATTCCTTTACGGCGCTGACCAGTCTGTTCGGAACGGAGGAAGCACTGGACCGGGCGGAAGCTCTGACGGACAATCCAAAAGCACTGGCTGCAGTAAAACGGCTGCGGGAGATTCTGGATACGCTGAAGCTGTACGGCGTGGACAAATACGTATCCTTCGATCTCGGAATGATCAGCCGCTATATGTATTATACGGGAATTATTTTCCGCGGATATACTTTTGGAACGGGTGATGCCATTATAAAGGGCGGCCGTTATGACAATCTTCTGGGCCATTTCGGCAAGGATGCACCGGCTGTTGGATTTGTGGCAGTGATTGATCAGCTGCTCAGTGCACTTTCCAGGCAGAAGATTTCCCAGGAGATTCCGGGAAGCCACTGCATGATTATCTATGAGAGTGAAAAGCAGCAGGAGGCTATTGCGAAAGCTTCTGAGCTCCGGGCAAAGGGCATCGATGTGGAACTGGTCCGTGTGACAGAAAAACGCACAAGAGAAGACTGCAGGAATTACGCGAAATCGGCAGCCTGCGTTCTCGTGGTGGAACTGTAGATCCGCATACACCGGAAATGACAGAAGGATTGAATATCCATAAAGGAGACAGTATGGCAGCAGAAATGAGATATCTGACTTTTGCCCTCACAAAAGGGCGACTGGCGAAGAAAACACTGGAGCTTTTTGAGAAAATCGGAATTACCTGTGAAGAGATGAAGGATCCCGATTCCAGAAAGCTGATTTTTGTAAATGAGGAGCTGAAGCTGAAGTTTTTCCTGGCGAAGGGGCCTGATGTACCCACCTACGTGGAGTACGGTGCGGCAGATATCGGAATCGTCGGGCGTGATACCATTCTGGAGGAAGGAAGAAAGCTTTATGAGGTGCTGGATCTGGGCTTCGGAAAATGCAGAATGTGTGTCTGCGGACCCGAATCAGCACGTGAGCTGCTCCGGGGACAGGAGCTGATCCGTGTGGCGACCAAGTATCCCAATATTGCGAAAGATTATTTTTACAACAGGAAGAATCAGACGGTGGAGATTATTAAACTGAACGGTTCCATCGAGCTGGCACCCATCGTGGGTCTCTCGGAGGTCATTGTCGATATTGTGGAGACAGGCTCCACCCTGCGGGAGAACGGCCTTGTTGTTCTGGAAGAGGTGTGCCCGCTGTCCGCCCGTGTTGTGGTGAACCAGGTCAGCATGCGGATGGAAAATGAACGGATTTCCGGATTGCTTTCGAAGCTGAACCGGATTGTAATGGAGGAAACGGTATGAAAGTCGTAAAACTGACAGCAGAAACAAAAAAGAATATTCTGGAGCACCTGCTGAAAAGAAGCCCGGACAGCTACGAAGGGTTCGAAGAAAAAGTAAATGAGATTGTCAGCAACGTCAAGCAGAAGGGAGACGAAGCACTGTTCGCCTACACAAAGCAG
This sequence comes from Candidatus Choladocola sp., assembly GCA_034093895.1. Classification (GTDB taxonomy): domain Bacteria; phylum Bacillota; class Clostridia; order Lachnospirales; family Lachnospiraceae; genus Choladousia. Next base: position 372 of record JAXEBU010000171.1, on the reverse strand, counting down.
TTTGACGGTGTACAGATTACGAAAGAGACGATCCGCGTGACGGAAGCGGAAATTGCAGAAGCGTATGAGAATGTGGATCCCACACTTCTGGATGTGATCCGGAAATCACTGGTCAATATCCGCAGCTATCACGAAAAGCAGAAAAAATACAGCTGGTTTGACAGTACGGCTGACGGAACAATTCTGGGACAGAAGGTTACACCGCTGGCTGTAGTCGGTGTCTACGTGCCGGGGGGAAAGGCAGTATATCCTTCCTCCGTACTGATGAATGTGGTTCCGGCAAAGGTAGCAGGTGTGGACCGGGTTATCATGACCACACCGCCGGGACGGGACGGAAAGATTCCGGCCTCCACACTGGTAGCTGCAAAGGAA
>JAXEBU010000170.1:0-12213 GCA_034093895.1 Candidatus Choladocola sp. | reverse complement strand
GTAAAATTGTGCTTGCCGCAGGTCGGACACGGAACGTTATTGTCCTCGATGAAGTTCTTCATCTCTTCCTGGGAGAAAGCGTCAATCGGCTTCGGCAGCTCGATTCCCTTCTCCTGACAGAAATCCTCAATTACCTTATCGGCACGGAAACGCTCATGGCACTCTTTACAGTCCATCAGCGGATCTGCGAATCCTCCCAGATGTCCGGAAGCCACCCAGGTCTGCGGATTCATCAGAATCGCACAGTCCACACCTACATTATATGGATTCTCGGTGACAAACTTCTGCCACCAGGCTTTTTTCACATTATTCTTCAGCTCCACGCCAAGATTTCCGTAGTCCCACGTATTGGCCAGTCCTCCGTAAATGTCGGAGCCCGGATACACAAATCCGCGTCCTTTCGCAAGCGCTACGATTTTTTCCATTGTCTTTTCCATCTTTGTCTCCTCCATATTTCATTCTCATCATTCCATTGAAAAAATGATATATACGCGGTTCGCTGCCTGCTGTTCTTCAAAAGACGCATTGTCTTCTTCTCTGTAAACCGCGCTGGACGGAAGTACAAGTCCTTCCTCCTCCTCTTCCTTCTTACCGGTGGCATTTACCACATCAGAAGCGAGAACCTCCGCATTGGTACTGATGTAGATCACATCTCCCGGTACGTGAACCTCCAGAGGAGCCCGCACAATCAGGACCTGTTCATCCATTTCCTTTATCACTTCACTGCCGGATACGGCGGAGCCTTTCACCACACCGTTCTGTACCTTTTTGTATGAAACATCAAACAGGTATCCTTCCAGCTGTGCCTTGATCATGGATCCGTAATAGAATTCCACATTATTGAACTCTGCATAATCTGCAGCGGCAGCATACTGTATTTCAAGATCCACTGCCCCATTCTCAGCCTCAAATTTCTGTACTTTCACGGAATCCTCTCCGTGTTTTCCATTATAGTCGTTCACCTCGGAGGTGAGCATATTCTGTAGTTCAGAAGCATCATAATAGGATGCATCCAGCTCTTCATGAATAATCTCCGTGATTCTGCCGTCCTCGTCAATGGATATGGCTGCATTTTCCTGTGGCTTCCACGTCTCTTTTTCAAACATTCCGCAGCCGCCGAGAAGTGATATTCCGGCCGCCAGAACTGCAATAACTATTGTTTTTTTCACCACAACCGTACTTCCTCCTAACAAATCCCATTTATTATACATAGAAACCACCGGTGTTTCAACCTTTTCTTTCGGGAAACTGCCGGAAAGTCACAAATCGGCCATTGTCTTAAGTATTTCCAGCGATTTGAATTTCCGGTCAATCTGCATTCTATTGTAGTAATCCTGCAGATGCCTGCATTCGGCGAACACCTCCGGTGAAAGTGTAAACGTGTAAAGCTTCTGCACCGGTGTCCGGATGACATACGCCAGCGCATACCTCGTTGATTCCAGAAGGGAGGTATCATGCACCACATCGTATGGATATTCCCCGTTGATCACCATGGCTTTCATCTCAAAAACACACCGGATCAGTTCGTTATCCAATTTTTCGTTTGACAGGGCCCGCAGTGTGGCATAGAGAAGGTTCAGCATCGCCGTGCCGTCCAGATTCTCTCTCGTATAGTACTCTGCCACCTCCATAAAGTAGCAGCCGTAGCAGGCTGCCATATAATCCTCCCGGATTTCCATAAAATAATTGGAAACCTCCGCTCCCGTCAGCGTATACGCCGTTCTCCCTTCATAGACAAGGAAACTGCCGGACACAAAGGGATTGGACGCAGCCAGTAGCGGGCTGTTCTGCCGCCTCGCGCCTCTTGCGAAGGCAGTGATCCTGCCCCGCTCTTTCGTCAGAATCACCATTCGTTTATCATATTCGGAGGATGGTGCGGCTGACAGAACCATCCCCGTGACTTTTAACGGTTCCCCCATATCTTTGACCTTTACAGTTCTTTCTTATCATACCCGAAGTTTTTGATCATATAATCACTGTCACGCCAGTCTTTTTTCACCTTAACCCAGAGCTGCAGATTCACCTGCATTTCCAGCATGTTTTCGATCTCACGTCTGGCCTGGGACCCGATCCGGCGCAGCATGGCACCTCCCTTTCCGATTACAATTCCTTTGTGGGAATCTTTTTCACAGATAATGGTTGCTTCGATATCCATGATATCTCCGCCACGCCGCTCCTGCATTTTTTCAATGGAAACTGCTATGCCGTGAGGAATCTCTTCCTCCAGGCAGCGCAGCGCCTTTTCCCGGATCAGCTCTGCTGCAATCTGTCTCTGGGGCTGGTCGGTCACTGTGTCGTCATCATAAAACTTCGGTCCGTAGGGCAGATACCGGAAGATAGCCTGTATCACGCGGTCCATATTCTGTCCGCGCAGCGCACACACCGGTATCATATCGGCAAAATCACACAGCTGCCTGTAACCGTCGAGGAAGCCGGCAATCCTGCTTTTATCCACCGTATCAATCTTGTTCATGATCAGTATTACAGGAACTTTTGATTTGTTCAGCTGCTCAGCGATATGGCGTTCTCCTTTTCCGATAAAATCGGTCGGTTCCACCAGCCAGAGTACCACATCCACTTCGTTCAGCGTACGTTCTGCCACTGTCACCATATACTCGCCCAGTTTGTTCTTTGCCTTGTGAATTCCGGGTGTGTCGAGAAATACAATCTGACCTTCCTCTGAGGTGTAGACTGTCTGGATTCTGTTTCTCGTCGTCTGTGGTTTGTTTGATGTGATCGCTATCTTCTGTCCGATCAGATGATTCATCAGCGTTGATTTTCCCACATTCGGTCTTCCGATCAGCGTCGCAAAGCCCGATTTGAATTTTGCATTTTCCATAAAACCTCCGTTGCCGCATCCGACGGCGAATTGTTCTTTTATTCTGTCTCTTCTTCCTCATCGCTGCAGAGCATCAGAACCGTTCCGAACAAATCCTGATCTTCTCTGATTTTTTCTTCATTGCCGATCACACAGAAGGCGCGTTCATCCAGTACAGCCCGGACAAGGGGTGCAAGTGCGCGGATCTGCTCCCGGGTTGCTCCCAGTATTTCATCACGGTCGCGCTGCACATCTTCCAGTGTAAGTCCGGTGATATATGCGCTTAAGGATCTGCGTCCTTTCGCAGCCGGTGTCAGCGGTGTATCTATCTCGCTGATGGTGCCGATAATGTATTTTGTCATCTCGCGCTCGTCTGCCTCAAACAGCTCAAGATATTCCGGTACACCATCGTATACTTCATTCGTTCTGCGCAGATTCGGATCACGGTATGAGACAAAATAGGAATCTCCGCTCCGTCCGAAGGCGCTCATGCATCCGTAAGCTCCGCCCCTGACTCTGATGTTTGTCCACAGGTAATCGTAGCTCATCAGAACCTTCAGAATTCGCAGCACGCCGGTATACCTGTATCCGGCCCGACGGAAATTACCTGTCCGCGCTACGTACTGTACCTGAGACGTTGTCATGAATCCCTCATTTTTCTTATCGAGAGGAAGGTCATTGTCCTTTACCGGAAGATCTGTCTCCGGCAGTTTTTTTGTGAAGGACAGGAGCGGTTCTTTCATGGATTCCAGACCTTCTTTTTCACAGGTGACGCTTACCAGCATACCTTCTCTGTGGAACAGTTCTCCGCAGAGCATACGCAGTTTTTCCTTCAGTACTTCTTTCTTCTGGTCAAAATGAGCTTCCAGATCCTCCACAAGGCGGTAAAATCCGATGCCGCTGATGGCATCATTCAGCGCATTGATCTGCGAGAAATAGGAAAGTGCCCGCTCTGCCGCTGCCGAATGGCCGGAGGAGGTAAGCTGCATGGCAAGACGGGATTTCAGTTTTGCTACAATCTCATACAGCCGTTTGTCATCTTCAAACTCAGAACGGAAAAGAATCTCTTCTGCCATATCAAAGGCAAAAGGAAGCTTATCATAAAGCACACTGGCACGGATTCCCACAAACCCGCGAACGCGATTATCCTGATGCAGAAGCGAATACACACTCATACCGGCAGAGATGCCACCCGTATTCATATTTATTTCATTATTCAGATCCTGGAAGGAATAATGCTCTGTATTTACCATTCCCAGTACTGCTTTCAGAATTCCGAGATATCCGATATCCGCCGTGTCCACCCGGTTAATGTCAAAAAGCAGGTCAATATATGCAATTCCGTTTGTCGCCACATCATGATACAGAATTTTTGTGCCGTCCCACTCATACTCCGTATTCTGAAACGGTGCTGCATTCCGCCCGATATCGCTGCGCTCCAGCATGGGGATTTTTTCCAGCTCTTCCTGGGTGGACGGTGTCTCCTGGAACGCTCTCAGTTTTCCTGTCTTCGCAATCAGTTCCTGAATCTGTCCATCATCCAGTGTTTCTTTATAAAGGCGCAGCTTCTCCCTGACCGACTGATCCTGCTTTGCGGTCAGTCCACGCTCCGGCTCCAGCACAACGAGGGATTCATGGGGATTTTCCAGCAGATACCTGCGGATCAGTGATTCAAAGTATCCAGTATCCACCTGTTTTCGCAGTCTGTCATAAACAGACAGCTGTTTCAGATATGCAAAAGGAGCGTTGTCATCGTACAGCCAGCTGTCAAATATATCGATACCGTAAATCAGTCCCTTCGGGAAGGAGCCGTAATCCGCTTCACGGAATTTGAATTCCATCGCATTGATGCCTGCCAGCAGTGCTTTTTTATTGATACCTTTTTCTGCCAGCTCCTCCAGCGTTTCCCGGATGACACGGACAAAGCGTTCCTGATCGGAGCTGTCCGCATTTTTCGCTATCACACAGAATGTCGGCTGATACGTACCGCTGTCATAGGAGCTCATAATATCCTTTCCGATGCCATGATCCAGCAATGACTGTTTCAATTGTGCTCCCGGTGCGGAAAGAATCGCATATTCCAGTACTGCAAAAGCATTTGCCAACTCCACATCCAGGCTGGTACCGATCACCGCATTCCATGCCAGATACGTGTGGTTTTCCAGCGACTCCGTATCGGAAACAGGGTACTTCCGGTACACTTTGCGAAACCCGGAAAAGGGCTGCTGCAATTCAATGGCAGAATCCACCGGACAGTAATCAAAATGGCTCAGGTACTCCCGATCCATCCATGCAAGCCGCTCTTCTGCGTCCACATTTCCATATAAATAAATGTAGCTGTTGGATGGATGGTAATATTTCGTATGGAAAGCCAGGAAATCTTCGTATTTCAGATCCGGAATACAGGAAGGGTCTCCGCCCGACTCTACACCGTACGTCGTATCCGGGAACAGGGAATGCATGATTTCACGGTCCAGCACATCCTCCGGCGAAGAAAATGCACCTTTCATTTCATTATATACTACACCATTATAAATGATCTCATCTTCCGGATTTTCCAGCTGATAGCTCCATCCTTCCTGCCGGAAAATCTCTTCCTTCTGATAGATGTTCGGATAAAATACGGCATCCAGGTAGACGTGCATCAGATTGCAGAAATCTGTATCATTGCAGCTTGCAACTGGATACATGGTCTTATCCGGATACGTCATTGCGTTCAGAAAAGTATTGAGAGAACCCTTTACCAGTTCAACAAAAGGATCCTTCGAAGGAAACTTCCGGCTGCCGCAGAGCACGCTGTGCTCCAGAATATGTGCCACCCCCGTACTGTCTGTGGGTTTTGTCCGGAAGGAAATATGAAATACTTTATTTTCATCACTGTTTTGCAGTACCATAACGCGTGCACCGCTCTTTTTGTGGCGGAGCAGATACCCTTCTGAATGGATATCATCAAGCGTCTCATGCATCACCAGTTCATACTGTGGAATTTTTTCAAGATTCATCTCATGGCCTCCATCTCGCCCCTTACGGGCAATTTATTTCATTTGTATTATTTACTTATATCATATCTGTATTTTCTCGTAGCAAGACGCCATGCTGCTCCGAAAAGGATACATCCAAGCAGCAGGAAAAACAGTATGGCTGCTGCGCAGTGGAAAAAGAATTCATCCGGCAGAATCAGTATCACCGGATCTGTCACCGGATCAAAAATCCAGTAGTCATTCCGGAAAAATAATTCATGGAATTTTATAAAAAAGTATTCCCAGTTCAGAGAAACAGCAACACCGAGAACCAGTGGAATCGAAAGAGTAAATATGGAAATCAGTTTCAGAGAACCGTAGTCTCTGCGGGGCAGCTTCCGTATCAGACCAGCCAGCAGAAGAATTCCCGTCACAATACAGAGGTATTGTATCATATAAAAGATTCTTTTCACTTCAACAAAATGTATTCTTCCGTGCTCCGACATCGGAAAAGAGGGAAATTCCAGTTTTTTTACCCGCTTCGTTATGAGATTGTAATCGATCAGCGTATCGTAATTCTCCCGGATTATCTCCTCTGATAACCCCGTTTCCTCCTCCAGTTTCAGACTACGGATATCATAATAATATATGGAACGAAGATTCAGCACGATCACTACGGAAAGGCTGAAAAGGAAGAGAAAACCGATCAGAGCCAGCAGCAGATTCGTGATGGTAACTGTCCTTTTTCTTGGCTTTAATTCTCTTTTCCCGGCTCGTGCTTCTTTTTTTCTGTGTAACACCTGATATGACCATCCTTTGTAATTAATTCGTGTTCTGTGCGCCTGAAGCGGGAAACACCTTCTGAATTATTGTTCGTACTGCCTATCTTACCATAGAAAAAGACTGCTGTAAAATAATTTTACAACAGTCCTGATTTCGTTATTCTTTTTATTCTGTTCAAATGAAAGCTTTACGGAAGATATACATCCTGTGCAAAGGAGTTCTTCACAACTCTGCGGCCCTGCTCCAGGGAATCAATTGCGCCCAGCGCTTTCAGCTGCATTACAATATTTCCGAGAACGGAACCTTCCACCGGTCCTGCAATCACTTTCTTGCCTGTTCTCTTTGCAGTCAGTTCGCAGAGAAGCTTATCCTGAATGCCGCCGCCCACCATATTGATGCACGGAATCGTCACTCCTGCCACCTTCTCCAGGCTGTCAACCGTCGTCTTGTACTCATTTGCCAGACCATTGTAGATCGCCATTGCAATCTCGCCAAGACCCTGCGGCGTTCCCTGTCCGCTCTCTTCACAGTAGGAGATAACTTCTTTCATCATATTCAGCGGTGCTGTAAACCGCGGATCGTTCGGATTGATAATGAAATCCTGCCGTTTTGCAGCCTTGCTGGCAGCAATAATATCCGGGAAGGATACTTCTGCCTCAAATTCACACCAGTTCTTTCTCAGGTTCTGCATAATCCACAGGCCGTTGATGTTCTTCAGGAGGCGGATCTTGTTTTCCACACCGCCTTCATTGGTGCAGTTCACCTGGAAGGATTCTTCTGTCAGAATCGGCTCATCCACTTCCAGTCCCAGCAATGACCAGGTACCGCAGCTTAAGAATGCCGCATTCTCTGCCTCAAACGGAGTGGCTGCCACTGCAGATGCAGTATCGTGGCTGCCCACTGCAATCAGCTTCACACCTTTCAGTCCTGTCTCTTCCATTACTTCCGGAATCAGCTCTCCGATCACCGTACCCGGCTTCACAAGCGGTCCGAACAGAGAACGTTTGATGCCCGCTTCGTCTATAATCTCATAATCCCAGTCTCTCTTCTTCGCATCAAGAAGCTGGCCCGTGCTGGCAAACGTATATTCATTATACATCTTTCCTGTGAGGAAATAGCCGAAAATCTCAGGCATAAACAACAGACGGTCTGCTTTTTCATATATCTCAGGGCGCATCTGTTTGTCTGCATACAGCTGGAAAATTGTGTTGAAATTCATAAACTGGATGCCGGTGTGCTCATAAAGCTTTTTCAGACCGATGATCTCGTCAAATTTGTCAATTACACCGATGGTACGGTCGTCACGGTAATGAATCGGATTGCCGATCAGGTTGCCGTCTTTATCAAACAGACCGTAATCCACACCCCACGTATCTACTGCAACAGAACTGATCGGAAGCTTTGTAGCCGCAGCTTTCTTCAGTCCTACTTTCATTTCATGGTACAGGCGGAAAAGATCCCAGTAAAAGCTCTTTCCGATACGTACCGGATCGTTGGAAAAACGATGTAATTCCCTGATCTCAATCTTCTCATCTTCGTATTTGCCAAGAATCATGCGGCCGCTTGATGCCCCAAAATCAAACGCCAGCGTGTATACAGCCTCACCCATTGCACACCTCTCCAATCTTTTTGTTGAATATTTGTTTTTTGTTGAGTTTTATTATTTTACAGGTTTAATTCCCCCGTTTTTATCATAATAACACACAATCAGACACAAGTAAAGCAAACTTTTGAAATAAAACCGGTATTTACGGGACGATCAGACGAACTCCTTTCGACTCAAAGTAATCTGTCCATCTCCTGTCCGGCACACAGTCGGAAACGACGATATCGCCTTTCGAAAAATCCATCACCTTCACAAAAGAAATCTTGTCATATTTGCTGCTGTCAATTACAAAAACAGTCTGTTTTGCGCTTCTGCTCATGCCGATCTTCACACCGGCCTCCAGCTCATTTGATTCCATAATCCCGCGCTCCATATCTATTCCCTTACAGGATACGAGAGCCATATCCACGTTGTATCTGCCAAGGCATGCTTCCGTGTTTCTTCCCACTAATGACAGGGAGGACGCTTTCAGATCGCCGCCTGTGGAAATTACCTTGATTCCTTCACTGGAGGAAAGTTCGATCAGTACCTCAACGGAAGTCGTAATCACGGTCAGCTTCTCCATGTTTTTAATTTTCTGGGCGATCATCAGCGACGTGGAAGATGCATCCAGCATAATCGTATCGCCCTCTTCGATCAGCGAAGATGCAAGTTCAGCTACCTTCTGCTTTTCCTGACGGTTTGTTTTTTCTCTGATCCGGAGCGGAAGATCCACGCTCGTATTCTTATTCAGGACAGCACCTCCGTACGTCTTTTTTACGAAGCCATCCCTCTCCAGCTTCTCCAGATCTCTTCGAATGGTTTCTTCTGTCACATCATACCTTTTGGCAAGCTCTGAAACAAGTACTCTCTGTTCTTTCTGCAGAATTTCCAGAATCTCATTTTTACGTTCTATTGCCAGCATAATACCCTCCTGAAGTCATTCTATTTGCCTTTATGTTCGCAATGCCACATAAATTAACATGCTATTCCCGTCTTTTTGTGTCTAATTTTCTTTTGTCTTGTTTATTTTACCATACTTTCTGTAAAAATGCGACTGTTTTCTATCTTTATATCACAATTTTTTCTCCTTTTCATTTTCAATCGTCACTTTTCAAATTTACACAATCCTGTTTCATAAGCTGATAAATATAATCTATTTCATTTTTATCAGCATAGATGGTAGTCAGAATAAGAAATCCTTTCATTGAGATTGAATCTGCATTTTTATTAAGTTTTATAGATCTGACATCCTTAAGATTAATATCTGAACCTATCCTTTCATTGACAATCATTTCATGACTCATTGGCACAAATCCCCTGCAGATTTTAAGATTGCCATTTTCAATAGTATATTGATAAACATAACCTTTTCTATACCATATAAGAGCTATAAGAACCGATATACCATATATAGCCAATATCATCCCTATCAGCCATAAATTTTCCGTCAGTACGCCCGGAAAATCATAAGGCCGGGCAATAAATAAGCCAAAACAGATAATCAAAACTGTAATTGCCACAATATAACACAATGCCCTGATCCAGTCATAATGTTTAAATAAGGAGTAATTATAAGTCCAGCTGTATTTTTTATTCTCCATCTCTCACCTCAATCTTTTCAGCATTTTCTAATTTCATTCTCAATTATAACATTTTTTTCATAAATGATCTGCTTTTGCGCGCCGGGCGTGGTCAGCTCTGCTGACATTTTCTCTGCACGCGAGTGCGCATCCCCGCGGAGCATTTTTATCGTATGGGAAACAAAGTTTCCCATACGATAAAAAGGGGCGCTGCCATAAGCAGCACCCCCCTTCCGGGTTATCCTTATTCGACTCTCTTACAGATTCTGATTATTCCTGTGCACCGTACAGTGTGATCAGTCTGTTCAGATATTCGTATCTTTCCTTATTGCACTGAGCGTTCTTAGCGAACAGCTTTTCTGCTCTTTCCGGATTAGCTCTCTTCAGAGAGTTGTAACGAACCTCACCGTTCAGGAACTCCATAAGATCTCCTGTCGGAGCCTTGGAATCAAGTGTGAACTTGGATTCTGCTGCCGGATTGAAGCGGAACAGATGCCAGTAACCAGCCTTAACTGCCAGCTCTTCCTCTGTCTGTGCCTTGCTCATGCCCTTCTTGATACCGTGGTTGATACACGGAGCGTAAGCGATGATCAGGGATGGTCCCGGATAAGCTTCTGCCTCAGCGATTGCCTTAACAGTCTGGTTGTAATCAGCACCCATAGCGATCTGTGCAACGTATACGTAACCATAGCTCATTGCGATGGAAGCCATGTCTTTCTTCTTAACTTCTTTTCCGCCTGCAGCGAACTGTGCAACAGCACCCGGCTGCGTGGACTTGGAAGCCTGTCCGCCTGTGTTGGAGTAAACCTCGGTATCGAATACCATGATATTGATATCCTGTCCGCTTGCGAGAACGTGGTCAACACCGCCGAATCCGATATCGTAAGCCCATCCGTCACCACCGAAGATCCACTGGGACTTCTTGGACAGATAATCTTTGTTCTTAAGGATTTCCTTGGAAGCTTCGCATCCGCATGCTTCCAGAGCTGCGATCAGCTTGTCTGTAGCTGTTCCGTTGGTTGCACCCACACTGTAGGTATCCAGCCATCCCTGAGCTGCCTCTTTTACGTCTGCCGGAGCATCCGGATTAGCAACGATTGCTTCAACCTTTGCCTTCAGTCCGCCTCTGATTGCGTTCTGAGCAAGAAGCATACCGTAACCGAACTCTGCGTTATCCTCGAACAGAGAGTTGGACCATGCCGGACCCTGTCCCTTAGCGTTTACAGTGTACGGTGTGGACGGTGAGGAGTTACCCCAGATAGAGGAACATCCTGTTGCGTTCGCAATATACATTCTGTCACCAAAGAGCTGTGTGATCAGTTTTGCATACGGTGTCTCACCACAGCCTGCACATGCGCCTGAGAACTCAAGCAGCGGCTGTTTGAACTGAGAACCTTTTACTGTATTCTCTTTGAATTTCTCTACTACATCTGCTTTTGCCGGAAGCTCTACTGCGTAGTCGAAGAATTTCTGCTCGCCAACGTTTGCTTCCATGTTTTCCATAGCCAGTGCCTTTGCACCCTTCTTGCCCGGGCAGACATTTGCACAGGAACCGCATCCGGTACAGTCAAGAGCGGATACTACCACAGCAAACTTGTAATCAGCCATACCTGTCATCGGCAGAGTCTTCAGTCCTTCCGGAGCTGCAGCTACTTCTGCTTCTGTCATTGCAACCGGACGGATTACAGCGTGCGGGCAAACGTAAGAACAACGGTTACACTGGATACAGTTTTCCGGATTCCATACCGGGATATCTACTGCGATACCACGTTTCTCATATGCAGCAGCACCTGACGGTGTGGTTCCGTCTACGTAATCCTTGAATGCAGATACCGGCAGGTTGTTTCCTTCCTGAGCGTTTACTGCATGCTGGATATTGTTTACGAAGTCTACAACGTCCTGTCTCTTTCCTGTTACGTCTTTTGCGATAATATCTTCAGCTTCAGCGTTCTTCCAGCTTTCCGGAACCTGAATCTCAACTACCTGCTTAGCACCTGCGTCAATAGCATCGTAGTTCATCTGAACGATTGCATCACCCTTACGTCCGTAAGTAGCCTTTGCAGCAGCCTTCATCAGTTCGATTGCCTGCTCCTCCGGAATGATGTTTGCCAGTTTGAAGAATGCAGACTGAAGAACGGTGTTGATACGTCCGCCAAGTCCGATTTCCTTACCGATCTTGATACCATCAATTACATAGAATTTGATGTTGTGATCAGCGATGAATTTCTTAACCTGTCCCGGAAGATGCTGCTCAAGTCCTTCCATATCCCACGGACAGTTCAGAAGGAAGGTACCTCCGTCAACCAGCTCCTGTACCATGTTGTACTTACGTACATAAGACGGGTTGTGGCATGCAACGAAGTTTGCCTTGTGGATCAGGTATGTAGACTTGATCGGGCTCTTACCGAAACGAAGGTGGGACATTGTAACACCGCCGGATTTCTTTGAGTCATAATCAAAGTATGCCTGTGCATACATATCTGT
>JAXEBU010000169.1:0-2667 GCA_034093895.1 Candidatus Choladocola sp. | reverse complement strand
GACGTCATGCGCCCTGCACCTGCCAAAGGGGCATTTGTCTCCGCTCCGCTTCGGTCGGTGCTAAACGGACATCCACAGGATGTCTAGCACCCTTATGGAATCCCATTACAGCCAGAAGTGCATCGGCTGAATTATATATATGACAGCACAGAAATAAAAGGAGTGAATTGATTATGAGAAAAAGAAACCATACCGTTACGATACGGATGAATGAGAAAGAATATGCCTTGCTCCGGCAGAAGATGAAAGAAGGCGGACAGACACAGCAGGCAGTGGTACTTGCTGCGATTGAAAATGTGGAGATAGTATCATCAGAGGTTAAGGAAGAATTGAAAGTATTAAATCAGAGACTGGAAGAAACAAACCGGCAGCTTCGAGGTGCTACAACCAATCTCAACCAGATTGCACATCATATGAATGCAGGAGGTTTTTATCCCAGAGCAGATGTTTTTAACAGTCTCAACGAAAATATATCAGGATATCGGAAGGAGTGTGAAAACATATGGCGATCAATAAGACAATTAATAAGCGAACAAATTCCCATGGGGCAATGAGAAACTGTATTGAATATGTCCTCCGGGAAGGAAAAACAGATCAGCATCTAATCCATATGATCGGTCCTTATCCTTACGAAGAAGTGAATTATGATCTGGTGTACCAGTCATTTCTGGAAGAAAAACGATTGTGGGGAAAGGATTCGGGAAGGATGTATGCCCATAATGTGATTTCCTGGCATAAGGATGAAAAGATTACACCGGAACAGGCATTGGAATTTGGCATTGCATTTGCGGAGAAATGGTTTTCTGGTTTCCAGACGGTGGTCAGTGTCCATAAGGATAAAGACCATATCCACTGTCACTTGGTTACAAATTCTGTGAGCTATGAAAACGGGAAAAAATTGCATAATTCGAGAAAAGATCTGGAACGGATGAAGCAGCTGACGAACCAGATGTGCCGAGAACGGGGTCTTACTGTTGCTGGAAAAGGAAAACATTTTGATGGCAGCCAGATTGAGACGGGGGAAGTCATTGCATGGAGTAAAGATAAATACAATCTGTTCCGTCAACAAGTAAAGGATAGCTTTGTTGCAGACTGTGCAATGGAGATTTTAACTGTTATGGAGTATTGCACCAGCCAGGAGCAATTTATCAGAGAAATGAAGAGTGCAGGATGGATTGTGAATTGGACAGAGAAAAGAAAGCATATCACATTTCAAAATCAGGAAGGAAAGAAGGTACGTGACAGTAACCTTTCTAAGACCTTCCATTTGAAAATCAGTAAGGGGGAATTAGAGGATGAATTTATCAGAAATGAACAAAAAGAAAGATGTTGTATCGATAGGGATGACTCAGCAGATGCCGATCTCGCACGATACTATCGACAAGTGGAAGAAGCTGTCGCAGGAACAGGCGGAGACATTGGCGAAAGTGACTGCAGAGAGGGACGGGTTGCTGAAAGCTCAGTACAGGGATCGGGAAAACATCCAGAAATGTTTGGTACGGATGCGGGAACTCCGGGAAAATCTTCAGAAGACATCATCCGAAAATCGGAAGCTTCAAGACGAACTTCAGAAGCAAATCGAGGAAAATCAGAAAATGCAAACCGAATTGTCCAGAACGCAGAATATCAATTAGTTATTGCAGAAAAACAACAACGATCTGCGGAACAGGAACGGATTAATGAGCAGGAAAGAGCAAGAATGGATCGAAGAAAAAATAAGAGACGTTCAGGACCGGAACTCTAAACTTGAGAGGATGGTTGTACAGTCTTCTGTAGAGGCTGTTGAAACAGCACAGAAAAAGCAACAGGAAGCAGAAAAAGGAATGCGTTCATTGGAATTATTGCTAAAAATGGAAAAGAAAGATGCTGCCTGCCAACTTGAAAAAACAAAAAGACAAATGAAAAAGAAAATCATGGAGATAGAAAAACAGCGAGATTTCGGGTGGTTAGGTTTATTAATTTGTTGCTTACTATTCATTATATTTGTTTTCATTTGGTAACGAGTATATGGAAAAGGCCAGTGCTTTAGAATGGTCGGTATAGTGGCGTGAGTATTTTATCCAACAGAATCAAGTGCGGATGCTGCGGAGGATGCAACAAAAATACCGCCCGATATTCGGCACATTATTCTCCAATATTGACTTGCTATAGTGCGGTTATTACGGGAATATGTCACTGCGAAAGGAGGCGGTTTCATGCCAAGAATCAGACAAATCACACAGGGTGTAACGCAGCTTAAGCGTAAGAAGCGAGTTGCCGCGTATGCCCGTGTCTCCGAGGAATGTGAGGTGTTGCTGCATTCCCTGTCAGCACAGGTCAGTTACTACAGCACCCTCATTCAGAACAACCCCGAATGGGAATACGCAGGGGTCTATGTTGACCAGGGCATTACCGGAACAAGTACAGCACACCGGGATGGCTTCAATCGCCTGGTGGCAGACTGCGATGCAGGAAAGATTGACATGGTGCTTGTAAAGAGCATCAGCCGATTTGCCAGGGACACGGTTGATTGCCTGAATACGACCAGGCATCTGAAAGACCTGGGAATAGCGGTTTACTTTGAACGGGAGAAGATCAACTCTCTTTCAGAAGACGGAGAATTGATGCTCACGCTGCTTGCATCCTTTGCACAGGAAGAAAGCCGGAGCATTTCAGAGAATATCAAAT